>DASULA010000416.1:0-6271 GCA_036278435.1 Mycobacteriales bacterium | reverse complement strand
GGTGACCAGCGCGCCCAGCCGGGACACGTCGACAAACTCGGCCAGCTCGCGGCCGGCCATGGCGCACCCGGCGGCGGTGAGTACCGGATTGGGCAGCACCGTGCCGGCCAGCGTGGTGGTCAGGTCCACGGCCGGAGCCGTCAGAACGTCCTCCAGCATCAGCCCACCCCCGTGGCCTCGGCGCCCAGGCAGTCGGCCGGGATCCCGCCCGCGGCGTCCCAGCGGACCCGGTTGGCGAAGAACACCGGTCCGTCCACGCAGGACCGCAGCATCCGGGTCACCCCGTCGTCGCCGGCCACCGGCAGCACGCAGGTGGCGCACAGCCCGACGCCGCAGGCCATCGGTTCCTCCACCGCCACCTGGCAGGGCACGTGGTACGCGCTGGCCACCGCGCTGACCGCGCGCAGCATGTTCCGGGAGCCGCTGGCGTACATCGCGTCGGCACCGCTGCCGGCCAGCACCTGCTCCAGCACGTCGGCGACCGTGCCCTCCACCCCGGCGCTGGCGTCCTCGGTGGTGACGGTCACGCTCGCGCCGGTGCGCTTGGCCTCCAGCACGCCGAAGATCCGGTCGGCGGTGGACGCGCCCAGCACGAACTCCACCGAGCAGTCCCGGGCGTGCAGCGCGTCGGCCAGCGGCAGCAGCCCGGCGCCGCTGTGCCCGCCCCCGACCAGCACCGTGCGCATCGGTTCGTCGGAGAGCAGGAACGGCGTGCCGAGCGGGCCGATCAGATCGACCCGGTCGCGGGGCCTCAGGTCGGCCAGCCACCGGGTACCCGGGCCGGTCACATCCACCACGAACTGGGCGGTCCCGGCGTAGAGGCCCTGCGGTGTGGTGGAGTAGATGGCGAAACAGCGCCGCGGCAGCATCGTCGAGAACGGCCCGCCCACCGCCACCGCCACGAACTGGCCCGGGCGCAGCCGCTGGGCCAGCTCGGGCGCGGCGACCGTGATCAGGTGGTAGGCACCCACCCTGCGGTTGGACAACATCTCCCCGACCCACTGCACCGGTCGCATCACGAGCCCCCCTCGCCGTCCCGGGCGCGCCGCGCCGCGTCGGCCCGCCGAATCCGGTGCAGGTCCTGAAGCGGGCGCACGCCGACATCGCCGCGGATCAGCGCCTCGATGCCCTGCACGCACGCGGCCGCCCCGGCCACCGTGGTGATACACGGGATGCCGGCGGTCACCGCGGCGGTGCGGATCTCATACCCGTCCAGCCGCGGCCCACCGCTGCCGAACGGCGTGTTGAACACCAGCGCGATCTCACCGGCCAGGATCCGCTCCACACAGTTGCCCGGACCCTCGCTGAACTTGGCCACGATCCGGGCGTCCACCCCGTTGCGGCGCAGCACCTGCGCGGTGCCCTCGGTGGCCAGCACCTCGAACCCGAGGTCGGCCAGCCGCTTGACCGGGAGGATCGCGGCACGCTTGTCCCGGTCGGCGATGGACACGAACACCCGCCCGGCGGTGGGCAGCGAGCCGTACGCGGCGGCCTGGGACTTGGCGAACGCCGTGCCGAACAGCACGTCGATGCCCATCACCTCGCCGGTGGACTTCATCTCCGGCCCCAGCACCGTGTCCACCCCGCTGCCGTCGGCGGTGCGGAACCGGTGGAACGGCAGCACCGCCTCCTTGACCGCGATCGGCGCGTCGAACGGCAGGTCACCGCCGTCCCCGACCGGCGGCAGCAGCCCCTCGGCACGCAGCCCGGACACGGTGGCGCCCAGCGCGATCCGGGCGGCGGCCTTGGCCAGCGGCACCGCGGTGGCCTTGGACACGAACGGCACGGTGCGCGAGGCCCGCGGGTTGGCCTCCAGCACGTACAACACGTCGTCCTTGAGCGCGTACTGCACGTTCAGCAGCCCGCGCACACCCACCCCGGCGGCCACCGCCAGCGTGCTGCGCCGCACCACGTCGATCTGGCGGGCGCCCAGCGTGATCGGCGGCAGGGCGCAGGCCGAGTCGCCGGAGTGGATGCCGGCCTCCTCGATGTGCTCCATCACCCCGCCGAGATACAGCTCGGTGCCGTCGTAGAGCGCGTCCACGTCGATCTCGACCGCGTCGTCGAGGAACCGGTCCACCAGCACCGGATGTTGCGGGCTGACCGAGGTGGCGCGCTCGATGTAGGACTTGAGCATGGACTCGTCGTAGACGATCTCCATGCCGCGTCCGCCGAGCACGTAGGACGGGCGGACCAGCACCGGGTAGCCGACCGCGTCGGCCACCGCCCGGGCCTGTTCGAACGACGTGGCGGTGCCGTGTCTGGGGGCCGGCAGCCCGGCCTCGGCGAGCACCCGGCCGAACGCCCCCCGGTCCTCGGCCAGGTGGATCCGTTCGGGCTGGGTGCCCACGATCGGCACCCCGGCGTCCTTCAGGCGCTGCGCCAACCCCAACGGGGTCTGCCCGCCGAGCTGCACGACCACCCCGGCCACCGTGCCGGACTCCCGCTCGGCGTGCACCACCTCCAGCACGTCTTCGAACGTCAGCGGCTCGAAGTACAGCCGGTCGGAGGTGTCGTAGTCGGTGGACACCGTCTCGGGGTTGCAGTTGACCATCACCGCCTCGTACCCGCCGGGCGGGTCGGGCGCCTGGCGGAGCGCGTCGGCGGCGTGCACGCAGGAGTAGTCGAACTCGATGCCCTGGCCGATCCGGTTCGGCCCGGAGCCCAGGATGATTACCTTCGGCCGGTCCGGCTGGGCGGCGACCTCGGTCTCCTCGTCGTAGCTGGAGTAGTGGTACGGGGTGGCCGCGGCGAACTCGGCCGCGCAGGTGTCCACGGTCTTGTACACCGGCCGGATGCCCAGGGCGTGGCGGAGCAGTCGGACCCCGTCCTCGCCGGCCAGCTCGGGGCGCAACGCGGCGATCTGCCGGTCCGAGCAGCCGGCCCGCTTGGCCTGACGCAGCACCGCGGCGTCCAGCGACGGGGCCGACCGGACCCGCTCGCGCAGTTCCACCAGCGAAGCTACCTGGTCGACGAACCACGGGTCGATGCCGCTGGCCCGGCTCGCCTCCTCGACGCTGGCACCCAGCCGGAGTGCCCGCTCGACGGTGTACATCCGGCCTTCGTGCGGGGTCCGCAGTTCCCGCAGCGCGCCGGTCACGGTCGCCCCGGCCGGGTCCGGGGCGGTCCAGAACCCGGCCGCGGCGGTCTCGGCCGAGCGCAGCGCCTTCTGCAACGCCTCGGTGAAGTTGCGGCCGAGCGCCATCGCCTCGCCGACCGACTTCATCGTGGTGGTCAGCTCTCGGTCGGCGGCCGGGAACTTCTCAAACGCGAACCTGGGCACCTTGACCACGACGTAGTCCAGGGCTGGTTCGAATGAGGCCGGGGTGACCCCGGTGATGTCGTTTCTGATCTCGTCGAGGGTGTAGCCCACCGCCAGCCTGGTGGCGATCTTGGCGATCGGGAACCCGGTCGCCTTGCTGGCCAGCGCCGAGGACCGCGACACCCGTGGGTTCATCTCGATCACGACCAGCCGACCGGTGTCCGGCCGCACCGCGAACTGGATGTTGCAGCCGCCGGTGTCCACCCCGACCGCGCGCAGCACCGCGATGCCCAGGTCACGCATCCGCTGGTACTCCCGGTCGGTCAGCGTCATGGCCGGCGCCACGGTGACCGAGTCGCCGGTGTGCACCCCCATCGGGTCGACGTTCTCGATCGAGCAGACCACCACCACGTTGTCCGCGCGGTCGCGCATCAGTTCGAGTTCGAACTCCTTCCAGCCCAGCACGCTCTGCTCGACCAGCACCTCGTGGGTCGGGCTGGCCGCCAGCCCGGCCGAGGCGATCCGGGTGAGGGCCGCCTCGTCGTGGGCCATGCCCGAACCCGACCCGCCCATGGTGAACGACGGGCGCACCACCACCGGGTAGCCCAGCCGGCCGGCCGCGGCACGCACCTCCTCCAGCGAGTGGCAGACCGCGCTGTCTGGCACCTCGCCGCCGACCGAGCGGACGATCTCCTTGAACCGGCTCCGATCCTCACCCCGACCGATCGCCGCGACGTCGGCGCCGATCAGCTCCACCCCGTACCGGTCGAGCACCCCGCGCTGGTGCAGGGCCACCGCGATGTTCAGCGCGGTCTGGCCGCCCAGGGTGGCCAGCAGCGCGTCCGGCCGCTCGGCCTCGATCACCTTGGCCACGAACTCCGGGGTCAGCGGCTCCACGTAGGTGGCGTCGGCGAACTCCGGGTCAGTCATGATCGTGGCCGGGTTGCTGTTGACCAGGCTGACCCGCAGCCCCTCCTCCCGCAGCACCCGGCAGGCCTGGGTACCGGAGTAGTCGAACTCGCAGGCCTGGCCGATCACGATCGGACCCGAGCCGATCACCAGTACGTGCCTGAGGTCATCGCGCCTGGGCACCGTGACCACCCCCCGACCCGCCGCGGTTTTGGTCCATCAGCTCGCAGAACCGGTCGAACAGGTACTGGGCGTCGTGCGGTCCGGCCGCCGACTCCGGGTGGTACTGCACCCCGAAGGCCGGGGCGTCCAGGCAGCGCACCCCCTCGACCACGCCGTCGTTCAGGCACACGTGGCTGACCTGGGCCGGCCCGAACGGGGTGTCGCTCACCCGGTCGGCGGGGGCGTCCACGGCGAACCCGTGATTGTGCGCGGTCACCTCCACCCGCCCGGTGGCCCGGTCGGACACCGGCTGGTTGATGCCCCGGTGGCCGTACCGCAGCTTGTAGGTGCCGAACCCCAGCGCCCGGGCCAGGATCTGGTGCCCGAAACAGATGCCGAAGACCGGTAGCCCGGCCCGGAGCAGCTCGCGGGTCAGCTCGACCTGGTGGTCGGCGCTGGCCGGGTCACCGGGGCCGTTGGACAGGAAGACCCCGTCGGGGCGCACCGCGAGCATGTCGTCCACACTGGACCATGCCGGCAGCACGTGCACCTCGACACCGCGTTGGGTCATCCGATGGGGGGTCATCCGCTTGATCCCCAGGTCCAGCGCGGCCACGGTGAACCGGCGTTCGGTCCGGGCCGGCACCAGGTACGGCTCGGCCGTGCTGACCTGCCCGGCCAGGTCGGCGCCGAGCATGCCGGGGCTGGCCAGCACCCGGTCGAGCAGCGTGGCCGGGTCGGTGCCGGTGCTGGACACCCCGACCCGCATGGCGCCGTGCTCGCGCAGGTGCCGGGTCAGCGCCCGGGTGTCCACCCCGCTGATGCCCACCACGCCCTGGCCGGTCAGCTCGTCGGCCAGCGACCGGCGGGACCGCCACGACGACGGGCGGCGGGCCGGGTCACGCAGCACGTAGCCGGCCACCCAGATCCGGCGCGACTCGGCGTCCTCGTCGTTCATCCCGGTGTTGCCGACGTGCGGCGCGGTCTGCACCACCACCTGCCGGTGGTAGGACGGGTCGGTCAGCGTCTCCTGGTACCCAGTCATGCCGGTGGCGAAGACCGCCTCGCCGAACACCTCTCCGATCGCGCCGTAGGCCCACCCGTGGAAGGTTCGCCCGTCCTCGCACACCAGCACCGCGGGCGCCCCCGCCGGGTCGGCAGGGGTCCCCGACGGGGGCGTCATGCCTGCACCTTGCCATCCAGCACGGTGGGCACGCCGCGCAGGAACGTCGCGACCACCCGGGCCGGCAGGGTGCGACCGGCGAAGGGGGTGTTGCGGCTGCGGCTGGCGAACCCGGCCGGGTCGACCGTCCCGGCCGCATCCGGGTCGAGAAGCACCAGGTTGGCCTCGACGCCCTCGGCAACCTCTGCGCCGAACCCGTCGAGCTGGCCGATCCGGGCCGGCCGGACCGACATCCGGTCGGCCACCCCGCGCCAGTCCAGCAGGCCGGTGTGCACCATCGCGTGCACGACCACAGACAGCGCGGTCTGTAGGCCGAGCATGCCGGGGCGGGCGGCGGCCCACTCGGTCTCCTTGTCCTCCAGCGCGTGCGGGGCGTGGTCGGTGGCCACGCAGTCGATCACCCCGTCGGCCAGCCCCTGCCGCAGCGCGGCAACGTCCTCGGCGGTACGCAGCGGCGGGTTGACCTTGTACACCGGGTCGTAGCCGACCGCCAGGTCGTCGGTCAGGGTGAGGTGGTGCGGGGTGACCTCGGCGGTGATCCGGAACCCCTTGGACTTGGCCCAGCGGATCAGTTCCACCGACCCGGCGGTGGACACGTGGCAGACGTGCAGCCGGGAGCCGACGTGCCCGGCCAGCAGGGCATCCCGGGCGATGATCGCCTCCTCGGCGGCGGCCGGCCAGCCGGTCAGCCCCAGTTGGGCCGAGATCACGCCCTCGTTGAGTTGGGCGCCAGCGGTCAGCCGCGGCTCCTCGGC
>DASULA010000415.1:0-14864 GCA_036278435.1 Mycobacteriales bacterium | reverse complement strand
CAGCTTTTCTGGCGGGATTGGCGGACCAGGTCGAGTAGGTCGTCGCGTGGGGTGCCGGTGATGCCGTAGAGGTCGAGCATGTGGCGGACGTCGGGGATCCGGGCGAGTAGGCGTCCGGTCTCGATCCGGCTGACCTTGGCCGCCGAGCAGTCCAGGTAGGAGGCGACATCGTCCAGGGACTTGCCGGCGGACTCCCGCAGCCCGCGCAGGCGGGTGCCCACCTGGCGGCGACGGAAGATCGGTCCGGGGTCGATGTCGGTGTCGGTCACGGTGTCCGTCCTTCCTCGCGAGACACGGTGCTGGTTGCCAGCCTGACAGCGAGCGCACCTGAATGCAACTACTGACCGTCTCTTATCTCAGCATGGACATTCCGTAATTACGAACCTAGTCTGATGGCCATGTCCCACCCGAACCCGACGTCCTGGAGGCGGCCATGTTTCGGCGGCGCCTGTCCCCCTGCCGAGCCTGTGTGGGCCGCGGCATCACCTACCAGTCGATCAGCCCGCTGGGTGGCGTGCTGGCCCGCAGGCCATGCCGGCGCTGTCACGGCCGCGGCCTGAGGTAGTTCGCCGGCATCGCGGCGGCCGGCCGGGCGGCGGTCAGGTGCCGGCCGCGGCCAGCACCTCGTCGATCGTGCCGCTGCCCCGGGACACCCGGACCAGCGCGGCGGCCAGCCGGGTGAACTCCTGCGTCGACCCGGTCACGTCGGCCAGTTCGGCCGGTTCGGTGGGCAGGTCCAGCCGGGCCGCGACGTCGCGCACCCGGTCGTCGAGGTAGGGAGCCACCTGCGGCCAGACGGCCTGCACCTCGCGCAGGTAGATGTCCGCGCCCGCCGGCCCGATGCCCGGAAACTCCATCAGCCGGGCCCGGATCCGGCCGGCGTCACCGCCGGCGTCGGCCCGCAGGCGGCGCAGGTCGTCCCGCCATCGGTCCAGCATCATCTCGGCGGCGTCGCCGAGCATGGTCGCGGTCCGCTCGTCGTAGCGCCGGTAGTGGCCGCGGCCCAGCGTGTCGACCCGGTCCTGCCAACTCGCCGCGCGCGTCGCCGGTGAGGTGCGGTACCCGGCCGCGAACAGCTCCCCGGCAGCGGCGACCGCCACGTCGGCGGAGATCCGGGCACTGAGCAGGGTGGCCAGCACCAGCAGTTGGTACAGCGGGCTGGGCCGGTCGGCCAGACGGATGCCCGCCTGCTCGGCATAACTCTGGCCGTGCCTGGCGAGCAGGACCCTCACGACGTCCTCCGGCGCGGCCATGTGCACGGTCTACCCGGGCGTGGTCGACCCTAACGTCGCTCGGGTCGGATCGGGCCCGACCGACATCGGCCCCGGCCGGAGGTCCCCCGGAAAACCGCCGGGCCCACGCGAGTGCGGCGTGGGCCCGGCGGGTTCGCGGGTCGGGGTGGAGCAGTGGCACCTGGCGCGAACTACCGTGACGTCACGGCGCGCCCCAGAACGCGCACTGGTGGTCGCCGGCGAATCCGGTGCCCGGTGCCGGCGTCGGCGGGCGGAGCGCGGTGAACCGGTCGCTGGTGCCGAACCGCGGCCAGACGTCGCCCCGCACGCTGGGCGTGCCGGTCCGGGCGAAGTGCGTCCAGGACGCCACCATCGCCCGGGACAGCCGCCGCTGGTCGGCGTCCAGCCCGGGGTTGGGCACTCCGGCCGGCAGGGTGAACAGGTACTGGAGTTCCGAGGCGTGGTAGGCCCCGGTGGGGAAGCTCACCGGCGGCAAGAAGAGCATCGGCGCGTTCTCGTCGGCGAACTCGTACTGGAAGGTCGGCACCCACCGCGACAGCAACTGGGCCGACGCTCGGGAGCTGCACGCGAAGATCGCGTCGGTGCCCAGGGTGGACAGCGCCAGGCTGGGGCTGGGGAAGGCACTGAGCGGGTACTGCCCGGCGATCGCGGTGGCCACCGGCAGCGGGACACCCAGTGTGGCGGCGATCGCGGCCGGGTAGCCGGCCGCCGTCAGCGGCGCGCCGGTGGTCAGTTCGGTCTGTGCCACGAACAGCCGCCACTCGTCGTGGTTGGAGCCCTCCACCACCGGCACCCGGTTGAACTGGCCGGTGCTCAACGCGTCCAGGACGGTCCGGGGTAGCACCCGGCCGTCCACGTCGGGGGTGTAGCCGGTGCCCTCGTTGGCCAGGATGGTGCTGACCGGCAGCGCGCGCAGGCAGGCGGCGGTCTGCGCCGCGCAGCCGGCCCGGGTGGCGAAGTCGCTGCCCTGGGACTGGGCGGTGGCCAGCGAGTCCTGCGCCAGGTTGTAGGCGCCGCTCTCCACGATCGCCTTGTCGAACAGGCCGGCGGCCAGTGGGGAGGCCAACTGGGAGTGCACGCTGAGCCCGCCTGCGGACTCGCCGAAGATGGTGACGTTGTGCCGGTCGCCGCCGAACCGGTCGATGTTGCGCTGGACCCAGCGCAGCGCGGCCTGCTGGTCCATCAGTCCGTAGTCACCCGAGGCGCCGTCGGCGGTCTCGGCCGACAGCGCCGGATGGGCCAGGAACCCCAACGCGCCCAGCCGGTAGTTGATGGTCACCACCACCGTGCCCTGCGCGACCAGCCGGCTCGGGTCGTAGTCGTCGCTCTCGCCGGTGACCAGGGCCCCGCCGTGGATCCACACCATCACCGGGGTGTGACCAGACCGGTGGGCGGTCCGCCCGGCCGGGGCGAACACGTTCAGGAACAGGCAGTCCTCGCTGGTGCTGGCCGCCCCGAACGGGGTCGCCGGCTGGGCGCAGTGCGGTGCGAACCGGGTGGCGTCGCGGACGCCGGACCACCGGGCGTGCGGCTGCGGCGGTCGCCAGCGCAGGTTCCCGACCGGGGCCGCCGCGTAGGGGATGCCGAGGAACTCCCGCATCCCGGTGGCCACGGTGCCCCGGACCGCCCCCCGGTCGGTCGATACGACCCGGCCCGACCCGCCGGGTCCGTGCCCGGGTCCGTGCTCAGGTCCAGGGCCGCCCGCCGAGGCGACTCCGGTCATCGCGCCGGTCACCGCCGCACAGGTCATCGCCGCGACCAGCGCGACCCGTCCGGCTCGCCTGCCCGGCCATCCGGTTCTGTTCCTCATGTCGTCCTCCGGCCCCGTCGTCGACTGATCGGCCCCGTGACGCCGATGCTCGGGGCGGCGGCAACGGCACCGGCCTCGGCTGGCCGGAGGCTACAACCGAGTCCGGCCGCCGGACACCGTTCCGCCGGCGGACTGGCGAATCCACCCATAGCACGAACATACCCAGATGGACGGATATGAGCGTCGAATCAGGCCGAAGCAGGCACGGATCAATGCCGTGGTGACGGCACCGGCGCTCACCGGGTCAGGGCGTCGGGGGGCCGGTGGACTCGCGCACCACGAGTTGGCTGCAACACCCAGACGTTGGGCGTCCGGGTCGCTGAAGTCGGCGAACGACTGGTAGTGCCGGCGCTGCGGGTCCGGGCCGGGCACCCACCCGCCGGACCCCATGTGCCGCACCTCGCTGACCGCCACCCCGCGGCCGGTCAGCTCGGTGCGGGCGGCCTCGATGTCGCCGACCGCCAGGTGCATGCCCTGGCCCGAACCGGGCGGCGCGTCGGTGGTCCCGGTGCCGAAGCCGATCGAACACGCCGGGCCCGGCGGGGTGAACCGCACCACCGGCCCACGCCGGGCACCTCGGTGTCCACGTCCAGGTTGAGGCCGGCGGCGTAGAACGCCTTGGCCCGGTCGACGTCGGCGACCCCGATGAGTACGAGTTCGAGCTTGAGGTCCACGACAATCCTCCGTCGTGAGCCCCCGCTGGTCAGGTCGGGGAGCTGGTGATCAACGCGAACATCGCGCCGAACGGGTCGGTCAGCAGGGCCAGCCGTCCGACGCCCTGGAAGTCCTCCGGTGGCATCAGCACGCTGGCACCGCGGTCGGCCGCGGTGGTCACGGCGCCGTCGCAGTCGGCCACCTCGAAGTAGGGATGCCAGCCCGAGGTGGTGCCGGCGGCCAGGTTCTCCGCCGGCAGTCGCATGATGCCGGCGTGCGACTCCTGCTGCCCGCCGCCGGACGGGGCGGCCACGGCGTAGCTGACGCCGGGCATCGGCACGTCCCAGAGACTCCAGCCGAACACCGCCCGGTAGAAGTCCTTGGCCACGGCCTCGTCGATGGTGTACAGCTCGGTCCAGCACAGCGTGTTCGGCACGGTCACCGCGTCCAGCCCCAGCCGCTCGCCCGGCTGCCACACCGCGAACCGGGCGCCGGTCGGATCGGTGCAGGCGGCCGTCCGCCCGGCGGTGAACACGTCGCAGGGCTCGACCCGGACCGTGCCGCCGGCCCGCCGCACCGCCCGGGCGGTCGCGTCCGCGTCGGTGACGTGGAAGTACACCGTCCACTCCGGCCCGGCCTCCTCGGCCACGAACGGGCCGAGGGCGGCCACGATCCGCCCGCCCAGCCGGAAGAACCCGTAGCCGCCGGCGGTTGGGCCGGCCGACTGGAACTCCCAGCCGAGCAGGGCGCGGTAGAACTCGGCGGCGGTTTCAACGTCCGGGACGGTCAGGTCCACCCAGTTCGGAACACCCGGGACATAGTTCGTCGTGAGCAAAGCGTGCCCCTCCGGTCAGTGACGAGTTGGCCGCACCCGTATCAGGTCGGTGCTTGCCGGGCTACTACCCAGACCGGTGCCCAGCATGGCCGGCGGCACCGACAAATTCGCCGAACCGCCGGGTGGCGTGATCGGCCGGTTCCTAGAGTGGTCGTGTCCGCTCCGGCTGGTCGGACGGTCCGGCGGCGCGCCGGTGGCCGCCCTCGCCACCGGTGAGGAGGTGGTTCGGACCGATGCGCGTGGACGCCCATCACCACGTGTGGGACCTGGCCGTGCGGGACCAACCGTTCACCGCCGACTGGCCCGCGCTGCGCCGGTCGTTCCACCCCGACGAGCTGCGGCCGAACCTGCTCCGGCACTCGGTCGGAGGCACCGTGGTGGTGCAGACGGTCACGGTCGCCGCGGAGACCGGGGAACTCGTGCGGCTGGCCCGGGCCGACCCGGCGGTCCGCGGCGTGGTGGGCTGGGTCGAGCCCACCGGGCCGGACATCGCCGACCGGCTGGCCGACCTGGTCGAACGGGGCGCGCCGGAACTGGTCGGAATCCGGCACGCCACCCAGGACGAGCCGGACCCGCGCTGGCTGTGCCGGCCGGACGTGCGGCGCGGCATCGCCGCGATCGGCGCCGCCGCGCTGGTCTACGACGTGTTCGTCCGGCCGCCCCAGCTCACCGCCGCGGTGGAGACGGCGCGGGCACTGCCCGACGTGCGGTTCGTGCTGAACCACATGGCCAGCCCGCCGATCGCCCGGGGTGTGCTGGAGCCGTGGCAGACGATGGTCGGCCAGCTCGGCGCGCTGCCCAACGTCGCGGTGAAGCTGTCCGGGCTGCTGGCCCAGGCGGGTCCGGACCGGGCCACCGGCACCCTGCGCCGGTACGTCGACGTGCTGCTGGAGGCGTTCGGACCACGACGGGTCATGTTCGGTTCGGACTGGCCGGTCTGCCTGCTCACCGCGAGCTACGACGAGGTGGTCGGCGCCGCCGAGGACGTCACCGCGCACCTGTCCGCGGTCGAGCGCGCGGACGTGTTCGGCGGCACCGCCGCCCGCTGGTACCACCTGCCGTAGGGCGGTGGGCCGTGCCGCGGCGAGAGTGATGACTCACCGCTAGAGCGTGATCCAGTTGGTCAGCGCGCTGGGGCCGCTGTCGGTACGGCAGTGCAACCGGAACGGCGCGGCCGGTATCGGCCGGATCAGGAAGTACCCGACGTCGTCGATCGGGGTCGTGCTGACCAGGCCACGGGCCACGTGCAGTTCCACCTCCCCGGACTGGGGCGGCACGAGCTGGCCGAGCAGCGCGTCACCGTTGAGCTCCAGCTCGATGGTCAGTTGCGACGCGGTGAAGGTGAGCGCGAGCAGCGAGGCGGATTCGGTCCCGGCCGGCGAGCGCTGCGACTGCGCCGGCTGGTCGCGGGACGAGTCATAGGTCAGGGCGGCCAGTTCGGCGTCCACGTTGTGCCACGCGTACGTGGCCTTGCCGGCCTCCACGAAACTTCGCGGGACAACGTCGGCCGCCCGCAGCGCCCCGGCCAGCGCGTCGAGCAGCCGATCGTCGTCCCGCCACCATTCACCGGTCATGTCCCCCACCCTCTCCGACCCCCTCCTGCGCCCCCGTCAGGGCGGCGAGCGCCGGACAACGGCGCAGCCTGTCCAGGCACCGGGACCGACTCGGCCCGATCCCTCCAATTGGCATGTCCAACGTGCCGCTGATCTCGGCGTAGGACGGCGGGGGATCCCGCAGCATCAGCGACAGCAGCCGCTGGCACCTGGCCGGCAACTGGGCGAAGGCGTCCCGCAGCACGGCGTCGCGTTCGGCCGCGAGTAACTCGGCGTCAACCATGGTCGAGTCCGGGTCGGCGGGGATGTCGTCGCTGTCCAGGTCGCGTTCGGATCGCTCGCGGCGGCCCGCGGTGCGCAGCAGGCGCAGGCACTCGCGCCGGGCCGTGGTCGCCAGCCAGCCCGGTAACGCCGCGGGGTCCCGGATGGCGGCCAGGTGTTCGACCAGCCGCAGCCACACGCTCTGGCCCACGTCGTCGGTGTTGTGCCGGTCGAGGTGGTAGCGCCGGCAGATCGACCACACCAGCGGGGTATAGCGTTCGATGATCTCGTCCCAGGCCATCTTGTCGCCGACCCTGGCACGTTCAACCAGGACGACGACGGTTACATCGGTTCGCAACGTTACACACCTCCTTCGTGGCGAACGCCCACGTTTGAGGCGACCATTCAGCCACAGCAACCGTACGGCATGATTCCCTCGGTACTGTGGCCGGCGGCAAGCCGGAGCAACTCGTCCCGAGCCGCGTGCGCGGTCCTCCGTCCATGCATGGTGCGGGCGGCGATGACACCGCTGACATGGGCGGCGGCGAAGGACGTGCCGCTCCAGACCGCCGTGCCGTCGAACCGCTGGTAGGCACCTTCGGTGTCACCGGACCGGCCGTCCGGGCGGACGCGGACCCGGCCAACGAGGTAGTCACCGCGGATGTCCACCCCCGGAGCGAGCAGGGAGATCCACGGCGCGTCCTTCGGGGTGAACGGGGCCGCCCGGCCGCTGCCGTCGTGCGCGCCCACCGCGACCACGTCGTCGAACGCCGCCGGCCAGATCGGCGTCCGCGGGGTTAGGATGGGATCGTCCGCCGATGGCGTGACGTTTCCGTGGTTACCGGCCGCTGCCACCATGACGATGTCCGGGGCGAGCAGTTCGACCGCCCGGGCCAGCACCAGCGGGGGCCGACCGTCGGCCGTGTAGCACCCGAACGACAGGTTCAGCACGTCGATCTCGCACTCGGTGAACGAGACCATCATCCGGGCCACGTCCCAGGCCGACGCGGTCGCGTGCGCGTCACCGAGGACCTGCCGGACCTCCAGTTCGGCGTCCGGCGCCCGGTCCATGATCAGGCCGGCGACGAAGGTCGCGTGACCGGCCCACGGCGAGAACACCGCCGGTGCCGCGGACGGGTCGATGAGAGCGTCGCCAGGTGCGATGAACCGGCCCACCAGCCGTTCGTGCGGGTAGATCCGGGTATCCAGCACGCCCACCCGCGCGTCGTCCCCGCCGCGGTGTCCGCCCTGGTGTCCGTCCTGGTGTCCGCCGTGGCCGGCTCCGGACGGACGGCGCTCCGGCGCCGGGGTGGATCGCCCGGCGGCAGCCCGGCTCGGGCCGCCGTCGCCGCGTTCCGGGCGCGGGTCGCCCGCTCCGCCACCGCTGACGTGCTCCAGGCCGTGCACTCCGTGCAGTACCCGGTTCTTGCCCATCCGCGGGACCCACCCGCCGTGGCTGGCCGCGAACCGCCGGCGGAGTTCGGCCAGGAGGATGTCCAGGTCCGAGACCCGGCCGCCACCCGGGTCGAGTCGCCGGATCGTGGCGTTCTGGCGCAGGCCGTCCGGGTTTACCGGGTCCACCAGATCCACCAGGGCCAGGCCCAGCGTGCGGTCCCGGGCGCGCTCGTGTGCGACCACGGAAAGGTGTCGAAGCTCGGTGCTCACCAGCTCCAGATGTGGCAGAGCCACGACAAATTCGTCTGGATGGTAATCGACGGCTCGACTACGCTCGGTGCTGGTCTCACCCACGTGTCCACTCCTCTGGTTCGCCAGCCGGTGGCCCTCGGTCGGACGGAGGCCTGTAGGGGCCGGTTGATACACGTTCGGCCGAAAGGGGCCTACAAATCGTGCCAACCTCAGCCCGGGCCCGGTGACCACGGTGTCCACGGCGACGGAGAGGCTCGCCCGGGATGCGCTCCGGTTGGCCGAGGACCAACCCAGCCGGGCCGTCCAACTGGCCGCCGAGGCAGTCGCCCAGGCCCGGGCCGAGCGCGATCCCGCCGCGGAGTGTGTGGCCGAACGCGCGTGGGGGCTGGCCGCCGTGCACCAGGAGGACCTCGACGCCGCGGTCCGGCACCTGCGCCGGGCGATCCCGTTGGGCCGCCGGGCCGGGACCCCGCAACTCGCCGCCGAGGCGCGGATGACGCTCGCCTACGTGTGGAGTCAGCGCGGCCGGCCGACCCAGGCGCTGCGCGAGATCGATGTCGTCACCCGGGACCTGGACGGCCTGGAGGGTGCTCGGGCCCGGGCGCAGCGCGGTGCGATCCTGCACCGGCTCGGGCGGTTCGACGAGGCGCTCGCCGCGTACCGGGCCGCGCTGCCGGTGCTGCGTGCCTCCGGTGATCGGCTGTGGATGTGGCGGGTGCTGTCCAACCGCGGTCCGCTCTACGCTCGCAAGTTCGCCTTCGCCGCGGCCGAGGCGGATCTGCGTGAGGCCGAGCAACTGTGCCGCGACCTCGGCCTGGACGTGTCGATCGGCTTCACCCGACAGAACCTGGGTTTTGTCAAGGCGCGCCGAGGCGAGGTCCCCGCCGCGCTGGAGTACTACGCCAGCTCCGAGCTGACCCTGCGCCGGCACGGCTCGCAGCTCGGTTCGCTGCTGTTCGACCGCAGCGAGGTGCTGCTGTCGGTCCGGCTGGTGTCCGAGGCGCGGGAGCAGGCCGAGCAGGCCGTGGTCGAACTCCGCCGGGAACGGCGGCTGATCGCCCTGCCCGAGGTGCGGTTGCTGCTGGCCCAGGCGGCCCTGTCCGACGGTGACAGCGCCGGCGCGGTACGGGAGGCCGGCCGCGCGGTGCGCGAGTTCGCCCGCCAGCGCCGGCCCGAGTGGGCGGCGCTGGCCCGCCTCACCGTGTTGATCGGCCGGCACGCCGGCGGGCCTGGGCCGCGGCTGAGCGTGCGTCAGATCGAGCTGGCCGTGTGGGCGCTGAACGGCGCGTGGCCGGCCGCGGCGCTGGAGGGAGAACTGCTGGCCGGCCGGTTGGCGCTGGCCCGGCACCGGCCCGGGCGGGCGCGCGAGCTGTTCCGGCGGGCCAGCCGGGTGCGGCGGCGCGGACCGGCCACGCTGCGGGCCCGGGGCTGGTACGCCGAGGCGCTGCTGCGGCTGTCGGAGGGCAACCGGCGCGGCGCGGCGCGCGCGATCCGGGCCGGTCTGTCCATCCTGGACGATCATCGGGCCGCGCTGGGGGCGACCGACGTGCGCGCGCACGCGGCCGGGCACCGCACCGAGTTGGCCCGCCTCGGGCTGGGGATCGCGCTGGAGGACGCCCGGCCCCGCCGGGTCTTCGCCTGGGCCGAACTGGGCCGGGCCAGCCACCTCATGCAGCGGCCGGCACGCCCGCCCGACGACCCGGCGTTCGCCGACGACCTGGCCACCCTGCGCGGGACCGTGATGTTGATCGAGGAGGCCCGCAAGACCGGCCGGGGCGCCGGCCGGCTGGTGCAGCGCCAGGTCGGGTTGGAGCGCAGGATCCGGGACCACACCCGGCTTCGGCACGGCGACCCGGTGGACGCTCCGGTGCATCGGGTGTCACCGGACGACCTGGCCGCGGCCCTGGGCGAAGTCGCCCTGCTGGAGTTCGTGGCCCACGACGGCGTCCTGTCGGTGGTCAGCATCGTCGACGGGCGGCTCCGGTTGCGGGCGCTGGGACGGCTGGCCGAGGTGCGCGACCTGGTCGACCGGCTGCCGTTCGCGCTGCACCGGCTGATCCGGCACACCACCAGCCGGGCCAGCCGCTCGGCCGCCCGGACCCTGCTGGAGCACACCGCGGCACGCCTGGACCAGATCCTGCTGCGCCCGCTGCCCGAAGTGGTCGGTCGGCCGCTGGTCCTGGTGCCCACCGGGCCGTTGCAGTCGCTGCCGTGGTCGATCCTGCCGTCCTGCGCCGGCCGGCCGGTGACCGTGTCGCCGTCGGCGTCGCTGTGGCGGGCGGCCTGCACCCGCCCGCCGGCGGAGACCGGCCGGGTCACCGTGGCCGCCGGCCCGGACCTGCCGGCGGCCCGGTTCGAGGCCGAGGCGGTGGCGGCCATCCACGGCACCACCGCACTTCTCGGCCCGGCCGCGACGGTCGGGGCGGTGGCCGCGGCCCTCAACGGCGCCAACGTGGCCCACTTCGCCAGCCACGGGCGGGTTCGCGCGGACAACCCGCTGTTCTCCTCGCTCTGGCTGTCCGACGGCCCACTCATGGTGTACGACCTGGAACGGCTGGACCGGCTGCCCCGCACGGTGGTGCTGGCCGCCTGCGACAGCGGCCGGCCCGTGGTCCGCGCCGGGGACGAACTGCTCGGGCTGAGTGCCACCTTCCTCGCCCGGGGTACCACCCAACTGGTCGCGCCGGTGCTGCCGGTGCCCGACGCCGAGACGGCACCGGTCATGATCGCGTTCCACCGGCTGCTCGCCGCCGGCCAGCCGGCCGCGGTCGCGCTCGCATCGGCGCAACGGAGCATGGCCACCGACGCGACCCGGATGGCGGTGGCGGCCGGGTTCGTCTGCCACGGCGCCGGGTTCGTCCCGTCCGCGCCGCCCGGGGCGTCTCCAGGCTTCCGGGAGGCCGGCGGCCCGGGCCGGTCCCGGACCTGCGCGCCGGGCTTGTCGCTGTCCTGACCGGACGAACCCAACGCTGGTCGCACCTAGAGGTTTTCTCGCGAAAACCTGCACTGGTAACCGGTTACACGTGAGGTTTTCTCGCGAAAACCTCACACTCGCGGGGGGTCAGGCGGACTCGCGGACCACCAGATCGACCGGCAGCACGACCGGGTTGAGGGTGGCCTGATCGCCCCGGATCTGGGCCAGCAGCAGATCCACCATGGCCCGGGCCATCTCCTCGAACGGCTGGTGGAACGTGGTCAGCGGCGGATCGCTGAACCGCGCGTCGGGGATGTCGTCGAACCCGATCACGGCCACGTCCTCGGGCACCCGTCGGCCGGCCGCGTGCAGGACCTGGAGCGCGCCGAGGGCCATCTGGTCGGAGGCCACGAACACCGCGTCCAGGTCGGGTCTGCGGTCGAGCAGGGTGCGCATCCCGGTCCGGCCGCTGTGCAGGCCGTGGTCACCGTGCACCACGGCGGCCCGGGCCAGCCGGCCGAGCCCGCGGCGGAATCCGTCCAGCCGGTCGCCCGCCGAGCGCAGGTCGGGCGGGCCGGCGATCATGGTGATCCGGTGCCGGCCGATCGACTTCAGGTACCGGGCGGCCTCGGCCGCGGCGGTGGCGTTGTCCGCGTCGACGTAGAGCGGCACGCCGGTCGCGGCCGGGGGGCCGTTGAGCACAACCGGCACGCCGGCCGCCACCAACGCCTGGGGCAGCGGGTCGTGTCCGTGCACCGAGGTGACCAGCACCCCGTCCACGTGCCCGTTCACCGCGTAGCGGACCGCCCGCTGCCGCTGCCGCTCGGTGCGTGCCATCAGCAGCACCAGTTGCACGTCGGTGTCGGCCAGCGCCAGCGTGACGTCGCGGGCCAGGATGCCGAAGTACGGGTCGGCGTAGAGCCGCTCCTGGGCCTCGCAGACGATCAGCGCGATCGAATCGGTGCGCCGGGTCACCAGGGTGCGCGCGGCCCGGTTGGGCACGTAGGCCAGATCCTCCACGGCCCGCTCGACCGCCTGGCGCACCTGCGGGCTGATGTACCGGAAGCCGTTGATCACCCGGGACGCGGTGGCCGGGGACACCCCGGCGGCCTCGGCCACGTCGTTGAGGGTCCGCCGCCGCACCACGCGCCGGCCGTCGACGGTCTCACCACCCTCGGCCACCCCCGCTCCCTCCGTCGCCCGACATCGGTGTCAGCCGGCCCAACGGACCCGCTCCGCCGCCGTGCCGGCCCACCGGAGCCGTGCCGCCACCGGTCGGGACGCGCCCGGCCGCTGGCGAACCGTGGGGCCGGGCGGCCGGTAGCTCGTGACGGCGTCGCGGCATCGCCGTCCGATCTTCATGATTATCCTGCCGGACTCCCGGGCGTCCACGGGGATCGGGCGGCATGGCATCCGGGCCCGGGATTGGATCGCTGTTTTGTGGGTGATTGAGAGTGGTTGGCGATAACGTCCATTTTCGTCGCCACCGTGCTCGGGGTGACACCTGGCCCGTCCGGGCCAGGTCCGCGCGATCGTGTCGCGCAGTGCGCCACCGCGCAGCGCGGCCGCGAGAGGAGACTCATCCATGGGCTCCAGGAAGTTCTGGTGGGCGGGTGTGGCCGTCGCGGCCACCGTTGCCCTGACCGGCGCGGGCGTGGCCAGTGCCGAGGCCGCCCACCCGGCGAAGTCGCCGGGGCAGTCCGTCCCACGCACCGACCGCGACATCCCCAACCTGACTCTGGTGGAGGACCAGATCGAGGCCTTCTACGGCGACACCGTCGTGGGTGGCGACCACTTCGCCTCGCCGGACAGCAACTACGCGCGGCAGGTCGGGGGCATCGAGGGCCATCTCGGCCACTACCTGGCCGGGGCCGCCCGGCGCGCCCACCCGCGCCCGGCCGTGGTGTTCGACGTGGATGACACCACCCTGATCACCTACACCTACGAGTTGGAACACGGCTTCGCCTTCGACCCGGTGTCCAACGACCAGTTCGTCCAGGCCGAGCGGATGACCGAGGTGTTCGGCATGCCCGGCCTGGTGAACCGGGCCGCGCAGGAGGGCATCACCGTCTTCTTCGTGACCGGCCGGCCGGAGTCCGAGCGGGCCGCGACCGCGGGCAACCTGGCCAAGGTGGGTTACCGGGTACCGGCCGACACCGACCATCTGTTCCTGAAGAACACCGCGAACCCGCCGCCGTACCTGAGCTGCGGCGCCACCTGCACGACGATCCAGTACAAGTCCCAGACCAGGGCACACATCGAAAACCTCGGATTCACCATTTTGGCCGACGTGGGCGACCAGTTCAGCGATCTGGCCGGCGGCCACTCCGGTCGGACGTTCAAGCTGCCCAACCCGATGTACTTCCTGCCCTGAGCGGTCCGTTCACAGTGGTGGGTGTGTCATCCACCACTGTGAACACCCTCCGGTCCAACCCGGTCCAACCCGACGCCGAGGCTGGCCCGCGGACGGTCAGGGGCAGCGGGATCACCGGATACGGCCCGCTGTGAATTCCGTATGGTCCGGGTTGATTGTGTGGTTCCCAACTGCGCAATGTCCGGTGGTCTGCCTCGCTGTTCTACCGACTGCTGTCACCGGTTGTTATCATCCGTTCGAGTGCGGCATCCATCCTCCGGAGTGATGCCGTAGACGTGTCGCTCGGCCAGCATTATCTCTGCTGTGCACGGACACCTGCCAGCCCTTTGGTAAGCACCTGGTGTTCACGCGGTCAGAGAGGAATTGACATGCGCCTGATCCCCTGGAGAGGTTCACCCCTCGTGCGCGCGATGGTCGGCCTGGCCACCGTGGTGGCCACCCTGTTCGCTCCGGTCGGTGCCACCGCGGCCCACGCCGACACCGCGTCGGCGGCACCCTCCGTCCGCGCGGAACTGCCGCCTGGAGTAATCCGTCTGAACGACGGCGAGCGGTGCCCATCGGGCACTCTCTGCCTGTACCGCGACTACGGCCACCGGGGGCCGGCATACGGCATCGGCGCCGGGTACCCGGTCAACCTCTACGACCTTCCCATGCCCGGCGGAGCGGGCAGCGCGAGTGCGGGCAATACTGTGTCATCGTGGGTGAACAACACCGAGTCGTTTGCCATTCTGGTCGACATCGACACCGACGCGGTCCGCCCCCTCCTCCCCGGTCAGCGCCTTGAGGAACCCCCATTTTTGAACGACACCGTCGATGAGGTCCGTTGGGCATAGCCGGGACATGGTAGACGCATTCCGAACGTCGCGAACGGGCCCGCGCATCACCCTGGGCGGGCCCGTTCGGGTATTCCCGCGACTCGTCAACGACCGCCTCATTGGCTTCGGCCATCCCGGCCGGTGGCCGATCCGACCGGCCCATGCGTTCTCGGCGGTGGCCGGGTGGCCGGAGCGCGGACCGACCACCCGGCCACCGCGCCTACGGCGTGCGCTGGACGATCCGGAGCGGATTGCCGAACGGGTCGCGCAGGCCGAAGTCAACGCCGTAGGGACGTTCGGTGGGATCCTCGGTGAGTTCCACCCCGCGGGTCCGCAGCGTCTCGTGGGCCTTGCGGACGTCGCCGGTCCGCAGGATGGTCACGCCCATCGCCCCCTTCGTCACCAGTTCGCGAACCTGCTCGGCGGTCGCGGGGTCCAGCGCCGGCGGGCCGGGCCGGGCCAGCAGGATCTCGTGGTCGGGATCGCCTGGCACGTTGACGGTCAGCCAGCGCATGACGCCCAGATCGGCGTCGGAGCGGAGTTCCAGCCCGAGCTTGCCGACGTAGAAGTCCAGCGCCTCGTCCTGGTCCAGGACGTAGATCTGTGAGTGTGTGATGGCATCGAACATGCGGCCGACGCTAGCCGGATCCCGGTCGGTCCGCTTCTCCGAAACGACTGGGTCGCATCCAGGCCCTGGCAAAGCAGGTCGGCACGGTCGGGATCGAGCCACGCTTCCGGTACGCCGTCG
>DASULA010000414.1:0-15129 GCA_036278435.1 Mycobacteriales bacterium | reverse complement strand
AGTGGCCGCCCGTGCCCCGACGACTGCCACCGCACGGTCCACCGCGTCGCACAGCCGGACCGGGCCGCGAACCCAGAGGGCCTGCGGCGGCGCGACATCGCACACCCGCCGGGCGCTGGCGATCTCCATGGCCAGTAGGGGCCCGGCCGGCCACTCGTCGTCCTCCGGAGTCACGAACCGGATGCCGCCACGCCGGGCCACCGCCAGGTCCTCCTCGACCCGGTCCCGGGCGGCGCGCTCGCCGACCCGGCCAAGTACCTGGTCCGGCGCTCGACCGGCCCTGATCCGCCGGACCGCCTCGACCGGCCCGTGCTCGGTCAGGAAGTCGTGCACCGCCAGCGGCCCCGGTTCGACCGCCCGGGACAACCATGCCCGGGCGCGGCGCACCGCCCGTGCGTCGGGCGGTGCGCCCGACCCGCGGCCGGACCCGTCAGGACTCTCCGCGGACCCGTCGCCGGTCTCCGGACCGGTCAGTCCGGACCCGCAGGTGGAACCGTTCTCCATGTCGACACCTCCTCAGGCGGCTCGCCGGCTACGCATGCCGACGGCCTCGGTGACGTCATCCGCATCGGGGCTGACGCGTCCGGACAGGTCTGCCAGCGTCCACGCGACGCGCAGCACGCGATCGAATCCGCGAGCGCTGAGCACGCCACGTTCCAACGCCCGCTCGGCCGGTCGGGTCACCTCGGTGGGCAGCCGCCACCGGGACCGGAGCTGGACTCCGGGCACGTCGGCATTGGTGCGCCACCGGCCGGCCCACCGTTCCGCGGCGGCGGCGCGAGCGGCGCGGACCCGGATGGCCACAACCTCGCTCGACTCGCCCGCCGAGTCCCCGAGCAGGTCAGCCCGGCTCACCGCGGCAAGCCAGACCTGTAGGTCGATCCGGTCGAGCAGCGGGCCAGACAGCTTGGCCAGGTAGCGCCGGCGCGCGGCCGGGGCGCAGGTGCACGCGGTATCTCCCACCCGGGCACACGGGCACGGGTTGGCGGCGAGCACGAGCTGGAAGCGGGCCGGGAACCGTACGGTCGCCATGGTTCGCGACACCAGCACGCTGCCGCGTTCGAGGGGTTGCCGCAAAGCCTCCAGCGCGGCCACCGAGAACTCCGGGCACTCGTCCATGAACAGCACACCCCGGTGCGCGAGGCTGACCGCGCCCGGCCTGGGCAGCCCACTGCCGCCGCCGATCAGCGCCGGCAGCGTGGCGGTGTGGTGCGGATCCTGGAACGGCGGTGTGCGGATCAGCGGCGCGCCGGGCGGCAGCATTCCGGCGACCGAGTGCACGGCGGTCACGTCCAACGCGTCCTCGTCACCGAGCGGCGGCAGGATCCCCGGCAGGCGCTCGGCCAGCATGGTCTTGCCCGCACCGGGCGGCCCGATGAACAGGACGTGATGCCCGCCCGCGGCGGCGACCTCCAGGGTGCGCCGGCCGAACGCCTGCCCGGCCACGTCGGACAGGTCGGGATGGTTACCGACCGCGTCGACCGACGGGCACTCCCCGGTGGACACCGGGACCACCTCCCCACGCAGGTGGGCGAGCAGATCGCCCAGAGTGGCGAATCCGCACACCCGCATCCGTGGCACCAACGCCGCCTCCGAGGCGTTCCCCGCCGGCACCACCGCCTGGCGCACCCCGGCCCGGGCGGCGGCCAGGATCGCCGCCAGCACCCCCCGCACCGGCCGCACCCGGCCGTCCAGGCCCAGTTCTCCGATCAGCACCGCGTCGGCGACCGCACCGGCGGGCACCACACCGGCGGCACACAGGATCGCCACCGCCAGCGGAAGATCGAACCCGCTGCCGTGCTTGGGTAACGTCGCCGGCAACAGCGCCAGGGTGATCCGGCGCACCGGCCAGGTCTCACCGGAGTTGACCACCGCGGCCCGGATCCGGTCTCGCGACTCGGCCACCGCGGTGTCGGGCAGGCCGGTCAGGCTCAGGCCGGGAATCCCCTCGGCCAGGTCGGCCTGCACCTCGACAAGGTGCCCGTCCACCCCGGCGATCGCCACCGACCGGGTGCTGGCCAGCCCCATCAGAACGCATCCCGCAGGTGACGCACCCGGGCCGCGCCGCGCGGTTGGCGCAGCACGCTCACCACGTCGAAGCGCAGCTCGCGTCCCAGCACGCCCCTGGCGGCCATCCAGCGCAGCGCGAGCCGCCGGATGCGTTCGGTCTTGGCCGTCACCACCGCCTCGGCCGGATCGCCGAAGCCGACCCCCGAACGGGTCTTGACCTCGCAGAACACCAGCACGTCGCCGTCCTTGGCGACCAGGTCGATCTCGCCCTCGGCGCATCGCCAGTTACGGTCCAGCACGGTGAATCCGGCCTGCTCCAGATGGTTCGTCGCCACCTGCTCGCCGTACCGCCCGATCGCGTCCTTCGCGGCCATGTCCGCACCCCTCCCGTTCCACACCGGATCCGGCGGATCCGGTCGCCGGCGGTGACCGGCAGGACGAGCCTGTCGCCGTGGCGGCACGGGGGGAAGGACCGGATCGTCGGTTGTGGACAGCGCCGGGACCTGTGGATGACGCGGCGGCCGGCGGGCCGGTCCGTGCTATCAAGGAAGGTTCGGCCCGACAAGACGACCCGAGGCTCCGACCACCCGACCGCCGCGGACGGGCAGTGCGCCGGGCTTCAGCCCGGTGGTGAGGCGCCGCCCGTATGGGCGTTCGGTAGGGTTTTCAGGTCAGGTACCGCCGGGCGGGCGGGAACGGTCCTCAGAAGGGGACGAAAGCCTGTGGAGTCTGTGTAAGACCATCGCACGGTGGCGGTGGACGGTGAAGCAGGAAGCCGCAGAAACGCCGCATCCGCGGTGCGGGATGAATCTCCGCCCTTCAGGACGGACAGCGCGTCAATCCGGTCGGTCACCCTCGGGCGCGTAGACGCCTTCGGCCGCCGGCATCGTCTCAGAGGTGTTGGGCATGGCCGGCTGCGGCGGGATCGTGCCGGCCGGTGCCTCGCCGGGCGACTCGGCCGTTGGGCGGTCCGAGTCGGCCCCCAGGTCCGGGTCGGAGCGCCGGTCCGGCCCGCCGTCCGCGCCGGCCACGGGGGCCGACTCCGGGTGGACCGGCCGCTCGGCTTCGTTCTCGGACGGGCTCACGGGACACCTCCTCGGACCAACCCCACCGGTCCTACCCGGTCCGCGCCGGTCGAACACGCCGCCTCCGTCCGGGATCGCCCACGCCCGGCGGGTCGGGACCGAGCCGCCGGCCCGAGCGCCCGTGACGTGATCGGGTCGGAACCGGACATCCTCCGCTCCCGCGCCGGCCTCAGTCCTGGTAGCCGGGTCGTTCGCCGGGGAGTTCGAGGTCTGGCTTGTCCAGTTCCTCGACGTTGACATCCTTGAACGTAACGACCCGAACGTTCCGGACGAATCGGGCCGGTCGGTACATGTCCCACACCCAGGCGTCCTGCATGGTCACCTCGAAGTACACCTCGCCGTCGGCGTTGCGAACCTGGAGATCGACGTCGTTCGCCAGGTAGAACCGCCGCTCGGTCTCGACCACATAGGAGAACTGCCGCACGATGTCGCGGTACTCGCGATAGAGCTGGAGCTCCATCTCGGTTTCGTACTTCTCCAGGTCCTCGGCACTCACCGCTCCGCCTCCCGACCCTCGACCGACCCGGTTCCCCGGCCCGCCGGCCGACCCGCGGCCTCGATCGTCATGCGGTCACCTCTCTCACCGGCACATCATCGCGCACCGCCCCGCCGGTCGCTGCGACGACATTCACATAGGAAAAACGGTGTTCGGGACAGGGCCCGTGTCGGGTCAACGCCTGACTGTGACCGGGCGTGACGTATCCCTTGTGGCTGGCGAAGTCATACCGCGGGTAACGCACGTGCAGATCGGTCATGATCCGGTCCCGGGTGACCTTGGCGATGACCGAGGCGGCCGCGACGCACGCGGCGATCCGGTCACCCTTCCACACCGCCAACCCGGGCAGGCCGGTGCCCTCGACCGGGAATCCGTCACTGAGCACGTAGCAGGGCGGCGGGGTCAACGCGGCCACGGCGCGCCGCATCCCCTCCACGTTGCACACGTGCAGGCCGCGGGCGTCCACCTCGCCAGGAGGTATCTCCACCACCGACCACGCATCGGCCCGAGCCACCACCTCCCGGTGGACCCGTTCCCGGGCGGTCGGGCTGAGCAGCTTGGAGTCGGCCAGTCCCGGCACCTGGCCACGGCGCCCCGGCGGCAGGATGCACGCGGCCACCACCAACGGCCCGGCGCAGGCACCCCGCCCGGCCTCGTCCACGCCGGCCACCCGGGTGAATCCGCGCCGGTGCAGCGCCCCTTCCAGCGCCCACAGGCCGGCGTCACGCCGGACCACCGCACGGGACGGACTCAGCACGCTCAGTCACCTCCACCGGGCCAACCGGTCGGCACCGCTGCGCGGGTGGGCATCCGGGTACGCTCCTCGCCCTCGATCGCGTACACGATCGCTACACCATCTTCGCCCGCGGTCGGCGGTCCGGCGCGGCTTCCGGCATCGATGCTGACACACCCCCGGTCGCCCTGCGCATGGCGGACGCGACGGTATCCAACTGGTACGACCGGAATCGCGACAACGGGTGGCATGCGCCGACCCGCGGCCCTGTGCCATCCGGATCAGGGAGAACGGCCATAACCCATGCCAACCCGCCGATACCCGTCAGTGCCAGGACCGGAACCCGGCCTGGACGGACTCCCCCGACAGCAACCGGGGAAGGTCGGCCGGCAGCCCGGGCGGGAACGTGGGCATCCGGTCCGCCCGGGCGTCCAGAGCGGCCGGCCACACCCAGCTCACGCCCAGGAACCAACCCACCTCGTCGGGCGTGTGCGCGGTCGGCAGCACGGGCAGCGTCGATCCGTCCACCCGGGCCGGGTGCATCACCATGCTCGCCCACCGCTCGATCCCGGCCCACGGGAACATCACGTCGCCGGTCCAGCACACCGGACCGACCTGGCCAGGGGCGACCAGGTACCCCGTCTCCTCGGCCAGCTCGCGCACCGCGGCGGCCACCGAGTCCTCCCCGGGTTCGATGCCGCCGCCGGGAACCTCCCACCACTGCCCGCGCTCGGGCCGGCCCGGCTCGCACCCGCGCACCATCAGCAGCCGGCCCCGCTCGTCCACCAGGAGTAATCGGGCCACTTGCCGCCACGGGCGCACCGGGGCGTTCGGAGGGTACGGTTCAGCCATTGCCGCGGCGTCTGCGCCGACGTCGACGCAGTCCGGCGATCGGCAGCGTGCCGACGACCCCGAGCCCCAGCGGGGTACCGACAGACAACGGGCCCGAGGACAGGCCGTGGAACGTACTCGGCGTGCCGAGAGTGTTCCACCGGGACGGCGGCCAGACGATGACGAACGCCTTGCCGATGACGTCGCTCACCGGCACCGTGCCACTCGTCCCGTCGTCGATGTGCGCGCGCGAGTCGGCCGAGCCGTCGCGATGGTCACCCATCATCCACAGCCTGCCCGCGGGCACGGTGACCGGACCGAACTCCTGTGGCTGGGAATCGGGATTCGACCGGAAGATGTAGGGCTCGTTCAGCGGCACGCCGTTGACGGTGACCCGCCCCCGCGGGTCGCAGCACGCCACTGTCTGGCCGCCCACCGCGATCACCCTCTTGACGAAGTCCTTCTCGTCCGGCTGGGACACCCCGATGGTCTGTCCGATCCAGCGCGCCGCCTTGCCGAACACGTTGGTCGGCTCGATGACCGGGACCTCGGCGTCCCACGACGGTGGCCCCTTGAACACCACCACCTCGCCGGGTTTGGGGTCACCGAAGTCGAAGGTCAGCTTGTTGACCAGCACCCGGTCGCCGGAGCACCCCGGACAGCCGTGCAGCGTCTTCTCCATCGACCCGGACGGGATGAAGAACGCCTGCACCAGGAACGTCCTGATCAGGATGGCCAGCGCCACCGCGATGACGACCAGGACGGGCAGTTCCCGCCAGAACGAGCCCCGACCCCACCTGCCCCGCCGTTTCGGCGCCGGCTGGTCGGCCGCACGGCCCGGTTCGCCATCGGGCTCCACCGGCGGACCCGCGGCCATATCCGCCACCGGCCCAGCCTCCGCGGCGACCGTCGCGCTCGCGTCACCGGCCGGAGCGGACACCGCGGCCGACCCGTTGGGTGCACTGCCGTTGTCGGAAGGTCCCGGCCGCGCGTCGGCGAGTGGCGACGCGGTGGCCGCCAGCTCCGACTCCGACACACCGGCCACCCCCGCCGTCAGCGGCTCGGCCGGCACCAGTGCCGATGACTCGGCGGCGACCGACTCGACGGTCAGCGGCTCGACGGTCAGCGGCTCAGCCGTCAGCGCCCCGTCGGCCACCGGCTCGGTCGACAGCCCGGTGGCATCCGCCGCGGTGGTGCCGTTGCCGCCGGCCCTGCCATCGCCGTTGGGGTGGCGGTCGTCGACGACACCGGAATCGGTCCGTTCGCCGGTCGCACCCGCGTCGGCCGGCACGCCGTTTCCGGAATGCACGGAATCATGCTGAGCGGTCTCGTCTGTGCCGGCACCGGCCGGCGCGTCATCTGCCATCAAGGTCAGCCTAGACCCCGCTACCCGGGTGAATGTCGGAGCGCTGTCAGCGCGCCGTGTTGGTGCGCTTCTCCTTGATCTTGGCGGCCTTCCCGCGCAGGCCACGCAGGTAGTACAACTTCGCCCGCCGGACGTCCCCACGGGTGACCAGTTCGATCCGGTCGATCACTGGACTGTGCACCGGGAAGGTCCGCTCGACGCCCACCCCGAAACTGATCTTGCGTACCGTGAACGTCTCCCGGACACCGCTGCCCTGCCGGCGGATCACCACGCCCTGGAAGACCTGGATGCGGGACCGGTTCCCCTCGACCACGCGCACGTGTGCCTTCACGGTGTCGCCGGGACGGAAGTCCGGGATGTCAGAACGCAGCGACTCGGCGTCCAGGGCGTCCAGCGTGTTCATCGCGGTCTTCGCTTCCTCGTACGGCGGGCGCGCGGTGGCACGCCGGGGCGGTCAAATGGGGAGGCACGGGCCGCGTTCTGCCCGCGACAACCCTGCTAGGGTGCCACATCCGGGTTGGGAACCGGAAACCCGGCCTCGGCCAACACGTCCCGGTCCGGCCCGTCAAGCTGGTCCGGCGGCACCGCGGCGAGCAGCTCGGGGCGCCGCCGGGCGGTCCGGCGCAGCGACTCCGAACGCCGCCAGCGGTCCACCGCGGCGTGGTCGCCGGACAGCAGCACCTCGGGCACCGCCCGGCCACGCCAGCACCGGGGCCGGGTGTAGGCGGGCCCCTCCAACAGGCCGTAGGCGAACGAGTCCTGTCGCACCGACTCGGCGTTGCCGACCACGCCCGGCAGCAGTCGGGTCACCGCCTCGACAATCACCAGCACCGCGGCCTCCCCGCCGGCCAGCACGTAGTCGCCCAGGGACACCTCGTCGACCCGCATCCGCTCGGCGGCGTCATCGACGACCCGAGCGTCGATGCCCTCGTAGCGCCCGCAACCGAACACCAGCCACGGCTCAGCGGCCAGGTCGGCGGCCAGCCCCTGGGTGAACGGTGTGCCGGCCGGGGTGGGCACGACCAGCCGAGGCGGCACGCCGGCCCGGCACAACTCGTCCAGCGCGCGGCCCCACGGCTCCGGACGCATCACCATGCCCGGGCCGCCGCCGTATGGCGCGTCGTCGACGGTGCGATGCGGATCGGCCGTCCACTCACGTAGGTCGTGCACCCGCAGGTCGACCAGGCCGTGTTCGACCGCCCGGCCCAACAGTGACTGGCGGAGCGGGGCCAGGTACTCGGGAAAGATCGTGACGACGTCGATGCGCATGGTGCCGCCACGGTACCGACTACGATCGAGCATTCCGGAGGCGGTCGATGTATGAACTGGCGGCGGGCATCGCGAGTGTCGGCACCGGCCGCATGCTCGGCTACCTCGGGCTGGCCCTGCTGCTGTCCACGGCGATCGGGTTCGAACGGGAGGTCCGGGCCAAGAGCGCAGGCATGCGGACCCACACCCTGGTCGGGGTGGGTTCGGCGCTGTTCATCCTGGTCTCCAAGTACGGGTTCTCCGACGTCCTGGGCTCTGGCGCGGTGGTGCTCGACCCATCCCGGGTGTCCGCCCAGATCGTCAGCGGTATCGGTTTCATTGGCGGCGGCCTGATCTTCGTCCGCCGCGACATGGTGCGCGGGCTGACCACCGCGGCGTCGGTCTGGTTGGTCGCCGGGGTGGGTATGGCCAGCGGCGCCGGGTTGGTGATCCTGGCGATCGCGGCCACCGCGGCACACCTGTTCATCGTGCTCGGCTACGCGCCACTGGAGAGCCTGCTCTACCGGGTGCGCGGCGGGCCGCGGCTGATCCGGATCGCCTACCGGGACGGGCGTGGCGTGCTCCGCAGCGCGATCCAGGCCTGCACCAGCAGCGGTTTCACCGTGGCCCACCTGCGGGTGGAACGGGAGGACTCCGACGAGGACGGTGAGGACGTCGCCGTGGTGTCGCTGCGGGTCCAGGGAAAGCGTCCGCTGACCCCGTTGCTGGAGGAGATCAGCCTGCTGCCCGGGGTGGTGCACGCCTCCACCGGCGAGGCCGACCTGGCCGAGTGACGGCCGAGTGACGGGCCGGGTGACGGGTCGGACAACGGGCCGGGACGACCAGCGGACCGGAACCTGGACAGTGACCGGGGCGGCGTCCGCCGTCCCGGACGGCCGCCATGCCCCGTATGGGCGTTCGGTAGGGTTTTCAGGTCAGGTACCGCCGGGCGGGCGGGAACGGTCCTCAGAAGGGGACGAAAGCCTGTGGAGTCTGTGTAAGACCATCGCATGGTGGCGGTGGACGGTGAAGCAGGAAGCCGCAGAAACGCCGCATCCGCGGTGCGGGATGAATCTCCGCCCTTCAGGACGGAGAGCGTGTCAAAGGTCCAGCAGGCCGCCGGGAGGGTCCACCACGAGTCGACCGGCGGCGACGTCCACCCGGGGCACCACCGCGGCCACGAACGGCACCAGCGACTCGGAACCGTCCGGCCTGGCCACCACCAGCAGGTCGCCACCGGCACCGTGCGCCACGTCGGTCACCTCGCCCACCGGGGTGCCGTCCGGCAGCAGCGCGGCCAGCCCGACCAGTTCGTGGTCGTAGAACTCGTCCGGATCGTCGAGCGGGGGCAGCTCGGCCGAGTCGACCACCAGCAGTGTCCCACCCAGTGCCTGGGCGGCGTCTCGCCCGCCCACCCCGCCGAACCGGACGAGCAGCCGCCCGGAGTGCCAGCGGACGGCCTCGACCGTGAGCGGACCGCGCTCGGTCGGGTCGGTGGCCAGCACCGACCCGACCGCGAAACGCGAATCCGGGTCGTCGGTGCGCACCCGCACCGCGACGTCCCCGCGCACGCCGTGCGGCCGGCCAATCCGACCCACGACCAGTTCCACGTCTCAGTCCACCGGCGTTACCGGTAGTCGGTGTCGACCACGTCGACCCGCACCCCACGCCCGCCGACGGCGTTCATGACCAGCCGCAGCGCCTTGGCGGTACGCCCGTTACGCCCGATCACCTTGCCGAGGTCGTCGGGGTGCACGCGCACCTCCAACCGGCGCCCGCGCCGGGAGTTGACGAGATCGACGCGGACGTCGTCGGGATGGTCGACGATGCCACGGACCAGGTGCTCAAGCGCGGCCTCAAGCACTTACTTCTCCGTCGTGGCGCCGGCCTGCGCGCCGGATTCGCCGGTCTGCCCGGCCGGCTTGTCCCCACCCTGACCGGCGGTGTCGGTGCCCTTGCCGGCCTCGGCGCTCTTCGCCGCCTTGCGGCCGGCCTTCTTCCTCGGCGTGGTGGCCTCGGTGGCCGGTTCGGAGGAGGCCTCCTTGGCGGCGGCTTCGAAGACAGCCCGCTTGTCCGCCCTCGGGGCGGCCGTCAGCAGTGGCTCGGGGGCGGCCAGACCTTTGTACTTCTGCCAGTCGCCGGTCCGCTTGAGGATGGCCAGCACCGGTTCGGTGGGCTGCGCGCCGACCGACAGCCAGTACTGTGCCCGTTCGGAGTCCACCTCGATGAGGGATGGATCCTGCTTCGGGTGGTACTTGCCGATAGTTTCGATTGCCCGACCATCCCGCTTGGTGCGGGCGTCGGCGACGATGATGCGGTACTGCGGGTCGTGCTTCTTGCCGAGCCGCATCAGCTTGATCTTGGTTGCCACGGGTGTGGATGCTCCAGATGATCGAACGGGTGGGCGGCTGGCCCCGCGTGGGGTTACGGAGCGCGTCGCCCGGGGGACACGGCGTGTGGGCGGTGAGAGGGGCCGTGCACGCGCCGGGTGCTCGACCGGCCATTCTGCCAGACCTGGCCACCCCAGATCGAACCGCACTGCCGGTTTGACCCGCATCGGCGGTGTGCGGACCCGCTGAGAGACCCGAACGGAGTCTGGAATGGAGCACTCCTGGCGCGAGGTGGGTGACGGCGTGTTCACCCGTCGGCACCACCGCCCCGACTACTGCGACCTGAACGCCGGCCTGGTGGTGGGCGAGGGCGGCTGCCTGGTCGTCGACACCTGCTCGACCCGGCGCCAGGCCGGCGAACTGGCCGAGGCGATCCGGCGGGTGACGCCGCACCCGTGGGTGGCGGTGGTCAACACCCACGCCCACTTCGACCACTTCTTCGGCAATGCCGAGTTCGGGCCGGTCCCACTGTGGGGCCACCGGGACTGCGCGGCGACGATCGTGGAGTACGGCGCCCTCATGCGCAGGTGGCTCGCCGCGGGCGCCCGGGACCGGGGGCACGCCAAGCTCGCGGCCGACTACGAGGCGGTCGAACTGGTGCCGCCGGACCACACGTTCTCCGGCATCGCCGAACTGACCGTGGGCGGACGGCCGGTCCGGCTGCGGTACCTCGGCCGGGGGCACACCCACAACGACATCGTGGTCGAGGTGCCTGACGCGCGGGTGGTGTTCGCCGGTGACCTGGTGGAGGAGGGGGCGCCGCCGGCGTTCTCCGACGCCTTCCCGCTGGAGTGGCCGTCCACCCTCGACGCGCTGCTCCCGCTGCTGCCCGGTCCGGTGGTACCCGGTCATGGCGACGTGGTCGACCGCGGGTATGTCGCGCGGCAGGCCGGCGAGTTGCGGCAGGTCGCCGAACTCGCCCGGGCAGCCCATGTCGATCGGCCCGACGACCCCGAGGCGTGGCGGTCGCTCCCGCTGCCCGAACCCGCCGCCCGGGCCGCGCTGGAACGCGCGTTCCGCCAACTCGACGGCGCCCCGCCCTACGACCCGCCCGACGTGCTCGAACAACGGATGGGAGCCTCGGGCTGACGGCACGGCCCGCGCGGAACGCACGGAACGCACGGCTTCGGGTTGTGGGCCGTTTAGTACCACCCAAGCGGATCCTTAGCCGGCGCCGATAGCGTGTTCGCGCGGCGCGGGCGTACGGCCCGCGAGCACGACGGGTGCGCCGACCCTGACGAGGAGTCCACCCATGGCCGATACCGTGATCGTTGTGGGGGCCGGTCCGACCGGCCTGGCGCTCGCCATCGAGTTGGCGACCGCGGGGGTGGACACGGTCGTGGTCGAGCAACGGTCCGGCCGGCGCCCGGACTCACCGGGACTGGCCCTGAACGCCGGTTCGGTCGAACTTCTCGACCAACGCGGCCTGATGGACGCGCTGCGCCCGGACACGATCCCGCTGCCCGGGACACACTTCTCCCTGCTGCCGCTGGACATGTCGCGGGTGTCTCCCCGGTTCCAGGACTCTGTCCTGATCGCCCAGAGCCGGCTGGAGCGCTACCTGGAACGGCGCGCCGTCGACCGCGGCGTCGAGGTCCGCCGAGGCCAGCAGGTGGTGGGCCTCGACCAGGACAACGACGGTGTCACCGTGACCGTAGGCACACCCGAGGGTGTCCACCAGCACCGGTGCCGCTTCGTGGTGGGATGCGACGGGGCGGACAGCACGGTACGCACACTCGGCGGCTTCGGGTTCACTGGCACCAGGTGGCCCTTCTACGGCCTGGTCGCCGAACTGGACGTGGACCTGGCCAACCTCGCGCCGGAGCACACCGGGGCGTACTACTCCCCGACCGGCAACGGCGTGTACATGTGCGTGCCGCTCGGACCGAGTCTGGTTCGCGTGGTGACCGCCGAGTTCGCTCCCGGACCGGCGGAGCTGGACACGCCGGTCACGGTGGACGGGTTCCGCACGACCGTCGAGCGGCTGACCGGTACGCCGATGGCCCGCGTCGGACTGCGCTGGCTGAACCGGTACGACAACCGCACGGGTCAGGCGCACGCCTACCGCCGGGGGAACGTGTTCCTCGCCGGCGAGGCGGCACACATCGTCTTCCCGCTCAACGGCCAGGCCATCCACACCGGCCTGCACGACGGGATGAACCTCGGCTGGAAGCTGGCCGCCGAGGTGCGCGGCCAGGCCCCCGCCGGTCTGCTCGACACGTACCACGCCGAACGCCATCCGGTGGGACGCAGGGCCTGCATGAACGTGCGGGCCCAGGTCGCCATCGCCGGTCGACTCGACCTGGTCGGCGACCTGCGCGAGATGTTCGCCGAGCTCATCGGTCTCGACGAGGCCAACCGGTACCTCGTCGAGACCGTGACCGGCACGGACGTCCGCTACCCCATGCCGGGCGACCACCCGCTGCTTGGCCGCAGGCTGCCACCGACGCCGCTGAAGACGGCGAACGGCGACTCCAGCGTGTCACGCGTCCTGTCTCCCGGTCGTGGCGTGCTACTCGACTGGTCCGGGCAGGCCGACCTGCTGGCAGACGTCTCGGCATGGGCCGACCGGGTGGACGTGGTTGGCGTGCGGCCCACGCCGGAGGTCGACGTCGCCGCCCTGCTCCTGCGTCCCGACGGCCACGTGGCCTGGGTCGGCGTTGGTGGTTCGGCCGACCGCCACAGCCTGCGGGCTGCCCTGAGCACCTGGTTCGGCGATCCGCCTTCCGGCTGACACCGGCCCGTGTCCTCTCCCGTCACAGACAAGCGATCCCGAATGATGCGGTCTTGGGAGAGCAACACCGCCCTTCCTGCCGTGGTCTGAGTGCTCTGAGAGGCATGGATGGAGTGAAGCCCGTCAGCCGAAGTCGCCGGCGATCGCCGTGTTCGTGCCGTCGGTGTAGTAATCGCGCATGGACACGATCTGGCCGTCGCGCACCCGGAAGATGTGCACGTACGGCAGGGAGAACGTACGATCGCTGCCGGCGACCTCCGCGTGCACGACGAACTCCACGATCACGACCTCCGGGTCGGAGCTCTCGTGCCACACCTCCGGGTCGTACCGGAGCGGGCGTACACCGGAGCGCTTGAGGCCCTTCTCGGTGTGCTGCAACATGCGGCGGATCTCCTTGCGGCCGCGCAGCGGTCCCTGGCGCAGGAACGGGGCCTCCCAGGTGGCGTCCTCGGCGAACAGGTCGGCGACCCCACCGAGGTCCAGGGCCAGGGCGCGCTGGCGTTCCAGTTCGATCAGTTCTCTCGTCCCGAGGGCCGCAGGGTCCTGCGACGGCTTGCTCATCGTGACGCCCCCTTCTGGTCGCCGAGCGCTTCGATCATGGCGGAGCTGCCGCCGGCCGCCGCCCCGGCCGGGGTCACGGCGCGCCGTGGCAGCATCACGGCGGCGAACACAGCACCGATCGCGGCAATGACGAACCCCACGAACGTGGCGTGCGCCAGGCCGGTGTCGAAGGCGGCGTTCGCCGACGCCAACAGTTGGGAACCACTGTGGCCCAGCCCACCGGCGACGCTGACCGCGCCACCGAGGGAGTCCTGCGCGCTCTGCCGGACCGGTTCGGCGAAACCGTTCAGGTCGGGCAGCGCGCCGCGGTAGGACGTGGTGAGGACGCTGCCGATCACCGCGATACCCAGCGCGCCACCGACCTGCATCGACGCGTCGGTGGCCGCCGACCCGGCGCCGGACTGGCGCGCGGGCGCGGCGGCGAGGATCGAGTCAGCCGCCGCCGGCATGGCCAGTCCCAGTCCGAAGCCAATGACGCCGAGCCCCAGCAGCGCCCTGCCCTCACTGGCCAGGTCCGATGTCGACAGGATAGCCATGCCCACGGCGAGCACGGCGATGCCGGCCGAGACGGTGAACTTGAGCCCCAGCCACTGAACCACGCGCGGCGACAGTCCCGAGGGGATGATGAGCACGCAGACGACCAGCAACCGCAAACCGGTCTGGAGTGGATCGTGTAGTTCGCCGAACTGGAGGTACTGGGTGAGGATGAACAGCCCGCCGTAGAGCGCGAACGCGATACAGACGATCGAGCCGGTGGCACCGCTGAAGCGCGCATCGCGGAACAGCGAGCTGGACAGCATCGGCTTGGTCACCCGACGTTCCCATTGCACGAAGGCGACCAGCAACGCCACTCCGAGGGCCAGCAGGCCGATCGTTCGTGGGTCACCCCACCCGTAGCGGGGCGCCTCGATCAGGCCGTACACCAGGGTTGCCAGGCCGAGGACGGACAGCACGACACCGACCACGTCCAGGCCCGGATGCCTGTCGTTGCGGGACTCGGGTACCAGCCACAGCGCTGCGAGCAGGGTCAGGCCGACGAACGGCACATTGATCAGGAAGATCGATCCCCACCAGAAGTGGTCGAGCAGCAACCCGCCGACGATCGGGCCCAGCGGCACGCCAGCACCGGCCGCCGCGGTCCAGATGCTCACCGCCTTGGTCTGCTCTTCCTTGGGGAACACGTTCTTGATGATCGCCAGGGTGCTGGGCATGATCAGCGCGCTGCCGATTCCCATGGCCAGCCGGAATCCGATCAGCGCCCCGGTGGTCGGCGCGAACGCCGCACCCACCGAGAACAACAGGAAGAAGGCCAGTCCGACCAGCAGCGTGAGCTTGCGGCCGAAACGGTCGGCCAGCCCGCCGGCGAGCAGCAGCAGCCCACCGAATCCCAGGCTGTAACCGTCGACCGTCCACTGCAGATCGCCGACGGTGGCGCCGAGGCCGCGCTGGATGTTGGGTAGGGCCATGGCGATGATCAGAACATCCATGCCAGTGACGATGAGGCACAGGCTCAGCACCGCCAGGATGTGCCATCGATGTCTGTATACGGAGTCGGCATCCACAATATTGTCCTTTCCAGACGCAGGGACGACCTGCGTGATCTGCTGTGGTCCGCCGACTCGCCGGACCGCTGTCAGGCGTGGCGGCTACGAGTCGGGGCCGATCGCGGCACGTG
>DASULA010000413.1:0-14577 GCA_036278435.1 Mycobacteriales bacterium | reverse complement strand
TCCGGCCCCGGTTGACCGCCTCGTCCCAGGCGGGCCCCCGGTCCACCTCGGCGCGGCGCACCGGGATCTCACCGCGCAGCACCCGCCCGGCCCAGCGCAGTGACTCCTCCAGGAAGTCCGCCGCGTCCAGTAGCACGTCGGCGATGCCCAACTGGTGGGCCTGGGCCGGTCTGAGCATCCGGTTGTTGTTCAGCGCGTTGTCGATGATGACGCTGACCGCCCGGTCCGCGCCGATGAGGTTTGGCAGCAGTTGGGTGCCGCCCCAGCCGGGCACCAGGCCCAGGAAGCACTCCGGGAAGGCGATCGCGGCGGCCGAGCCGGACAGCGTGCGGTAGTGGCAGTGCAGGGCCAGCTCCAGCCCGCCGCCCATGACCGCGCCGTTGACGAACGCGAACGTGGGTACAGTCGAGTCCCGCAGCCGGCCGAACACCCGGTGCCCGGCCCGGGCGATCGCCAGCGCGGTGTCCCGGTCGGTGATCCGCGGGATGCCGGTCACGTCGGCGCCCACGGCGAACACGAACGGCTTGCCGGTGACCGCGATCGCGGCCACCGGCGGCTGGTGCGTGGCCACTTGGTCGAGCGCGGCGTCCAGGCTGGCCAGTCCGGCCGGTCCGAACGTGGACGGGCGGGTGTGGTCGTGCCCGTTGTCCAGGGTGACCAGCGCCACCTCGCCGTCGATCCCGGGCACCGCCAGGAACCGGACGTGCGCGCGGGTGACAACCTCGTCGGCGAACACGTCGTTGGCCAGTTCCGTGGCGGTCATCGGGCCACCTCCCCGGCTGTGTCCCCGGCTGTGTCCTCGGCATCCGGCGTCCAGCGCGGGTTCTCCCAGATCACGCTGCCACCCATGCCGATGCCCACGCACATGGCAGTCAGCCCGTACCGCACCTCGGGATGCTCGGTGAACTGCCGGGCCAGTTGGATCATCAGCCGCACCCCCGAGGACGCCAGCGGGTGGCCCACCGCGATCGCCCCGCCGTAGGGGTTGACCCGCGGGTCGTCGTCGGCGATGCCGAAGTGGTCGCAGAACGCCAGCACCTGCACGGCGAACGCCTCGTTCAACTCGAACAGCCCGAGGTCCTCGATGGACAGGCCGGTGCGGGCCAGCACCCGCTCGGTGGAGGGGATCGGCCCGACCCCCATGTACTCCGGTTCGACCCCGGCGAAGGCGTAACCGACCAGGCGCATGCCCACCGGCAGGCCCAGCTCACCGGCCACCTCCTCGGCGGCCACCAGACAGCCGGTGGCTCCGTCGTTCAGGCCGGCCGAGTTGCCCGCGGTGACCCGGCCGTGCGGGCGGAACGGGGTCTTCAGGCCGGCCAGCACCTCGGGGGTGGTACCGGGCCGGGGTGGCTCGTCAACCGTGGCCAGCCCCCAGCCCTGCTCGGCCGAGCGGGTGGCCACGGTGACCAGGTCGGGTTGGATCCGGCCCGCGGCGTAGGCGGCAGCGAGCCGGGCCTGGCTGGCCGCGGCGAACCGGTCCGCCCGCTCGCGGGTGATGTGCCCGAACCGGTCGTGCAGGTTCTCCGCGGTCTGGCCCATGACCAGCGCCGAGGGGTCGACCAGCTTCTCCGACAGGAATCGGGGGTTGGGGTCCACGCCCTGGCCCATCGGATGGTGGCCCATGTGCTCCACCCCGCCGGCGATGGCCACGTCGTAGGCGCCGACCCCGATGCCGCTGGCCACCGCGGTCACCGCGGTCATCGCCCCGGCGCACATCCGGTCGATGGCGAAGCCGGGCACCGACCTGGGCAGCCCGGCCAGCAGCGCGGCCGACCGCCCGATGGTCAGGCCCTGGTCGCCGGTCTGGGTGGTCGCGGCCACAGCCACCTCGTCCACCCGCTCGGGGGGCAGTTCCGGATGCCGGCGGAGCAGTTCCCGGATCACCCGGACGATCATGTCGTCGGCCCGGGTCTGGGCGTACATGCCGTTGGGTCCGGCCTTGCCGAACGGGGTGCGCACGCCGTCGACGAACACGACGTCGCGCACCGTCCGGCCGGCGCGGCCCGGCCCGGCTCCGCGATGTGTCGGACGCGCGGTGGGTGCGGCCACGGTGGCTCCTCACGACGGGATAGCTACTCGCCGGTAGCTTATCCTGTGACCGACCCCCGGCCCACGCCGGACCGCACCCAGAGGTTTTCGCGAGAAAACCTGCCGGGGTAACCGGTTACAGGTGAGGTTTTCGCGTGAAAACCTCATAGCCGGGCGGCGTTGCGCAACACGAACTAGCCGGTTTCGGGTGCGCGGGCGGACATGGCGTTGGCCAGTGCGTGCGCGGTCAGGTCGACCTGCCAGCTTCGGGCGCCACGGGACAGCAGTTGCGCCGACACCGTGTCCGCCCGCGGCGCCTCCGGCGGGGTCCAGGCCAGCCGGCGTACCACGTCGGGCGGGAGCAGGTTCTCCACCGGCAGGCTGTTCTGCTCGGCGATGGTGGCCAGCGCGGTGCGGGCCGAGGCCAGCCGGGCCGCCGCGTCCGGGTCGCGGTCGGCCCACCGGTTGGCCGGTGGCGGGGCGTCACTGGGAACCGTCTGGCGGGGCAGCGCCGAGTCGTCCAGCGCGCGGGCCTCGGTCAGCGCCCGCCACCACCGGTGCACCAGCCGGCGGGTGTTGCGCCCACCGAACACCGGCAGGGCGAGCAGTTCGTCGGACGTCCGCGGGTGGGCCAGCACCGCGGCCACGATCGCGCTGTCCGGCAGCACCCGGCCGGGCGCGAGGTCGCGGTCCCGGGCGATCGTGTCCCGGGTCTGCCACAGCGCGCGTAGCTCGGCGAGTTGGCGCCGGTTGCGAACCTTGTGCATGCCCGAGGTACGCCGCCACGGGTCGGTCCGGGGTGGCGGCGGGGGAGCTGACATGGTCGCCTCGAACTCCTCGCGGGCCCAGTCCAGCTTGCCCTGCGCGACGAGTTGGGCCTCCAGCAGGTCACGCAGTTCGACCAGCACCTCCACGTCCAGTGCGGCGTAGGCCAGCCAGGACCGGGGCAGCGGCCTGGTGCTCCAGTCAGCCGCGGAGTACCCCTTCTCCAAGCGCAGCCCGAGTTGTTCCTCGACCATGATCCCCAGGCCCACTCGGGGATAGCCGAGCAGCCGCCCGGCCAGTTCGGTGTCGAAGAGGCGGCGCGGTCGCAGGCCCACCTCGGCCAGGCAGGCAAGGTCCTGGCTGGCCGCGTGCAGGACCCATTCGGCGTCCGCGATCGCCGCGGACAGCCCGGACAGGTCCGGCAGCGCGGTCGGGTCCACCAGGACGGTTCCCACCCCGTGGCGGCGCAACTGCACCAGGTACGCACGCTGGGTGTAGCGGTATCCCGACGCGCGTTCGGCGTCGATAGCAACCGGACCCGAACCCGCGGCGAACCGACGTATCGCGTCGGCCAGCCCGTCCGGGTCGGTCAGCGGGTCGGGTACGCCGTCGCGCGGTTCGAGCAGCGGAACCGGATCGCCGCCGACGTCGCCGCCGGGCACCGGCCCGGTGCTCACCGCCATGACCGCACCGTCGGGCGACGCACCGGGCAGGAGGTGGAACGAGCAGACACCATTGTGAGAAAGATCACCAATCAGTGATGGTTCCGGTCAGCGGATTACGCCGGCCCGCATGACCAACGCGACCATCTCGGCGCGGTCACCGGTGCCCAGCTTCCGGGCGATCCGGGCCAGATGGCTCTTCACGGTGAGGGCCGAGAGGTTCAGCGCCTCGCCGATCTCCTTGTTGGACTTGCCGTCGGCAACCAGCCGCAACACCTCGATCTCACGTGCGGACAGGTCCGAGACCCCGCTGTCGGCCGGCCCCCCGCGCAGCCCGGCCGCGAGCAGCGAGGCCACCGACGGGTCGGCGTAGACGCCGCCGTCGAGGACCCGGCGTACCCCGTCGGAGACCACGGCCGGTGAGGCGGACTTGAGCAGGTATCCCTGCGCGCCGGCCACGAACGCCGCCCGGACCGAGTACGGGTCATCGGCCGCGGACAGCACGACCAGCCTGGTCCACCCCTCGGCCCGCAGTTCGCCGAGCAGGTCCAGGCCGTTGCCGTCGGGCAGCCCGAGGTCGAGGATGCACAGGTCACACGGCCCGATCGCGTTGGCCCGGGCTCTGGCCTCGGCGATGCTGGCCGCCTCCACGACCTCCGCGGCTCCCATCGCCCGCAGCCTGGCGACCATGGACTCCCGGAGCAGCGGATGGTCGTCGACGACCATCGCGGTGAAGCCGGTGCTGTGGTTCGTTGGTGCACCCTGGGGTGCTATCTGAGGGGCGGTCACGTTAGAACCCTGTCCCTTCGCGTCGTTTTCAGCCACGTCTGTGCCTCCCCGTCCCCTACCGCCCTGGGGCGGCGTCGCACGTGTCACGCCAGACTCCGCCTCGATCATGACTGAAGCGTGACAACCACAGGCAGGATCTAGCCGAAGCTACTCCGTTCGGGGTATTTTACGAGTACACAGCACGGCTAGGCGAGCGCACCTCGGAGTTCGAACGGACTGGATGCTCCGAGGCCGGCGGGGTTAGGTCCGAACTGCCGACCTTCGCCTGGTTATATAGGTGTACCAACGGAGATTGAGGTGGGGGTGTAGTTGGATGCGTAGCGCATTGACGCGTTGCGTCGCGGTTGTCGCTCTCGCGGCAGCGGCGGCGCTCGCCGGTGCGGCAGGTGCGCAGGCGGTTGCCGGGTCAACCGGCACCACCGTGTCACCGGATTCGACCACGTGGAGTTGAGGACGGATCTCACGCATAGGTTCCGGTGGTCGCGGCGGGACTCGGTACCGCGGGTCTCGGTACCGGTGGCAATTCCCGCCACCACCGTTGCGTCGGCGTTCGCCGCCGTCCTGGTGTCGGTGTGGTCCGGCTGGGGTTCGCCCCCCAGCTGGGATCTGCCGATCTTCGGCTTGGCTCTGCTAATCAGCGAGCTGTCCGTGGTCCGGTTCGTGATCGGCCGGCAGGGCATCTCCTTCTCGCTGAACGATGCCATCATCGTGGTGGCATTCGTCCTGGCCCCGGGCGCATGGATCGTGCTCTGGGTGCTGGTTGGGCACTTCGTCACGAACGTTCGGCGGTCGCCGTCGGTGAAGCTCCGGTTCAACATGGCGACACTTGCCGTGGCCATAGCCGCGGGCGCCGCCGTGACGACCGCGCTGCACGGCGGAATCACCGCCGCCCTGGCCGGCATCGTGGTGTTCGCCGTGGTGAACCAGATGCTGACAGCCGTCGCGGTGTGGGCGACGTCGGGGCAGAAATACCTGCGGGTGCTCGGTGCCGCCGCAGGCTTGGGCGCGATTCATTCTGCCGGAAACGCGTCCCTCGGCCTGTTGGCGGCCTGGTTGGTGCTGCACGCTCCGCTCGGCCTGGTCGCGCTGGTGGCGCCGCTGGTCCTGCTGCGGTGGTCCTATGACCAGCAGGGCAAGCGGGCCACCGAGGCGCGACTCTTCGAGGAACTCGCCGACGGCCAGGAGCAGATCATGGGCAAGTCGGTGGACACCTCGGCCCAGGTTGTGGTGACCGCGGCAGCGCGGTCGTTCGGCGGCGCCGAGGTGGAGATGCTGCTCCGTCACCCGGACGGCCCGATCCGTTACGTCGGCGACGAGCACGGCATCCAGTCGCGAATCCGGATCGAGACCGATGCGTTCGGTTCGCCGCCGGTGCTGCGGGCGATGGCCGCCCGCGGGGTGCTCACCGGTGTCGAGCAGGAACGGCCGTTCTGTTCGGCCCTGCTCGGCGACTACGAGCGCCCGCTCGCGGTGATCATCGCTCGCCGCCCGGAGCGGGCCGGGCCGTTCACCCGGGAGGACCAGCGACTTACCGAGGTGCTCGTCCGGCAGGCCGAGGCGTGGCTGTCGGTGGCCGACCTGACCGCCCGGCACGACGCCGTGGTGGGGCAGGTCGAGGTGTACGGGGCGGCCAACCGGATGCTCGGCGATATCGGCGCTGGTACCGCGCCGGCGTTGACCGTGCTCCGGGAGTCGGCCAACCGGCTGTCCAGGTTGGCCTACGCCTTTGACGGGCCCGATCCGATCAGTGAGATCGTCGGCGAGTTGCATTCGGTGGAACGTGCGGTTGCCTCGTTGCTCGGTGCCATCGCGCTGACCAGCGATCCGCCGACCGACGGTGGTGGTGACGGTGTGGACACGGCACAGTCCTCAAACGCCCGTACCGAGGTGGAGTGGACCACGACTGGCCGGCTCGAGGTGACCGAGAGCTGGTGAGGCCGGTGAGTCCGGCAATACGTCAACGCTTCTCCCTGCCGCTCGTGGTCTGGGTCGCCGGTGGTATGGCGGTGGCCGTGGTCGCGGTCCTCGGTGTGGTGGCCGTGGTGCTCTCCGGCGAGGGAATGGTGCGTACCGAGGTGTCAGCGCTGGTCGCTGGACTGGTCGTCGGCGCGCTGGCCACGGCGTTGGCCACGTCGTGGGCCGTGCGGGTCACCGCCGGCCTGCGCGAGTTGCACAACGACGCGATCCGCCGGCTGCGGGACTCCCGGTTGCGCACCGAGGACGCCAGCACCCGCTGGGAGGCGGTCAGCGCGAGCCAGGAGCTGTTCGACCTGGCCCGTGTGCTCGACGCGCTGCACCTGCGTGCCCGGGTCGCCGACGAGGTGGCCGAACAGTCCCGCCGCACCGCGGAGAACGCCAGCGCGGGCATGTTCGAACTGCTCTCCGGTCTGGTCGCCGCCGAGGAGGGCACTCGCGGGCAGTTGTCCGCCGAACTGCACGACACGGTCGCCCAGTCGCTCATGGCGGCCCGTTCGCTGCTGTCGGACTCGTCGGTCAGCGAGCAGCAGCTCGCGCTGGCCAGGGAGTACGTCGAGGAGGCCGAGGAACAGGTACGCGCGGTCATGGCCCGGGCCCGGCCGCCGGAACTGCGCGACGGCGACCTCGCCTCCGCGGTGGGCGCGCTACGCCGGGACATGTCTCACCGCTACCTGCTCGACGTGCGGTTCAGTTGGCCGGACGAGGCGTACCCGCTGTCACTGGTCGCGGCGGTGACGGTCTACCGGTTCTTCCAGGAGGCGCTGCTCAACGTGGTCAAGCACGCCGACGTGGACCACGCCGAGGCGTCCCTGGCCGTGGACGGTGGCGAGATCGTGGCCACCGTGCGGGACGCCGGGCCCGGGTTCGTGGCCAGGCAGGTGCACTCGGCCGGCGGCCGGCAGGTCGGGCTGGGACTGCTACGCGAGCGGGCCAGGCTGGCCGGGGGCAGCCTGGACGTGGACACCAAGCCGCAGGCCGGCACCGTGCTGACTTTGCGGCTCCCGTTCGCCTCGGGAGGGTCACTGCCGGTCCCCGAACCGACCACGCCCCGGCGGGCGCTACAGGCGTGACCGGCTCGTCCTGACCCGCGCCGGCTGGTACCCGCGCCGGGTGCCGGCCTCAGGTCCGGGCCTCGCCCCACTGCTGCGGGAGCAGGGCCACCCCGGGTGGGGGCAGGCCGGCGGCGCTGCACAACATGACCACCCAGGCCCGAAAGTGCGGACCGACGTCACCGCGTGGGGTCCACGATCCGCGCAGCTCCAGGTCGGTGGTGGTCGGTCGGCCGGCGAGGTCGCCGAACCGGGTGGAGGCGATCAGCGTGACCGTGCCACCGGCCGAGGCGTAGTCGGCCCCGTGCTCGGCCAGCGCGTCGAGCAGCCAGCTCCATCCCACCTCGGGCAGTAGCGGGTCCCGGGCCATCTCGCCGTCGAGTTCGGCGGAGGCGAACGTGACCAGTCGCAGGGTGCCGGCCCACGCCTCGTATCCGGCCGGGTCGTGCAGCAGGATCAGCCGCCCGCTGGCCACCTCCTCGCCACCCTGTGACACCCGGGCGCCGAGGGCGAACGACCACGGGGCGAGCTTGCGGGGCGGCCGGATCGGCTCCACGGTCACCTCGGGGCGGACACTCACCGCGGTCAGGGCCTCGACCGCACGCGTGAATTCCGCCGGCTCATCACCCGGCGACCGGACCTCCGCCATATCTCGGAGGGTAGGCCCGCGTGAGCCGCGAGGGTACGTGGCGCGCCGGGACTCGTTCACCAGAACGAGCGACCCCGACAGAAGTAACGACCGAGCTTGGTACACCTCCGGCCGCGGTCCGTCCCGGTGGGTAACGGGCAGATCGCCGAGGGCGTCACCCGTTCGTGGGTCAGGTTGACCGGACCGCCGGACACGGGCGGCCAGACCGTCAGGCTGCATGGGTGCTGTGCGGGACAGGGACGGTGGTCGGCTCGGACTGGCCCGGATCCACCAGCAGTGCCGTTCCGCAGTCTGTGCATACCCGTTCCGGGCAGTCCGCACCGTGCCCGTCGGTACACGGGGGTGCTTCGAACGGCCGCTCGCCACCGCAGGAACCGCAGTGCCGAAACTCTGACCGCATCCACGTCCTCCTCGTTGTGGCCGTGCGGCGTGCCCACCTGGTGTGGGCTGGTGCGGACCGACAGTGGCATGGGCGGCCCGGATACCGGCGGAGGTCGACCGGCGTGTCGGGCATGCGAGGATGAGCCCTACCATGATCCGATCCGACGCCGCCCGTGACGTTCACCCCGACCGTGCGGGTGCCGCCCTGTTGCGGGCGGCGAGACGTGAACCCACGCCGTACACGCCCGTGTGGTTCATGCGGCAGGCCGGCCGTTCGCTGCCCGAGTACCGTCGGCTACGGGCCGGCACGGCCATGCTGGAGGCCTGCTCCCGGCCGGACATGGTGGTCGAGATCACCATGCAGCCGGTGCGCCGGCATCGGGTGGACGCTGCCATCCTGTTCTCCGACATCGTGGTGCCGCTGCGCGCGATCGGGTTGGACCTGGACATCGTGCCGGGTACCGGGCCGGTGGTGGCGCGACCGGTGCGGACCGCCGAGGACGTGGCCCGCATCCGCCCGCTGGTGCCTGAGGACGTGCCGTACGTGGCCGAGGCGGTCCGCGCCCTGGCCGGCGAACTGGGACCGACGCCGCTGGTCGGGTTCGCCGGTGCCCCGTTCACCCTGGCCAGTTACCTTGTCGAGGGCGGCCCGTCCAGGGACCACGCCCGGACCAAGGCCCTGATGCACGGCCAGCCCACCCTGTGGCACTCGCTGCTGGACCGACTGGCCGGCCTGACCCTGGCGTTCCTGCGGGTGCAGATCGACAACGGCGCCGACGCGGTCCAACTGTTCGACTCCTGGGCCGGTGCGCTCTCGGCCGCGGACTACCAGCGGTTCGTGCTGCCGCACAGCGCCCGGGTGCTGGCCGGGCTGGCCGGCACGCCCCGGATCCACTTCGGGGTCGGCACCGGGGAACTGCTGGGGTTGATGGCCGGCGCGGGCGCGGACGTGGTGGGCGTGGACTGGCGGGTTCCGCTGGACGAGGCGGCCCGCCGGGTCGGACCGGACCGGGCGTTGCAGGGCAATCTCGACCCGGCCATCCTGCTGGCCGACTGGCCGGTGGTCGAGCGGGAGGTCCGCCGGGTGCTCGACTCCGGGCGGGCGGCCCCCGGACACATCTTCAACCTCGGCCACGGCGTCCTGCCCGGCACCGATCCGGACGTGTTGACCCGGGTGGTGGAGCTGGTGCACACCGTTTCGGCCGGCTGACCGCGCCGGCCCACCCGGTTCGGGCACGATGTCGGGGTGGGTACCCGGGTGGTTGTGGTGGGAGCGGGCATTGCCGGGCTGGCCGCCGCGCGCGGGCTGGCCCAGCGCGTTCCGGCCGGCACCGAGGTGTTACTGGTGGAGGGCTCGGACCGGATCGGCGGGAAGCTGCGAGTGTCACCGATCGCCGGTGTGGCGGTCGACGAGGGCGCCGAGGCCATGCTCGCCCGCGCCCCCGAGGGCGTGGCGCTGGCCACCGACGTCGGGCTGGCCGGCGAACTCACCCATCCGGCCACCACCTCGGCGTCGGTGCTGGCCGACGGCGTCCCGCGGCCGTTGCCGGCCGGCACGGTCATGGGGGTTCCCGCCGACGCCGACTCGGTCGGCGACGCCGGGCTGTTCACGGCGGCCACGCTGGCCCGGATCGCCGCCGAACCGGACCTGCCCGGGCGTCCACTCGGTGCGGACGAGGACGTCGCGGTCGGGGAGTTGGTGGCCGACCGGCTGGGGCGGGAGGTGGTGGATCGGCTGGTCGATCCCCTGCTCGGCGGCGTCTACGCCGGGCGTGCCGACCTGCTCTCGCTGCGGGCCACGGTGCCGGCGTTGGCCGACGCGTTGGCCGACGCCGGCCCGACCGGCTCGGCCGGGTCGTTGCTGCGGGCGGTCCGCCGGGTGCGGGCGGCGGCACCCCCGGCCGGCGGCCCGGTCTTCGCCACCCTGCGTGGCGGCCTGGGGTCGCTGCCCGGCGCGGTGGCGTCCGACGGCCGGATGCGGATCCGACTGGGACTGCCGGTGCGGGAGATCCACCGGGCCGGCTCGGGTTTCCGGCTGACCGCCGGGCCGGTGCCCGACCCGACCTACCTGGACGCGGACGCGGTGGTGGTGGCCGTGCCGGCGGCCAAGGCCGCCGGCATGCTGGCCACGGTGGCGCCGTGGGCCACGGCCGAACTTCACGGCATCGACTACGCCAGTGTGGCAATTGTCACACTGGCGTACCAGGGAGTGACGCTGCCGACCGGGAGCGGGCTGCTGGTGCCGGCCGGCGAGGGGCGGTCGATCAAGGCGGTGACCTTCTCCAGCGCGAAGTGGAACCATCTTGCCGGCGACGGGGTGGTGCTGCTGCGCGGGTCGGTGGGCCGGTACGGCGAGGAACGCGTGCTGCACCGGGATGACGCCGACCTGGCCGATCTGGTCGCCGGTGAGGTGGCCGAGTTGACCGGGCTTCGGGCCGATCCGGTGGAGGCCCGGGTGACCCGCTGGGGCGGCGCCCTGCCGCAGTATGGAGTCGGCCATCTTGACCGAGTTCGCCGGATCAAGGAGGCGGTGTCCGAAGTGCCAGGACTCGCCGTATGTGGGGCTGCATATTCCGGGGTAGGGGTGCCGGTGTGCATTCGTACCGCTCACCAGGCGGTAGCCCAGGTGCTCGGATTCCTGTCCCGAGGGGCAGAATCGAGGTATGGCTGAAGGTAGACAGAAGGCGCGTGAGCTCAACCAGCTCATTCGCTACACGATGTGGTCGGTGTTCCGGGCTCGGACCGACGACGCGAGGCTCCCTGACGACGACCGGGCCGGGGTGGCTGCCGAGGCTGACGACTTCGTCGAGCAGATCGGCGCGAAGAACGTGGTGGTCCGCGGCACCTACGACGTGGCCGGGCTGCGGGCCGACGCCGACTACCTGATCTGGTGGCACGCGGCCTCCTCGGATGATCTCCAGGAGGCGTACTCACGGTTCCGTCGCACCCGGCTGGGGCGGGCCAGCGCGCCGGTCTGGTCGGTGATGGCACTGCACCGGCCGGCCGAGTTCAACAAGAACCACGTGCCGGCGTTCCTGGCCGGCGAGGAACCGCGGCGCTACGTCTGCGTGTACCCGTACGTGCGGTCCTACGACTGGTACCTGCTGCCCGACGCGGAGCGGCGGACCATGCTCGCCGAGCACGGCATGATGGCGCGCGACTACCCCGACGTGCAGGCCAACACGGTGGCCAGCTTCGCCCTGAACGACTACGAGTGGGTCCTGGCCTTCGAGGCCGACGAACTGCACCGCATCGTGGACCTGATGCGACACCTGCGCGCGGCCGAGGCGCGCCGGCACACCCGCGCGGAGATCCCGTTCTACACCGGGGCGCGTAAACCGCTGGCCGAGATCGTCGCGTCACTGCCGTAGGTGAGCCGGCTCGACGCCTGGGGCGGTGGGTGGACCCGGGCCGGGTGGGTACCGCCGCTCCCGCTGCCGACCCCGGATCAGGTCACCGACGGGGTGGTGGCACTGCGTCCGTGGCGGAATCCGGGCGACCTGCCCGCGGTGCGCGCCGCGGCGGCTGACCCGGCCGTGACCACGGGCACCACGGTGCCGGCGGCCTACACGGAGCGGTCGGGCCGGAACTGGATCGTGCGCCAGCACGCCAGGCGGTTCGCCGGCACAGGTCTGGTGCTGGCGATCACCGGGTCGCGGTCCGGCGCCGCGGTGGGCATGGTCGGGCTGACCGGGGTCAACCAGGACGCGGCCAGTTGCGAACTGGGTTACTGGGTGGTGCCCGCGGCACGCGGTCGGGGTTTGTCCGGACGCGCGGCGGCACTGCTGGTGGCCTGGGCGTTCGAGGCGTTGCCGTTGGTGCGGATAACCGCCCGGGTGGCGGTGGACAACGTGGCGTCCCAGCGGTCGGTCGAGCGCGCTGGGCTGCGCCGCGAGGGCGTGGCGCGGGCCTCATACCGGATCGGCGACGGGTGGATGGACATGGTCAGCTACGCCGCGGTGCGCCCGGGCACGCCGCGGATCAGGTGGGCCGATCTTCAGCCGGCTCCTGCCGCCGGCCCGTCGGCCGGTTCCAGCAGTAGCGACACCGAGTTGATGCAGTAGCGGTCACCGGTCGGGGTCTGCGGGGCGTCGTCGAAGACATGGCCCAGGTGCGAGTGGCAGTTCGCGCACAGCACCTCGGTGCGCAGCATGCCCATGCTGCGGTCCTCGCGCAGGATGACGTTGTCCCGCTCGGTCGGCTGGTAGAAGCTGGGCCAGCCGCAGTGCGAGTCGAACTTGGTGTCCGAGCGGAACAGCTCGGCCCCGCACGCCCGGCAGTGGTACACGCCGGTGGTCCTGGTGTCCACGTACTCACCGGTCCCGGCCCGCTCGGTGCCGGCCTGCCGGAGCACGCGGTACTCGGCGGGGGAGAGCTGGGAGCGCCACTCGTCCTCGGTCCTGGTGACCCTGGGTGCTGGCAAGTCCATACCTCGACGGTATCCCTGCCGGCCATGCCAGGCACGTCGGGGGTTCCGGCCGGCGCGGTGACCGCGGGTGGTGTGGCCGGAACCCGGCACCCACGGTCACCTGCCGGCTCGGACCTCACATGGTCAGTCGCACCACCTGCGGGTCGTGGTCGCTGACCTGGTCGGCGAACTCGCTGTTGACGTGGACCACGTCGTAGTCGAATGCGGTCACCCCGGACGGCTCAGCCAGGTGGTCGCTGATCAGGATCTGGTCGAGCACCTCGGAGTTGCCCTCGAAGTCGTAGCTGTACCGCTCGGCCAGGGGCAGCGTGCGGGGCAGGTCGACCATGCCACCGGTGCCGACCAGGATGTTCGCGGTCTGGGAGAAGTCAAAGTCGTTCAGGTCGCCCAGGGTGATCACGTCGGCGCTCGGGTCGGCGGCCAGGATCTGGTCGATGAACCCGTGCACCACGGTGGCCTGCTGGTGCCGCTGGGTCTCCGAGGAGTTCACCGGAGGCTGGAACTGTCCGAACAGCGGCTGGTCGCCCAGCTTGGCGACGAAGTGGTTGGCGATCACGAACAGGGTGTGCCCGCCGAAGGTGAACTCCCCGGCCAGCGGCTTGCGGCTGGCGTTCCAGGCCGCGTTGGTCGGGTCGACCCGGCCCGGCGACGACGACAGGTGCGGCTTGCCGGCGGTCACCACCACCTGGGTGGCCGTGGTGGAGCCACCGCCTGGGCGGTCCACGAAGGACAGTCCGCGGTCGGTACGGAACATGAACGCCACCCGGATGTTCCCGCCCGGTTGGCCGCCGTCCTGGTCGTTGACCGGGTCGATCTGTCGCCAGGAGTAGGCCGGCCCGCCGGCCGCCTGGATCGCCGCGGCCAGCCTGGACAGGGTCTGGTCGGCGGCCACCACGCCGTCGTCGGTGGGGCCGTCGTTGTCCTGGATCTCCTCCACCGCGATCAGGTCGGGTGCGGCCAGGTTCGTCACCACCGTGGCGCCCAGCCGGTCGAACTTGGTCTGCGGGTCGGCGGGGGAGAGGTTCTCCACGTTGAACGTGGCCACGGCCAGCTCATTGGCCCGCGGTGCCCGGGTGATCTCCCGGGCCAGGCCGCCGGAGTGCAGCGTGGGCGTCGCGGTGACCTCCAGCATGAAGTTGCCGAAGCCGTAGTCCAGCACGCCGACGGTGGCGCCGGTCAGGGTGTCGCCGACGTTGGCCGTCGGCGTGGCGGCCAGGGTGTTGTCCACCACCACCCGCTCGGGATTCGTGTCGTTGGACTGGAGCACGATGCCGCCGCGGTTGGTGCGGACCGACGAGCCGGCCGGCACCACCGGTGTCTCGCCGAAACTGTTGGTGGGGCCGACCACTTCGGCGTTGTCGATCTGGACCCGCATGCCCTCCATCGACTCCCAGAAGTCGATGCCGTCGTTGGCCGGGTCGAACACCCCGGAGGTCTCCACGCTGCCCGACGCGTCGTTCTCGATCACGGTGGACGGCGGGACCCGGCCGCCCGGGCCGACCAGGGTGGCCGCCGGCAGGGCCACGTCGTGCGCGACCACGGTGACCGTGGGGGTGACGATCTCGGTGGTGGTCAGGTTCGTGGTGCCGCCGGTGCCACCGGGCCGGAACTCGTTCACGCTGCCGCCGACGGTCACCGAGTCACCCACGGCCACGGTCGGGGCGGTGCTGGTGAACACGGTGATGCCCTCGCTGGTAGCCGGGTCGGTGTCCGGCGACGGGTCCTGCATCCAGAACTGGCGGGCGCCCACCGCGGTCACCACACCGGGCACGTCGGCCACGGTCAGCCCGACGTCCGGCGAGATGTGCGTGGCACCCTGGATTCCGTCGATCCTGGTGCCGGACC
>DASULA010000412.1:0-3193 GCA_036278435.1 Mycobacteriales bacterium | reverse complement strand
TGCCGGTTCCCCGGCTGCCAACACCCCGCACAACATGCGGATCTGGATCACACAATCCCCTGGCCAACCGGACCCACCACACCGGGCAACCTCGGCGCACTCTGCCGCCACCACCACCGCCTCAAACACCAAACACCCTGGCGACTGGTACAAACCAACGGACAATTCCACTGGACCAGCCCAACCAGACGGAGATACACCACCACACCACAAAAATACGACCCACCATAAATCACCTGGTGATAGGGCAATGCCGGGCTCCGACTCAGCGCGGGACGTCAGCCGGAATGTGTTCCAGATCAGGTGGATGATGCATGTGTGCACGATGGTGAGTGGCCACGCATTTTCCACCACCTCTGGGCGGACCCGTGAGTCCGTCGCAGACCAAGAAGAACACATCCCGCACGCCCCGGCTTCCCAGGTCGGTGAGCACGCTCATCCAGAACAGCGACAACACAACCTCGTCCACATCCCAATACCGCTAACTTAAGCCCGTCCACTGTGGATGTTTCAAGTCTCTGACCTGCGGGTTTGACAAGACGCTCGTTGTTGTGCACAGACCTTAAGTTAATGGCATTGGTCCACATCCAACAACCGCCGCTGCCGCTTCAGCTCGCTGACCATCCAGACCAGGGCGTCGACATAGGTTCTGGCCCGGTTCGGCCGGCGGCAGCCCGAACAGCGCCCGTACCGCCGAGGCGTAACGGGTGTCCGGGAATCGGGCCAGCAGGCCACGCAGCGTACCGTCCAACGCCGCGGTGCGGCTGGCTTCGTCAGCAGGGTCCACCGCCCTGGCGACGATCCCGCGCAAATCGAGCAGGACCGCGTCCGCGGTGATTGGGGTGACCGGCAGACCGCGTCGCATCAGCCGCTCGACCGCGGCCACCACCTCGCCAGCCCAGTACGCAGTCTCATACTCCGAGCAGCATGAGCGAGCGGGTGAACGCCGATCGCTGGGCCGGCCCTGCTGCCCTGCCGCCCGCGCGGCGGGTCGCCCTGCAGTTCGCCGAGTTCGCCGCCTGGCGGGCACGCGGCGACGGTGCAGATCCGGAGAACTCGCCGACGAACTCGCCTCGGCCCGGCCCGACACCACCGACACGGTGTGCGGGCACTGGTCGGCCCGTCGCGGTGATACGCCTGTGAGCCGTCCCACCGCTTGGCGGGCAGGTGGGTCAGGGGCGGCCGAGGGCGCGGTAGGTCCAGCCGGCGTTCCGCCACTGGCCGGGGTCCAGCGCGTTGCGGCCGTCCACCAGGTTGCGTTGGGCGACCACCCGGCCGAGCGTGTCCGGGTCCATCTCGCGGAACTCGGTCCACTCGGTGAGCAGCAGCACCAAATCGGCCCCGCCGGCCGCATCCAGCGCGGTGTCGGCGTAGCCCAGCTCGGGGTGCACCCGGCGGGCGTTGCCCACCGCGGCCGGGTCGTAGACGGTGACCTGGGCACCGTGCCGGTGGATGTTGGCCGCCACGTCCAGGGCCGGGGAGTCGCGGACGTCGTCGGAGTTCGGCTTGAACGCCGCGCCCAGCACGGTGACCCGGGTGCCGTGGAACGAGCCGTCCAGCAGGTCCCGGGCCAGGTCCACGGTGCGGGCCCGCCGACGCATGTTGATCTCGTCGACGTCCTTGAGGAAGGACAGCGCCTGGTCCGCGCCCAGCTCACCGGCCCGCGCCATGAACGCGCGGATGTCCTTGGGCAGGCAACCACCGCCGAAGCCGAGCCCGGCGCGCAGGAAGCGGCGCCCGATCCGCTCGTCGTGCCCCAGGGCCTCGGCCAACTGGGTCACGTCGGCGTGCACGGTCTCGCACACCTCGGCCATCGCGTTGATGAACGAGATCTTGGTGGCCAGGAACGAGTTCGCCGCCACCTTGGCCAGCTCCGCGGTGGCGAAGTCGGTCACTACGACCGGACAGCCGGCCTCGATGACGGTCCCGAACACCTCCCGCAGCGTGCGCTCGGCCGCCGGTGAGGCAACTCCGAACACCAGGCGGTCGGGTCGCAGCGTGTCCTCCACGGCGAAACCCTCGCGCAGGAACTCCGGGTTCCAGGCCAGCTCGACGGCGTTGCCGGCCGGGGCCAGCGCGCGGATCCGCCGGGACAGGTCGGCGGCGGTGCCCACCGGCACGGTGGACTTGCCCACCACCAGCGCGGGCCGGGTCAGCCGCCGGGCCAGATCCTCGCAGGCGGTGTGCACGTAGGACAGGTCGGCGGCGTACTCACCCTTCTTCTGCGGGGTTCCGACGCAGAGGAAGTGCACGTCGCCGAACTCGGCCGCCTCCTGCATCGAGGTGGTGAACCGCAGCCGCCCGGTGTCGAGGCTCTTGCGCAGCAGTTCGGCCAGGCCGGGCTCGAAGAACGGCGCCTCCCCGGCGGACAGCCGGGCGATCTTCTCGGCGTCCACGTCCCTGCCGACAACCTCGAAGCCCAGCTCGCTCATACACACCGCGTGGGTTGCACCCAGGTAGCCGGTTCCGAGTACGGTCAGGCGTGGCCGGTTGGCGATGCCCACGTGACAAACTCCTCGAATCGTCAGGGTGACTGCGTTCCGGAGCGATGACTCCGTTCGGAGCAGAGTAGGCCACCGGCGGTCCAGACCGGCAAGCGCGGCCGGGGTGTCGGCGGCGGGCCCGTCCGGGTGGACCCGGATGACCCGGGTATCCCGCCCGGATCGCCCGTAAGGTGTGGGTAGGAGGTAATCGTGGACGCGCCGTTTGACACCTACCGACTCACCGACGAGCACGAGATGCTCCGGGCGACCGTGCGCGAGTTCGCCGACGACAGGATCGCGCCGCGGGCCGCCGAGATCGACGCCACCGCGGAGTTCCCGTGGGACGTCTACCACGCGCTGTGCCGGGCCGAACTGCACGCCGTGCACATTCCGGAGGCCTACGGCGGGGCCGGGGCCGACGCGGTGGCCACCTGCATCGTCATCGAGGAGGTGGCCCGGGCCTGCGCGTCCAGCTCGCTCATCCCGGCGGTGAACAAGCTGGGCACCATGCCGATCCTGCTGGTCGGCTCGGAGGACCTGAAGAAGCGGGTACTGCCCCAGGTGGCCAGCGGTGAGGCGATGTTCTCCTACGCGCTGTCCGAGCGGGAGGCCGGATCGGACACCGCGTCGATGCGGACCCGCGCGGTGCTCGACGGTGACCACTGGGTGCTCAACGGCACCAAGTGCTGGATCACCGGGGCCGGTGCCTC
>DASULA010000411.1:0-10669 GCA_036278435.1 Mycobacteriales bacterium | reverse complement strand
CCACCACGATCGAGGCCATGGTGGAGATGTTCAGGCCGCCGGCACCGCCGGTGCCCACCACGTCGACGATGCGGCCTGGCACGGTGATGGTGGTGGCGTGCTCGATCAGGGCGCGGACCAGGCCGCGCACCTCCACCGACGTCTCGCCCTTGGCCCGCAGCGCGGCCAGGAACGCGGCCAGCCGGGCGGGCGTGGCACTGCCCTGGACCACCTCACCCATCACCCAGGCGGTGTCGTCGTCGGTCAGGTCGTGACCGCCCAGCAGCGTGCCAAGGGTGCGCGCCCAGCGCCGGTCCGGATCCACCGGCGCCGACCCGGACGGGGCGGACTGTGCGGGCTGGGCTGGCCTGGATGCGCCGACAGGCGGGGTGGGAGTTGTCACGCTGGGTCCTCAACAAAACCGGAATGTCGTAGCAGGTACGGTATCCCGCCACGGGGCCGCCCGGTCGGCCAACAGCACCGACACCAACGGCCCGCAAACAGCCTAGTGGCGCGACCAGTACCGTCCCCCCGCCCCCAAGTTTGAGGTTTTCGCGAGAAAACCTCATCGGTAACCGGTTACCCCGGCAGGTTTTCGCGAGAAAACCTCACGTCGGGTCGGCTGGGGATACCGGGAAGGGCCGGTCAGGCACCGCCGGAGGCGATCAGGGCGGCCACGGTCGGGGGGTCCCAGGCGCCGGCCGCGCCGGGGCGGGCGCACAGGTAGGCCGCGGCCCGCTCGGCGGTCCAGCCGTGCGCCTCGGCCAGGCCGACGCCGAGCGTGCGCAGGTAGGTCGCTGACGGCGCGTTCGCGGGCAGGTCACCGGACCGGCCCGGCGCGGTGAAGGTCAGCAGCGGCCGCCCGTCCAGGGTCCCGGCAGACAGCAGCGTCTCGTAGCGCCCGGGGCCCAGCCGGTGCCGGCCGGTGCGCAACACCGGCCCGAGGTCCAGGTCGGTTCCCGGCGGCCGGCGCATCTCCTGGGCCGCCACGTCGCTGAACTGCCCGGCGGTGACCAGGTATGCCCGGCCGGCCGCCACGCCGGGCAGCGCCGGGTCGTAGAACGCCACTCCCCCCGACCAGGTGGCCGACTCGGTGGCGAAGTAGATGCCGCCGGGCAGCAGCACCGGCACGGCCCGCCGCGGGCCGGCCCGGTCCCGGCACCCGGGGTGCGGCCGGACCATCGACGCGCCGGCCGGGATCCCGCCGGCCAGGTAGCAGCCGAACCGGTCCGCGTGCATGTTCGACCCGTACGCCGCGTACCACACCAGGTCGGTCGGCTCCTGCCCGGAACTCACCGGCCCATCCTCCCCGAGGACCCCGGGGCGGGTGGGCTCAGCGGACCGGCTGGCCCGGGCGCCCGGCGCGGGCCGGGTTGCGGCGTTCGCGCCGCCAGGTGGACATGATCACCGAAGCGTAGCGGAACCCGTACAGCAGGTTGTGGCCCTTCTTGCTCTCGCCGGACAGCCGCGGGCGCATCACCGTGGGCACCTCGGCCACCCGGTAACCGGCGAACACCGCGCCGATCAGCAACTCCGAGGTCTGGTACTGCGGCTGCACCTGCCGGACCGCGCCGGTCAGCTCCGCGCGCATTGCCCGCAGGCCGCTGGAGGTGTCGGTCAGCCGGGTGCGGGTGAGCCGGCTGATCAGCCAGGCGAAGAACCGCACCCCGGCGTTGCGGAACCGGTCGGAGTCCCGGGTGCTACCCAGTTGGCGCGACCCAATGACGAAGTCGGCCCGGTCGGCGGTGAGCACCTCGACCATGGCCGGCAGGTCGGCCGGATCCCACTGGCCGTCCCCGTCCAGGGTCGCGACGTAGGCGGCCTCGCCCTCGCGGGCGATCCGGTACCCCAGTCGCAGCGCCACCCCGTGGCCACGGTTGACCGGCAGCCGGCAGACCAGCGCGCCGTGCTTCTCGGCGATCGCGGCGGTCTCGTCGTCGCTGCCGTCGTCGATGACCAGGGTAGCGGTGTCCAGACCGCCGATCCGGTCGGGAATCTCGTCGACCACCTCGGCGATGTTGGCGGCCTCGTTGTAGGCGGCGATGACCACCACCAGCGGCGGCAACGCCTGGTCGGGGTACTGCGACAGGAAGTCCGCGCGGGCGGCGTCGGTCACCTGGGCGGTGTCGGGTGCCTCGTGCAGCGCGCGGTGAACACGCTGCCGGCCTCGGAGGGGTGGCGGCGCCATGCCGGATCGGCTCCTTCGTCGGTGGGAGTGTCGTCGTGTCGACCGAACCGTGCCGGCCCGGCCACCACGGGTGTCAGCGGGTGGTGTGGGCGAGGTTCTCTTTCTCGTTCTGGTTCTGGCTCTGGTCCTCGCGGTCCGGATCGGACCGCGGGGTGTCACGGAACAGCCACGAGTTGAAGATCCGGAACTTCGCGATGAACAACGTGCCGTAGACGGCGCAGTAGGTGGCCGCGTTGATCACTGTGCGGACGTCTCGGCCCAGGGCCGACGCGGCGTGGTTCACCGCACCGATCGCGATCGCGGCGAGGGCCGTGCTGACGATCACGGTCAGCCAGTACGGCATGACCTCGCGCCACGGGTGGGACCGCCCGCGGCGGCCCCAGGCCCAGTTGCGGTTGAGGAAGTAGCCGGGGATCACCCCGACGATCGAGGCGACGATCGAGGCGCCCTTGGCTCCGAGCAGGTGTGGCCCGAACAGCGCGACGAAACACAGTTCACTGACCGCGAACGCCACCGCCGAACCCGCGGTGTACCGGAACATGCGGACGCGCAGGCGCCGGGTCGCCCTCACCCCACGCCGGGCGCGGAGCCGCCCGCTCCGGCCGGTTCGGTCCACCGCGAACGGCACGGGATCTTGTCCCGGTCGCAGCGGTCGGCGTAACGCTGGGCGATGTCGGTCACCTCGGTGAGCAGCCCCTCGGCCAGCGAGATCGGCTCCAGCCCGAGTTCGATCAGGCCCCGGTTCTCCACCAGCAACTCGTTCTCCGCCGCCTCGTTGCGCGGGTTGTCCACGAAGTCGATGGTCGCGCCGGTGATCTCGGCGATCAGCCGGGCCAGGTCGATGACCCGGTGCGTCTCGGTCATCTGGTTGAGGATCCGCACCCGCTCGCCGCGCTGGGGCGGGCTGGACAGGGCCAGTTCGACGCACCGCACGCTGTCCACGATGTGGATGAAGGCCCGGGTCTGGCCGCCCTTGCCGTGCACGGTCAGCGGGTAGCCGACCGCGGCCTGCATGAGGAACCGGTTGAGCACGGTGCCGTAGTCGCCGTCGTAGTCGAACCGGTTGATCAGCCGCGGGTCCAGTTCGGTCTCGGCGGTCTGGGTACCCCACACGATGCCCTGGTGCAGGTCGGTGACCCGTACGCCGTCGTTCTTGTTGTAGTAGGCGAACAGCAACTGGTCCTGCGTCTTGGTCATGTGGTAGACGCTGCCGGGGCTGGCCGGGTAGAGGATCTCCTGCTCGGTGGTCGCGCCGTCCTCGCCCTCCACCAGCACCCGCAGGTATCCCTCGGGGATGCGGATCCCACTGGTGCTGTAGCCGTACACACCCATCGTGCCCAGGTGCACCACGTGTACGTCCTGGCCGGACTCCACGATCGCCGCGAGCAGGTTGTTGGTCGCGTTGATGTTGTTGTTGACGGTGTACCGCTTGTGCCAGGAGCTCTTCATCGAATAGGGCGCGGCGCGCTGCTCGGCGTAGTGGATCACCGCGTCCGGGGTGATCCGCCGGAGCAGTTCCAGCAGCCGTTCGTAGTCGGTGGCCACGTCCAGCCGGACGAACTCGATCCGGGCGCCGGTGAGTTCCCGCCAGGCGGCCAGCCGGGTACCCATCGCGCTGATCGGCGTGAGCGAGGTGACCTCCAGCTCGTTGTCGATCCCGCGGCGGGACAGGTTGTCAACGATCGTCACCTCGTGACCCGCCCGGGACAGATGCAGGGCCGCGGGCCAACCGCAGAAGCCGTCGCCCCCGAGCACCACGATTCTCATACGCGCAATCCACTCCTCATGACGATGTGTCTGCCCGGCGCCCACCCTGAGTGACGCCGATCACCGACGCGGCCCGCGCATCCGGACCCGCCGGTCGGACGCCGCCCCGACGGCGCCGACGGCCGGTGGTGACGTGCACCGCCGGCCGGCTGCCCGCCGCGCGACGCCGTACCAGGCCGGCTCCGACGATGGGCAGATCCCTCGCGACGACAGCCCAACCTGGGCAACACCGCGATCACTCTAGCGGGCAAGTCTGGATGGAGTATGAGGGAATAGCAAGGAATGGTTAGGTGGGGGGTCATGTGTAGCAAGCGTCGATGGGCGAAGGCGAGGCGGAAGCGTGACGCCACCTGACCGGGTGAGGCGTTCCGACAGTGGAATGCGTCACGAAGGTTCGGACATCTCAGCTACGCCGAGCGATCGCGCGGTCGCCGTTCGCGACCGGATTGCACCGACGGAACGCCGTCCCGGGCTGCTCGCCCGGGCGTTCCGGCCGGCACTGCGGATACGGCGGGCCGACTGGCTGGCCGTGGCGGTGCTGGTCGCGGTGCCGGCACTGATGTTCGGCATACCGGCGCTGGTCGGGCACGTGGTGCTGCCCACCGACGATCTGGACCAGAACTACCCGCTGCGGGTCCTGGTCGGACGCGAGCTGCGGGCCGGCCAGTGGCCCGTGCTCAATCCCTACATCTGGAGCGGCTCGTCCCTGCTCGGCGGGTGGAACGCCGGCGCGGCCTATCCGCTCACCTGGCTGTTCGCGGTGATGCCCCCGGTCGGTGCCTGGGTGGTCACCGAGGTGGCCACCTACGCCACCGCCGGCCTCGGACTGTACGCGTTCTGCCGCAACGAGCGGCTGCGCCCGGTCGCCTCGCTGCTGGCCGGGCTGTCGTTCAGCCTCGGCGGCGCCTTCGCCTCGCATCTGGGTCACATCGGGCTGGTCGCCGGCGCGAGCTGGATCCCGCTGATCATGCTCGGCCTGGCCCGGCTGTCCGTGCGGGCGTCCTGGCCCAGCCGGGCCCGCTGGGTCGTCGTGCTCGGACTGGCCGGTGGGTTGTGCGTGCTGGCCGGCGAACCCCGGGCGATCGACACAGCGGCGCTGGTGGCCGGCGGGTACGGGCTGTGGCGGCTGCTGCGCTGCGGGCGGGTGCGCTGGACCTTCGCCGGCCTGGCGGCGGCCGCCGGTGTGCTGGCCGTGCTGCTCGGCGCGGTGCAGTGGGCACCGGGCCTGGCCGCGGTGGACACCTCGCAGCGCGCCGCCGCCACCTACGCGCTGTTCGCCCGCGGCTCGCTGCACATCTCCTGGCTGTCGTTGGTCGCCGTACCCACGCTGCTCGGCGGGTCGGGTTCGCTGCACCTGCCGGCGTACTACGCGAGCTACAACCTGCCGGAGGTGGCCAGCTACGTCGGCCTGCTGCCGCTGGTTGCCGCGACCGCGTTGCTGGCCAGACTGCCGCTGTGGCGCCGGTGGTTCCGCCGGGCTGACCCGGCTGACCGGGCTGACCGGGCAGACCGGCCGGAGCGGGCCCGGCGCGGATGGCCGGAATGGCTCGTCTGGCACGGGCTGGGGTTGGTCGGGGTGGTGCTGGCGCTGGGCGACAACACCCCGCTGGGCCCCATCATCCACCGGGTGCCGCTGTTCGGGGACCAGCGGTTGCAGAGCCGCAACATCATGGTCGCCGACCTCGCCCTGGCCGTGCTGCTGGCCTACTGGGCCGACGGGTGGCTGGCCCGCCGGGCCCGTGCCCGCACCCCGGTGCCGGAACGGGTGCTGGCCGGGTTGCCGCTGCTGGGCGTGGCCGCTCTGGCCGCGGTGGGCATCTGGCGCGGGCCGGGACTGGTCCGCAGGCTGAACGTCGACCTGGCCGCCGCCGGGCAGGCCAGCGCGATGTGGCCGGCGTTCACCGCCTCGCTGGTGCTGGCCGTGGTGGTCGCGGCGTTCCTGCGTTACGGTCCGCGGCTGGGAAACCGGGCCCGCGCCGGGATCCTGGTCGCCCTGGTGTCACTGGACCTGGCCGGGTTCGGCGCCGTGTCGTCCGTGCCGTACCCGCTGCCGTCGACCGCCCGCACGGTCGCCACCATGCCCGACCCGCCGGCCCCCTTCGACCAGATCGGACGGGACGGCCGGTTCGCCGTCTACGCGCCGGCCGGGACCGACGAGCTGCGTCTGGGCGGCGTCGGGATCACCGACCTGAACGTGCTCGCCAGCCGGTACAGCATGCAGGGCTACACCGCGATCGTGGACGGCACCTACGCCGCGGCGACCGGCACCCACCTGGCCAACGGGGGCGGACACAACACGCTGTCGCTGGCCACGGCGTCCAACGGCATCCTGGACCAGCTCGCGACCAAATACCTGATCGCCCCGTCCGCCTACCTGTTCACCGATGTCACCGACGCCGTCGGCGGCGACGGCGCAACCGGGGCCGCCCCCCAGCCGATTGGTGACGTGGTCCGCAAGCTGGATGTCGGGCAGTCCACCAGTTGGTACTTCGCCGAGACCAGGGCGGTGACCTCGGTGAGCCTGCCGCTCGACCCGAGCCTGACCGGGGCGGCGACACCGCGGGTCGGCCTGCTCCTTCCCGGCGGCGCGACCCGGTGGCTGACCGACCCGCGGCCGGCCGGGGGGGCCGTGCCGGCGATCACGGTGCGGGCCGACGGTCCGGGCGGGACCGGCGCGGTGGGCGTGGTCGTGCGGGCCACCGGCGCGCCGGTGGCCAGGCTGACCGGTCCCACCGTGCACACCGCCGACGGACTGGCCCTGCTCGCGCACGGAAGGGTCCAGGACGCGATGACCGGCTCGGGCTGGACGTTCGCCGGCACGTTGGACGGTGCCGCGGTGTTCACCAATCCGCACGCCGGTCCGCCGCTGTCACTGCGCGCACTGCCTGGCGGCTCACTGGCCGGGGCGACCGTGCGTCGCACCGCCGGCGACCCGCTGTGGCCCACCTCCGCGGCGGTCAGCAGCCCGGCCGGCGCGGTGGTACTGCGGGCGGTCGCGGCCACACCGGGCTGGACGGCCGCCTGGCGGCCCGACGGCGGCACCACCCGCACCCTGCCGGTCACCCAGACCGGCCTGATCCAGGCGGTGACGGTGCCGGCAGGCACCGGCGTGCTGAGCTGGCACTACCGGACGCCCGGCCTGGCCGACGGCGCCAGGCTCGGCATCGCCGGTCTGGTGGTGACGGTCGCCCTGTTGGCCGCGGCCTCGGTGGGAGGCGCCCGCAACCGGACCGGCCGGCAGCCTGTGGAGTGACCGTCACCGACGCCGCGCCGGGCCAAGCCCGTTTCGGGGTGGGGCCGGCTACTGGAGCTGGCGCAGGAGGTACTGGTAGCCGCCGGCCAGTTGGACCGGGGACCAGACCTCCTCACGCTTGAGCGCGACCTCCTCGGGGTCGGAGAAGTGGATCGGCCCGCCGGCCGAGGCGGCCATCAGGTGCAGCCGGCAGGCACGCTCCAGCAGAACCGCGTACATGACCGCGGTGGCCACGTCCGGACCCACGGTCACCAGGCCGTGCCGCGGCAGCAGGCAGGCCCGGTGGTCGCCGAGCGTCTTGGCCAGCGACCCGCCCAGCTCCCGGGTGCGGATCAGGCTTCCGGTCCGGGTGAACCGGGGAAGGTCCGGCTCGGTGAACAGGGCGCCTTCGTGCGAGATCGCCCGCAGCGGGGCGTCCAGCGAGGCGAACGCGACCACGGCGGGGGCGTGCGAGTGCACCACGCAACCCACGTCGTCGCGGGCGGCGACGATCTCGGTGTGGATCGGGTACTCGTATTGGACCCGGCCCCGACCGGCCAGGATCTCCCCATCCGGGGACACCAGTTGCACCCGTTCCTCGGTGATCTCGTCCAGGCCCCAGGAAGCGGCCTTGATCCACACCCCACGGCCGTCGGGATCGCGGACCGACACGTGCCCCCAGATCATGTCCGCCTGGCCGGCGGCGGCCAGGGCCTGGTTCGCTCGGGCCGCCTCGGCGGCCGGGCTCAGCTCTGCTGTCATGCGATCTCTCACTTCCGTTGTGGCGCGCGTCCGCTGCGGGTACCGGGGGACCCGCCGGTCACGACACCGGGGGCGGGCTGAGTCGGGCTGTCGGGCGAATCGACGTCAACCGCGTACGCCGCTCTTCTCCGACCCGAGGCCGGACCTGGCCGCGTCCATGGTCAGGTCCCGGGTGGTGGCCAGGTGTCGCAGTTCGATCCGGGCGGCCCGCTCGGGATCACGGTCGCGGCAGGCGTGCAGCAGTTGCCGGTGCTCCGCGTTGGCCGCGCCGTGGAAGGTGTCCCGCAGCCCGACCGACAGCCGCACGTAGGGCATGGCCTTGTTCCGCAGTCCTTCCAGGATCTCGTTGAGATAGGGGGACCGGGCCGCCTCGGCCAGGATGGCGTGGAAGTCGCGGTTCGCCTCGGCCCAGGAGGCCGCGTCGTCGCGCAGTTCGTCCATCCTCGCGCACAGTTCCTCGGCTCGCCGCAGCTCCGGTTCGGTGATGAGCAGCACGGCCTTGCGGATCGCCAGCGGTTCCAGCACCATCCGCAGCTCGTACACCTCGGTCAACTCGTCGGTGTTCAGGCCGCGGACCAGCGCGCCCCGGTGCGCGTCTATCCGCACCAGCCCCTCGCTGGACAGCCGTTGCAGGGCTTCGCGGACCGGCGTGGTGCTCAGCGAGAGTTGGGCCGCGATGTCGGCCTGCGGCAGGCGGGTGCCGGGCAGCAGGGATCCCCGCAGGATGCGGCGACGCAGGATGTCGTACACCATCTGCTGGGCCGTCATGTGCCGCGCCCCGGCCAGCGACGCCGGGTCGAGCCCCAGAATCGGCCCGTTGGGCTCGGACCGCGCCCGGTCCCGATCACCAGGGACGGACCCGGCGGCCGACCCTGGCACCAGCTCTGGAACGGGCTCTGGAACGGGCCCTGTCTCGCCGTTCATCGTGACATTTCCTTTCGATGCGACCGACCCGGCGTCTGTGGTTCTGGCACCTGCCTGGCCGCACCGCCGGGGTGGAACGGAACCACCGGACCGACGGTGCGCGACCCCTTACCGTATGGCCGGACCGGTGTCCCTCCGCGCACTACCTCGGCACCCGGCCGCGCGCGTCCCGACACTGGCGGCGGTCGCGGTGAGCAGGGTGCCTTGCGAACACCGCTGTCAACGGTCTGGCGGTACCGGGCGCCCCGTAGGAGACCGCCCCCGCTGGTCTCATCTACCAGCCGGACCCCTCCTCTCGCACCGACCGGTGCCGCCGGACGGCCCAGTACCGATGGCTCCATCGGCATCTCACCGGGTGTTGACAGGTCCGGCGAGCAGGGCCAATGTAATCGACATTGTGCATGATGCACCATCCAGAGGTGAAGGGAGCCGGAGATCCGGTCCTGTGCGACACCCTGGCCGGCAGGCCGGACGCCGTCGCGGCAGGCCGACCAGTCGGGCCGTCGGACCGTTCAGGGAGTGAGTCGTGGCCGTGCTGTCGTTCCGGGAACCGGACAGTGTCGACGAGGCCTGCGCGCTGCTGGCCGCCGACCCGGACAACACCCGGATCATCTCCGGCGGCACCGCGACCGTGATCATGATCAGGCAGCGACTGATCGCACCGGAGCACCTGGTGAGCGTGCGGGACATCCCCGCGCTGCGGGGCATCACCCGCACGGCCGGGGTGCTGCGGATCGGCGCCGCGGTCACGTTGCGGGAGATCGCCGAGGCATCCCAGGTGCGGACGATCGCACCCAGCCTGGCCACCGCCTGCGGCCAGGTCGGGAACCCGCGGATCAGGAACGTGGCCACCCTCGGCGGGAACCTGGCCGAGGCCGACTACGCGTCCGACCCGCCGTCGGCCCTGGTGAGCCTGGGGGCCACCTGCCACCTCGCCGGACCGGCCGGGGAACGCGAGCTTCCCGCCGGTCGACTGATCACCGGTCACTACGAGACCGCGCTGGCACCCGGTGAACTGATCACCCACGTGGACGTGCCCGACCCGCCGGGCGGCCGGCACGCGGTCTACCTGAAGTACCGGTCCAGGTCCTCTGAGGACCGGGCCTGCGTCGGCGTGGCCGCCCGGGTCGACGTCGAGCCCGGCGGCGGCCGGCCCGGGTCGAGAGTGCGAGCCGTGGACGTGGTCGTGGCCGCGGTGGCCGCCACCCCGCAACGGGTACCGGCCGTGCTGCGGGCCGAGACCGGAAACCGGCTGGATGGCGCGCTGGCCGACCGGGTGGCGCGAGGGTACGCCCGGGCCATCGACCCGATCGACGACGCTCGCGGCAGCAGCGGCTACCGCCGCCGGATGATCGAGGTCTTCGTGCGCCGGGCGCTGTCGGCCGTGGCCGAACTGACCGAGCGGACCGAGCGGACCGCTCCGTCCGGGCCGGACGGGGCGACGCCGGCCGGAGGATCGCCCCATGACTGACGCCGACCCCGCCTGTCGGCCCGCCGACGGCACAGGCGACCTGCCCATGCGCGACGCCGAACAGCGGGTGCTGGGCACGGTGTCGTACGTGCTCGACCACCGCGTGCCGGACATGGTGCACGCCGTGGCGGTGCGCTGTCCCCTGCCGCACGCCCGGGTCACCGCCGTGGACACCGCCGAGGCGGGCAGGCAGCGCGGTGTGCTGGCCGTGCTCACCGGCGCGGACCTGGCCGCCGACCCGGGGATCGATCCCTACTACGGGGCGCAGCGGGCCGACCAGCCGGTGCTGGCCATCGGCACGGCCCGCTACGCCGGGGATCCGGTGGCGCTGGTGGTGGCCGAGACC
>DASULA010000410.1:0-7283 GCA_036278435.1 Mycobacteriales bacterium | reverse complement strand
GGTGCGCTGGCCCTGGCCGTCGCGGACGTGCTGACCCGAGGCGTCGTCGGCGGTTTCCCGTTCACGCTGGCCACGGTCGCGGTGCCCGCCGTGGCGTGGACCGGGTACGCGTTCCGGCTGATCCACCTGGAGCCGGCCGGTCCTGCTGGTGGGCGCGGTCGTGGGCGCGGTGGTGGCTGGCCGCCGCCCGGCGGTGCCGGCGTGTGGGAACCTCGCCGTCCACTGCCGACAGTCGCCGGCGGTGCCGCGCCGCTGCCGGTGGAACCGGAGTCGCCGGGGCAGGCCGTCGCGTTCGGGTGAGCCGCCGTAGGCCGATGGCGGCCTCAGGGGCGGCGCGGGGCACGGCTCACGGTGGCCACGGAAGTTCCTCCGTGGCCACCGGAGCCGCGGTGCTGGCTGTGCCCCCGGTCCGGGTTACCGGCGGTGCACCGCTGACCCGGACCGACCCCCGGGTCAGCTCAGCGGTGCGAGTGGTGCCCCGGTCGGGTCGCCGCCAGCGGGACTGGCGGTGCCCGGTGTCGGCAACACCCGGAAGATGCCCCACAGCCCGGCTTCCAGGAACGGGCCGCGTCCGTCGCCGTACCGGAAGTCCCCGACCGCGTGCAGCGGGCCGCCGGCACCGCCGACCAGTTCGGCGCTCAACGTCTCCCCGGAGGTCAGCGCCCGCGCGGTGAGCAGTTGCGAGCGGTGGTCGGTCGCGTCGTCCCACATGTACGGCTCCAGCGGGAACTCGTGCCCCTGGATGTTGAACGTGTGGAACTGGTTGCTGGCACCGATGCCAACCCGGAACACCACCGGGTCGCCCGGATAGGACCGGAACAGCGGGGTCTCCGGGACCCCGTGCAGGTTGTTCAGGGCCAGCCCGAGGTCCTCGGTGGTGTCACCGCCGAACCGTGGCGGCCCGATTCGCTGCACCGTGGGCGCGCTGTGGTAGTTGATCTCGTTGAACCCCGGTTGCAGGTCGTCGGGGAACCCGGGCGGCAGCGGTACCTCCGGCTCGTCGGTCTCCGGCCCCTCGGGTTTGTCCTCGTCGTCGGTGGTGCCGGCGACCTGCTCGTAGTACGGGATGATGCCGCGACCGATATGTTGGTCGGTCGTCTCCATGGTCACCGCGTACTCCCGGAACGACCGTCCGAACGGGACGATGATCGCCGCCGCCGTGCTGGTCGCGTTCGGACCCAGGAACGCACCGGTCTCGTTGTCCAGCCAGATCGATCCCTTCGGTTCGGTGACGAACAGGCCGTAGGCGCCGTGCAGCAGCGACTCCTCGCTGCCCAGGTTCTGGAAGATCGAGGTGCCCAGATCCCGGTCGGCATAGAAGGTGTAGGTGCGCTGCTGCCCGAACCCCACCGTGGTGTCCGGGTTGAACCCGATCGCCGATCCGCCGGAGGACTGCGGGTCGCTCAGCAGCTTGGCCAGGCTGAACCCGGCCCTGGTGCCGCCGAACGCCGTGACCGGGGCGACCTGGTTGTGCAGGGTGACGTGCACGCAGTCACCCACGTTCGCCCGCAGCACCAGTGGTTCCAGCCGTTTGGTGCCGGACTTGATGGCGGCCACGTCCGAACTCAGGGCGTAGACGATCCCGTCCGGGTCGTCCTCGGGGAACGGGAGCTGGTTCGTGCTGGTCGGGGCGGAGTCCAGCGTCGCGTCGAAGATCGACACGTCGTAACTTCGGCTGGGCGACGACCTCGGGCACGGGTTCCGTGCGGCCGCCGGGTCCGGGGTGGGTGGATCCTGCCCGGTCCGGGTCAGGCTCGGGAAGCCGCCGCCTGACGGTGGTGGGGTTCGGTCCGGGAGCGGCTTCAGGGTGGGTTGGAGCGTGTCGTGCACCCGGAAGATGCCCCACGCCCCGCTCTCGAAGGCGAAGTTGCGGGTGCTGTAGTACAGGTAGTCACCAGGCATCCCGCGCGGACCACCCGCGCCACCGTCCAGGATGTAGTCGAATCGTTCGGACGCGCCGGTGGTCATGGTGTCCATCAGCTCGCCGTCCACATTGAACCGCTCCCGCCGGAACCGGTGACCCTGGATCCGCAACGCCTCCACCCGTTCGGCCGTGCCCAGGGTGCGGATCACCACCGGGTCACCCACGTAGGCGCGCAGCAGCGGTGTTCTCGGGTCGCCGTACTTCACCGAGGAGAACACGTACGGGTCCGCGGTCTGGATGGTGGCCGGGGTCGATATCAGGTCCCCGGTGGCGTCGTCCTCGTAGTCGTTCCGGCAGAGTCCACCGTTCCATTCGTCGTGCTGGTCGGCTCTGGGTAGTCGTTCCCCGATTGGTTCGGCCCGCAGGTTGATGTTGCCCTCCTCGCACTCCGAGCCGAAGTTCAGGTCCATGCCCAACTGGAGTGGTTCCTGGCTCACTTCAGGTCTTCCCCGTCTTCCGTTGCTGAGGAAGAGCATGAACTCCCGGAAGCTGCCCTTCTCCCCGACCCCGACCGAGCCGGACGTGTGGATGTCGGCGATCGCTCCGCTGCGGATCTGCGCACCGGTGACCGGGTCGTGGTAGGTCGAGCCCCTCGGCTCGATGATGTGCGCCCCGAACAGGCCGTGCGCCCACGAGCTGATCGCGTCCACGTGGTCGTGCCAGAACACCGTGCCGGAGTCCACATCGGAGTACCACCGGTACTGCACGAACTCCACGCCGGTCGGCTCCCCGGCCACGTGCGCCCTGCCCAGTGGCGCGTCCAGGGTCAGCGTGTTGTCGGTCATCGCGGTGACGGTGCGGATCTCGATGTCGGCCCGGCCCTCGCCGACCGCCACCGAGATGCCCGGTCGAAGCCGATCGGTGCCGGCAACCGGCACGGTGGTCGTACCTGCCGGCACGTCCGCGGTCAGGGTGGTGTTGCCCGGACCCCGGTCGTAGCCGACGGACTGCTCGAAGGACATGCCGGTGATCACGCCATCGGACGCCTGCGGGTCGAACTGCACGAAGTGGGTGTGCATGTTGACCTTGTACTGGGCCAGCAGGGTCAGCGTGCCCCCGCCCTTGAGTGGTATGGACTGCGTGTCGTGCATCTCGTTGCTCAACGTGATGGCCACGCAGTCGCCCACGTTCGACCGGATCACCAGCGGCTCGGCTTTGGTCGAGTTGGTGAGGGTGGCGTCCTTGTCCTCGTTGAGGACGTAGATCCGGCCGTGCCGGTCGGTCTCGTCGTCGGTTTCGGCCAGCCCGACGTTGATCGCGGTGATGTTGTAGGTGCGCAGCGGCGCACTGGCCGGGCACAGCCCGTCCGGCCGGGTCGGCGACGCGGTCGAGCCGAGCCACGGCGCGCCGCCGTGCCCGTTCGGGGAGAACGGTGGGCGCTGGCCCAGGTGTGGCCGCATCAGCGGCCAGGCGTACCGGCCGTTGACCGGGTCGAACATGATCGGGTCACGCACCCCCGGGTGCGGCGCTGTGTAGTCCACCCAGGACAGCGTGGACTCCGGTTCGCCGAGGTACACCGGCGCGGTTGGGGTGCCGCCCACCGCCCAGTTCCACACGGTGGAGTCGTCCCGGTCGATCGGCACGCCCTGCGGCGGGAGCTGGCCGCGGATCCAGTCGTCCAGGGTGACCTGTCCGGGGCCGGGATCGGACAGCACGATCGTCCTGTCGTCGAAGGTCCTGCCGACGAGTTGGTCCGAGGTCACCGCGGCCGGCGGCGCGTCCCTGTCCGGCAGCGCCGCCAGGTCGGGTTGCTCGGTGTCGTAGACGCGCCAGAAGCTCCACATGCCGGCGATGTAGTGCTCCGGGATGTGGCAGTGGAACAGGTAGTCGCCGGCCGCCTGCTGGCAGCCGCCGGCACCGCACTCGTGTTCCAGGTTGTAGGACTCGTCCGGTCCGACGGTCTGGGAGTCCACCCGGATCGACTTGGCCTCCTGGATCGGGTCCTTCTCCAGGCCGCCGGCCATGTCGGTGTCGTCGGCGTTGGGGTTCTCCCGCCACCGGTCGCCGCCGCCGTGCAGGTGGTGCACGTGCAGTTGTTCCGAACCCGGGTGCATCAGCCGGGTCTTGGTCGGCTCACCCAGGTACGACCGGGGCATCGGGGTGGCCGGGTCACCGAACGTGTAGGAGGAGTACCCGACGGCCAGCCGGTCCTTGATCAGCGGATCGAGCTGGTCCACCGGCAGCCCGGGGAATGCGATGTCGCCGAGTTGCTGCAACCGCCGCCAGAACGGCTCGCTGCGGTAGTTGATCGCCCGCCCGTCCGGCCGGTAGGCGTCGGTGCCCGAACCGTCGGCGTCGTCGAAGTCGACCTCGCCCTCCTCCTCGGGCAGGTCGGCCTGGCCCGGCAGCTTGGCGTCGACCATCGGGACCAGCCGGCCGAATCCCTGGAGGCCGGGGCCCTCGCTCAGCGGCCGGTTGACCGACGAGTCCTCGTCTCCGACCTCGTGGTACATGATGGTGAACTCGCGGAAGGAGAACCCGGTGCCGGGCCGGATCATCGCCGACCAGTTGCTCCAGTTCGGGTTGTTGGTCTCGTCCACCCCGGTGATCGGGTCGAGCCACTCCGACCCGGCCGGCTCGGCGATGATCGCGCCGAACAGGCCGCGCGCGGTGTACTGGCGGGAGTCCCCTCCACTGTGGAACACCTTGCCGCCCTCACCGGACAGCGGGTCGAGGTAGAACCGGTAGGTGTTGGTGCCCCCGGCCGGCGTCATCCGGCTGGTCGGGTTCTGTCCGACCGCCGAACCGCCGTCGGCGATCTGGTACGCCGCGCCCTGCACGTCGATCGACGCCGCCGGTATCGGGCCGACCGGGTCGTCGTGGCCGGCGTGCGGGGACAGATCGATCTTGTTGGTGAAGTGGATTACCACGCACTCGCCCAGCCGGGCACGCAGCACCAGCGGCTGGATCGGGTCCTCGCGTAGCCCGATCGACACCTTCTCGGTCGGGTTGGGCCCGGTGGTCGCCGCGGAGAACGCCCGCACCGCGGCCTCGTTCGCCGCCAGCGTGTACATGTAGCCGTACGGGTCGTGGTCGCCGAACCGGTTCAGCGGGATGTCGATGTGCAGCGCCACCACGTCGTAGGTCCGCTTGGGCACGGTGGGGCTTGCGCAGCCGCCGGTGCCGGCCGGATTGGACGGCCTGGTGTCCGGCCCGGTCTTCACGGTCATCGCGGTCGGTGCGGCCAGCCCGGGTCCGGAGGTGAGTGCCACGGTCACCACGGTCACCAGACCGATCAGGGCGGCCCGGCCGGTCAGCCGGCAGAGCCGGCGCCCGCGCGGCGGCGCCAGTGACACCGCCACCGTGACCAGGGCGAGCACGAGCACGACCGGCCAACTGAGCACGGCGTACCACAGGCCGCTGCCGAGCCAGCCGAGCCAGCCATGCCCTCCGTCCAGGCCGGGCAGCGGCGCCGACGCCAGCGACGGTGAGTCCTCGGCGCCGTCCTGGACGATCGACAGCACCGCGTCCCGCAGCGGTACCAGCGGTACCAGCAGCAGGGTCAGCCCGGCCGCGGTGCACAGGGCGAACCAGAGCGCGCGGTGTGTCGGGCGAAATCCGGTGGCGATCCTGGCGGCCACCGTGACCGCGGCGACGGCCAGCGGCAGTATGAGCATGCTGTCCAGTAGCAGGTATTCCGCACCCCGCGGCGGGGCCAACCGGTCGAACACCGGCGAGGAGAGCAGGCGCAGCCAGCCGGCCACGCCCACCGACAGTACGGCGGCCAGGACCAGCCTCCGGCCGAACGTGTCCGGATGTGTGGGTGGGTAACCGCCCGGTGGATCGGCGGCACTGACGTAGTGCTCGGGAACGCGCGGCATTCGGTCTCCCTGGGGCTTCCGGGTCGGCAGCGGCGGGTCCCACCCGGGTGCCCATCGGTGTTGAGGTTGTTGGCACACCGATGGGTCAGGGATGCACCAACCTTTACCTTCCACCTCGCGATCAGGTGAGTGTCAGATGGTGATCACGTTCCACTCAGGAATTGATCATGTTCCCGGAGCCATCGGCGAGCGACGAGTCGGCCGTCCGGGTGATTTGCCGCCGGGCGTTCCAGCCGGCGGATGACAGGACTCGATCCGGGTGCCACCGACCGGTAGGAACGGGCGACACCGGCCGGCTGGGAGGCGCCGTGACGTTCTCGATCGTCGGCTACGACGAACCGACCCGCTCGTGGGGCGTGGCGGTCGCCTCGAAGTTCCTCGCGGTGGGCGCGCTGGTGCCCTGGGGTCGCGCCGGGGTGGGCGCCATCGCCACTCAGGCCGCGGTGAACGTGGCCTACGGCCCGGCCGGACTGGCGCTGCTGGAGGCCGGCGCCACCGCCGAGGCGGCGGTGGCGCGGATGACCCAGGCCGACGCTGGCCGCGAACACCGGCAGGTCGGCGCCGTGGACGCCCACGGCCGGGCGGCCACGTTCACCGGGTCGGCCTGCCTGGACTGGGCCGGCGGGGTCGCCGCGCCCGGGATGGCGGTGCAGGGCAACATCCTGGCCGGACCGGGCGTGCTGGCCGCCGTGGTGGACGCCTACCGGGCCGCGCCCGGTCCGCTGGCGCACCGGCTGGTGGCCGCGATCGCCGCCGGTGACCGGGCCGGCGGGGACGCCCGCGGTCGGCAGGGTGCGGCGGTGCGGGTGTGGCGGGAGGGCGGGTCGTACGGCGGCGCCCTGGACATCGCGGTGGACCTGCGGGTGGACGACCACGCCGAACCGGTCGGTGAGCTGGCCCGGCTGCTGGACCTGCACGACCTGTACTTCACCCGTCCCGACCCGGACTCGCTGCTGCCGCTGGTCGGCGCGCTGGCCGCCGAGGTGTCCGCGGCGCTGGCCGTCCTCGGGCACGACCCGGCCGGCCCGGCCGGCTCGGGTGGGCTGGACGCCGCGCTGGCCCGGTGGGCCGGGGTGGAGAACCTGGAGGAGCGGCTGGCCGCCGGCCGGATCGACCCGCGGGTGCTGGCGATACTGCGGAGCCGAGCCGGCTAGGCCGGTGGCCGCCAACGTCCACCGACCCCACCACCTGAGGTTTTCTCGCGAAAACCTCAGGTGTAACCGGTTACGAGCTGAGGTTTTCTTGCGAAAACCTCAGCCGTGGGGTGGCTGGGGCGGCGGGGGGGGGGGGGGGTACGCCCTGGCGAGTAGGGGCGAAGCCGTCCGGGGGATGACGACCAAACCGGTGCCGGCCGGCAGGCTGAAGTCATGAGAACTGACCTGCCCCGACCGGACCCGGCCCGCCCGGCCCGCCCGGCCCGGGAGACCGAACCGGGCGGTCGAGCCCGCCCGGCCGGTAGGACCCGTCCGCCCCGGATGCTGTCCCGGTCGGCGCGACGGCTGTGGCTGACCGTGCATGTGGTGGTGTCGGTCGGCTGG
>DASULA010000409.1:0-7373 GCA_036278435.1 Mycobacteriales bacterium | reverse complement strand
CGGGCGGTGATCACCTCGCCGGAGTGGTCGGGCAGCGAGACCGGCGGGCGGCGGTACTCCCCGTTCGTGGTCAACGTCGAGCGGAAGAAGCCGTGGCACACCCTCACCGGGCGGATGCACTTCTTCCTCGACCACGACTGGATCGCCGAGTACGGCGAACACCTGCCGACCTACCGGCCGCCGCTGGACTACGCGCGCCACTTCGGCGAGCAGGGGCTGGCCGATCCGGACCGCCCGGAGATCACCGTGCGGTACCTGACCCCGCACTCGAACTGGTCGATCCACTCGGAGTACCAGGACAACCTGCACATGCTCCGGCTGTTCCGCGGCGGCCCGGTGATCTGGATGAGCCCCGATGACGCGGGCCGGATCGGGGTCGGTGACAACGACTGGATCGAGGCCTACAACCGAAACGGCGTGGTGGCCTGCCGGGCGGTGGTGACCCACCGGATGCCGGCGGGCACGGTGTTCATGTACCACGCCAAGGACCGGCACCTGATGACGCCGCGTTCGGAGATCTCCGGCTGGCACGGCGGCAGTGACAACTCGCTGACCCGGCTGGTGGTCAAACCCACCCATCTGATCGGCGGCTACGGGCACCTGTCCTACGGGTTCAACTACTACGGCCCGACCGGCAATCAGCGCGACGAGGTCGCGGTGATCCGCCGCCGCGCGCAGGAGGTCCAGTTCTGATGCGGATCATGGCCCAGATGGCGATGGTGATGAACCTCGACAAGTGCATCGGCTGCCACACCTGTTCGGTGACCTGCAAGCAGGTGTGGACCAACCGGCCGGGCACCGAGTACGTGTACTTCAACAACGTCGAGACCAAGCCGGGGGTGGGTTACCCGCGCCGGTACGAGGACCAGGAGAAGTGGAAGGGCGGCTGGACGCTGGACCGCAAAGGGCGGCTGCAACTGAAAGCCGGTGGGCGGGTCCGCAAGCTCGCCTCGATCTTCTACAACCCGGAACTGCCCAGCATCGACGACTACGGCGACCCGTGGACGTATGACTACCAGACCCTGATCTCCGCGCCGCCGGGCACCCGGAACCCCAGCGCGCACTCCATCTCGGCGCTCACCGGCCGGGACATGGACGTGCGGTGGGGCAGCAACTGGGACGACGACCTGGCCGGCGCCCCGGAACTGGCCGGCGGGGACCCGAACCTGGCCGGGCTTGAGGACCGGGTCGCGATGGAGTTCGAGCAGGTGTTCATGTTCTACCTGCCGCGCATCTGCGAGCACTGCCTGAACCCGTCGTGTGTGGCGTCCTGCCCGTCCGGTGCGATGTACAAGCGGACCGAGGACGGCATCGTGCTGGTCGACCAGGACCGCTGCCGGGGCTGGCGGATGTGCGTGTCGGGCTGCCCGTACAAGAAGGTGTACTTCAACCACCGCACCGGCAAGGCGGAGAAGTGCACACTGTGCTATCCGCGGATCGAGGCCGGCCAGCCGACCATCTGCTCGGAGACCTGCGTGGGCCGGCTGCGCTACCTCGGGTTGTTCCTGTACGACGCGGACGCGGTGCTGGCGGCGGCGGCCACGCCCGACGAGCGGGACCTGTACGAGGCCCAGTTGTCGGTGTTCTGCGACCCGGAGGATCCGGCGGTGCGGGCCGAGGCGGCCCGTTCGGGGATCCCGGACGACTGGATCGCCGCGGCCCGCCGCTCGCCGGTGTACTCCCTGGCGGTGCGGCACCGGGTGGCGCTGCCGCTGCACCCGGAGTACCGCACGCTGCCGATGGTCTGGTACATCCCGCCGCTGTCACCGGTGGCCGACGTGGTGCACGCGGCCGGCTACGACCCGGGGGATCCGGACCGGGTGTTCGCCACCATCGACTCGCTGCGCATCCCGATCGAGTACCTGGCCAACCTGTTCACCGCCGGGGCGGTCGACCCGGTGCGGGCGGTGCTGCGCAAGCTGGCCGCGGTGCGCGCCATCCAGCGGGCCGGACAGCTCGGCCTTACCCTGGACGAGGACCTGCCCGCGTCGGTCGGGGCGAGCGTGGACGACCTGGAGGACCTGTACCGGCTGCTGGCCATCGCCAAGTACGACGAGCGCTACGTCATCCCGCCGGCGCACGCCGAGGACGCCGGACGGCTGATGGGCCAGCACGAGCAACTGTTCTGCTCTTTGGACACCGACGGCGGGCCGGGCATGGGCGGGGCCGGCCCGCACGGTGTCGACAGCTTCCAGCCCGGGTCCGTGCCCACCGGGTCGGCCGGCGGCACGTTCCGCGGTGACGACGGCCGGGTGCGCTTCAACCTGCTGGGCTGGAACGGCCGGGACGGCGCCCCGAACCTGTTCCCGGACCGGGGCACCCCGTGACCGGGATCAGCGCCTACAAGCTGGCCTCGGTGCTGTTGCAGTACCCCACCGCCGCGCTGTTCGACGGGCTCGACGAGTTGGACGCGGTGGCCGCGGCGGGCACGCCGAAGGCCACCCGGGAGGCGTTCGGCCGGTTCCTGCGCTGGCTGCGGGCGACGCCGCCCACCGACGTGGCCCGGCACTACGTCGAGACGTTCGACCTGCGGCGGCGCTGCGCGCTGTACCTGACGTACTACCGGTACGGCGACACCCGCAGGCGCGGCATGTCGATGGTGGCGTTCAAGACCGCCTACCGGGCGGCCGGCTTCCACCCGTGCGAGGACGAACTGCCCGACTACCTGCCGCTGGTGCTGGACTTCGCCGCGCTCAGCCCACGCGGCGAGCAACTGCTGCACGGGCACCGGCCCGACCTGGAACTGCTGCGGCGGGGGTTGGACCAGGCCGGCACTCCGTACGTCGACGTGGTCGCGGCGGTGTGCGCGCGGATGCCCCGGCTGGGCCGGCGCGAGCTGACCCTGGTGAGCCGGGCCTGGGAGACCGGACCGCCAGCCGAGGACGTGGGACTCGAACCGTTCGCCCCGCCGGAGTACCTGACCGGCCGGGGATCCGGGCCGGACAACGGGGAGGTGCGCCGGTGACCGCGTGGGAGCTGTGGTGGTGGGCCATCCTGCCCTACACCGCGATGGTGGTGTTCCTGGTGGGGCACGTGTGGCGGTGGCGCTACGACCAGTTCGGCTGGACCAGCCGGTCCAGCCAGTTGCAGGAACGCCGGCTGCTCAAGTGGGGGGCGCCGCTGTTCCACTACGCCACGTTCGCCGCGATCGGCGGGCACGTGCTGGGCATCCTGATCCCCAAGTCGGTGACCGAGTGGATGGGCATCCCCGAGCGGGCGTACACCCTGTTCTCCGGCATCGCCGGGTCGGTGGCCGCGATCGGGGTGCTGATCGGCGCGGGGGTTCTGATCTTCCGCCGGCTGGGTGTGCCCCGGGTGCGGGCCACCACCAGCGCGGTGGACTACCTTGCCCTGGTGCTGCTGGGCATCATCACCGTGCTGGGCATCTACCTGACCCTGGGCGTGCAGGAACTGGGCGGGGGCTACGACTACCGCAACACCGTGTCGGTGTGGTTCCGGAGCCTGTTCGCCGGAAGTCCGGACGCGCACGCGATCGGCAGCGCGCCGATCATGTACCAGGTGCACGCCACCGCGGCCTGGATGATCTTCGCGGTGTGGCCGTTCAGCCGGCTGGTGCACGCCTGGAGTTACCCGCTGTGGTATCTGTGGCGGCCCTACGTCGTGTACCGCAGCCGGCGGGCCAACCCCCCGGCCGAGCCGGGCACCGGCGGGCGGAAGTGGCGCCGGATCGGTGCCCCGTACTGACCGGTCGAGCCCGATGACCGGTCGAGCCCGCTGGGTCGCGGTGCGCGGCGCCGCCGACGACGCGGTCCGCACCCTGCTCCCGGGCTACTTCGCGCTGGTGATGGCCACCGGCATCGTGTCGATCGGGATGCGCGTCCACGGACGGCACGCGCTGTCCACGGCGCTGTTGTGGCTGGCCGGGTTCTGCTACGCCGTGCTGGTGGTCCTGACCGGTTGGCGGCTGGTCGGTCACCGGGCCGCGGTGCGCGCCGATCTGGCCGACCCGTCGCGCGCCTTCGGGTTCTTCACGTTCGTGGCCGGCACCGACGTGGTGGCCGTCCGGCTGGCCGTGGCCGGCCACCACCGCACCGCGCTGGTGCTGCTCGGTGTCGGCGGGGTGAGCTGGCTGCTGTTCGGGTACGCCGTGCCGTGGCTGGCCGTGTTCGGGAAGTCCCGGGACGAGGTGGTCGGCGGGGCGAACGGCACCTGGTTCATCTGGGTGGTGGCCAGCCAGTCGGTGGCGGTGCTGGCCGCCGTGCTGGCGGCGGTGACCCCCGCCGGGCGCGACGGGCTGGCCCTGCTGGCGGTGGCGTGCTGGTCGGTGGGGGTGTTCCTGTACGCCGCGATCGGCGTCGTGGTGCTGGCCCGGCTCACCCTGCGCCGGTTGCGCCCGGAGGACCTCACCCAGGCGTACTGGGTGGCGATGGGTTCCGTCGCGATCACCGTGGTGGCCGGTGCGCGGATCCGGCAGATGGCTGGCGCGAGCGCCGCGGACGCCACCCGGGACCTGGTCGGGGGCGCCTCCCTGGTGTTCTGGGCGTTCGCGAGCTGGCTCATCCCGGCCCTGCTGGCCGCCGGCTGGTGGCGACACGTCACCCACCGGGTGCCGCTGCGCTACGACGCCACCTGGTGGAGCCTGGTGTTTCCGCTGGGCATGTACGGTGTCGCCGGCCAGACCCTGGGCGCGGCCGACCGGCTGCCGATCCTCACCCGCATCGGCGACACCGAGATCTGGATCGCCCTGGCCGCCTGGGCGCTGACCCTGCTGGCCATGCTGCGCCACCTGTACACCACCGTGCTACGCACCCCGCGCACCCCGTCCGTCCCGCGGCGTCGAACGGGCTGACCGCGGCGCGTGCGGGGCGGCCAAGACCTCACCGTTCGCATGGACTTACCGGCCAGGCCGTCGGGGCACGGCATCGCCCTGTTCATGGTGGGTCGTATCTCGCCGGTGTGGTGGCGTATTTCCGTCCGGTTGGGCTGGTCCAACAGAATCGTCCGTTGTTCTGGGTGAGTCGCCACACTGATTGGTGTTTCAGGCGATGGTGATGACGACATACCGCACCCAGGTTACCCTGCGTGGTGGGTCCTTTTGGCCACGGGATCGTATGATCCAAATCCGCGCTTTGTGCTGAGTGTTGGCAGCCGGGAAACCGGCATTGTCCGTCGCGTGCCCGGATGAAGTCATCGAGTGCGGCTGGTGGCCGGTAGGTGTTGCGGGAGTGTTCGATCAGTGACCCGTCTATCGGGTCGGTGACCAGTCGCTTCCACACCCCGGTGGGATCCGCGGCGATGGCCCGGGTGAACGCCGCGCCGATCGGACCATAACCGTCCAACACTCCGGGGTTGTTGTCGGCGCCGGCCAGGGTGGAGGCGGCCACGGTCACGTGCACCAACGGCCGTGTTTCGTCGGGGTGGGAGGCCGCACCGGGTTCGCGTCGCCCCAGGAGCAGGCTGACGAACACGTCGGCCCGCCGCGCGTCCACACCGCGCTCGTCCCCGGGGACCCGGCTGCCCCGGGCGAGGGCGTTGACCCGCTGGTAGACCGCGGTGGCCTGCTCGGCCGACAGCAGGGCGGTGAGTTCGGCCATCCCGTCGTCCAGCGGTGTGAGGACCACGCTCCGGTCGGTACGGGCACGTTCGTGTCGGCGTTGGGCACCCTCGGGGTCCAGTCGCAGGACGGTGCGGCGCACGAGGTCACGTACCTGGGAGGCGTTACGCGCCTCGGCTCGTTCCACCACGTAGGCGGCCACCTGGCTGGCGGTGTCGTCGTCCAACCGGTAGGTGGCATCGGTGATGACCTTCGCCCGGTAGAAATCCACCATCCCCGTTTCCAGTGCCCGCAGTACGGCCGGGACTCGGGTGGTCATCTCTACCGCCTGGGCGATCCGGTTCTCCGCCGTCCGTCGAGTGATCGACACCTCCACGGCGATTTCGTCGGCGACGAACTCCCCGAACCGACGCCCCGGAGTGGACGGGCGGACCCGGGTGAACTCCGCCATCGCCTTGACCTGCGCGGCATGCGCGGCGGCGGTGACCCGTTCCAACCCGGCCAACACGGTCAACAACGAATCCCCGTCCAAACCCGACGGATCAAACCCGGCAACTAATTCGGCTACCGCGACCGGATCGAAACCCAGAAACCCGCCGTCTGATTCCACACCAACACCGGCATCGGCGTGGCGGGAAATCGCACAGGTCAGGGTATCCATGCACCAATTCTAGCTCGACTCCACCGGCATGTGATCACCCGCGAGAGTGATCTCGACAAGGCACTTCCACGGGTGCGGGAAAAGGAGAATCTCTGAATTCATCGGAGTGGCAGCGGGGTGGTGGACCGGTTTACAGCCGGATCACGGTGAGGTCGGGAACCACGTCATAGTCGGCGTCCAGAGTCGCCACCGGCAGTCCGTGGGCCAGCGCGGTGGCGGCGATCCAACTGTCGTTGATCGGTGCCTTTCGACCCGCTGCCCGCAGTGAGGCAACCAGGCGAGCCCAGGACGCGGCAACATCATCGTCCACCACCAGCGGTTCCAACGATTCCACCACGTGGAGCGTGTCGAGCCGGTGGCTGCGTGCCTCCAACGTTGAGGCCATCAGGACTCCGAGCCGAAGTTCGGCGATCGTGATCACCGAGACGACCAGCTCATCCGGCACGTCGCCGCGCGGTGCGCGGCCCTGTTCCCGCCCGATGAACAGCGATGTGTCGGCCAGCGCCCTCACACCGTGTCCGTGGTGTCCGGCAGGACGGAGGCGAGTTCGACGGCGAGTTCCGGATCGGCACCGCCGCCGCGCGCCCGCCAGGCGGAGAACTCGGCGAACGGCAGGGCAACCCGCCGCGTGGGCAGCGGAATCAGTTGGGCCACCGGCCTGCGGTCCACGGTCACCCGCAGCCGCTCCCCCGACTCGACCCGGCGCAGCACATCGCTGATGTGGTTGCGCAGATCGCGAACGGACACCTCCACCGGCTCACCCATGCCACAACTGTAGCACTTGTGGCACACGCGATCTCGATGCTCCCCAGCGATGGCCGGACCATCGGACACTCCGACGCTACCGACCCCAGCGGTCAGGCGGTGATGCGGTCGATGACCAGGGACAGCGGCGTGGTCGGGCCGTCGACGTCGACGGCGTGGGACAGGGCGGCCAGGGCGCGGGAGATGCGGGAGGCGTCGTCGGTGTGCAGGGTGAGCAGCGGCGTGCCGGCGGTCACCCGGTCGCCGGGTACCGCGTGCCAGGTCACCCCGGCGGCCGGCGACACGGTGTCGCCGGGGCGGGCCCGACCGGCGCCCAGCCGCCAGGCGGCCAGGCCGACCGCGTGGGCGTCCAGCCGGGTGAGCGTGCCGGTGGCCGGCGCGGGCACGTCGTGGGTGTGCCGGGCGGCCGGCAGCGGCGCGTCCGGGTCGCCG
>DASULA010000408.1:0-10375 GCA_036278435.1 Mycobacteriales bacterium | reverse complement strand
AACGCGCACAGTAACCGTGGCCGGCACCGGTACCGCACTCAGCGCTCGACCGCGCGGCGCCAGTTCGGGGTCCCACCGGACGGCCGGGACTCCACCCGCAGCTCGCCGATGAGCCCGAACACGTGCAGCCGGACCAGCGGGGTACCAACCCGGCGCGGCACCGGTGCCAGGTGGATGTCTCGGGCGCCGATCAGGACGAGGCCGCTGACCTGGACCTCGATGCCCTCGGGCACGACCACGCTGACCTCGCCGATCATCGAGAACACCCTGATGTCAACAACGTTGTCGGGCAAAGTCTCGCCCACCACCACGTCACACAGGTCCAGGTCCAGTTCGCCGATCAGGTTGATCACCTGGAGCCGGCCGGGCAACCGCCAGCGTCCACGGAGGCGCTGCTCGCCGATCACGTTGACCACGCGGTGGACCGTCCGGCTGGACCCGACGATCGGCCCGGGGACCTCCAGCCCGCCGGTGGCCGCGGCGATCTGGTCGGTGGCCTCGGCCGCCCACACCGCGCCGACCCGGTCGCTGAACTCCTCCAGGGTGAGCCGCCCGTCCCCGCAGGCGCGTTGCAGCAGATCCGCGCCGGCCTGACGATCGGCGTCGGTGGCCGGTCGTGACGGTTCGGTCGGCTGAGCGGATATCTCCATGCCCTCCGACGCTACTGGGTCGCCGTTCGGGCCGGGAGGGATCGGCATCCTACGGCCCGAACAGGCAGTCGTGGCCCCAAGCAGGTGACCACGTCAGCGGGCGGGCCGCCCAACTATCTCTCACAGATCAGGGCCACCATGAAGGTCGTCGTGTTGTCCGTTGTCCTGATCGGGAACCACACGCCCTGGTCGCCGAACTCCGCGTTCCAGCGGATCCCGTCCGCGGCGACGCCGTCGGTCGGGCCGGTGGTGTCGAACTGCTGGCCGGTGCGCAGGGTGAACAGCGCCGGAAAACCCAGTCCGGGACCGCTGCGTGCGGCCTGACCGTTTCCGGCCGAGGTGATCTGCCGGAAGCAGTCGACGGTCCCGGCCGGTCCCACCTGCTGGCGCCCCACCGGGCTGGCCGAGGCTGGTGTGGCCAGCACGGTTCCGGTGAGCAGTCCGGCAGCAGCCACGACCGATCGTGATCGCACAGTTGCAAATTAACACAAGCCAACGCATTTTCCGCCTGATTCCGAACGCGACGAGGCGTTCGACACATGCCGTCGGCGGCAGTCCGGCAGGTCACTACGATCGACGCCCGGTAGCGTCCGACCGGGCGGGCCGATGCGGCAGCGACGAGGAGTGGGGCGAGGGTGGCCGAGCAGGAGTATCGGGTGGAGCACGACTCGATGGGCGAGGTCCGGGTTCCGGCGCAGGCCAGGTGGCGGGCCCAGACCCAGCGGGCGGTGGAGAACTTCCCGATCTCCGGGCACACCCTGGAACGCGCGCACATAGCCGCACTGGGCCGGATCAAGTCCGCGGCGGCGGCGGTCAACGCCGAACTCGGGGTGATCGAACCCTCGATGGCCGAGGCGATCGGGCTGGCGGCCGAGGAGGTCGTCCGCGGCGACTGGGACGCCCACTTCCCCATCGACGTGTTCCAGACCGGCTCGGGCACGTCCAGCAACATGAACGCCAACGAGGTGATCGCCACCCTGGCCACCGAGAAACTGGGCGCGCCGGTGCACCCCAACGACCACGTGAACGCCTCGCAGTCGTCCAACGACGTGTTCCCCTCCTCCATCCACATCGCCGCCACCGGCGCGGTGGTCACCGATCTGGTGCCCGCGCTGCGGCACCTGGAGGGTGAACTGCGACGCAAGTCGGTGGAGTTCGCCGGGGTGGTCAAGAGCGGGCGCACCCACCTGATGGACGCCACCCCGGTGACCCTCGGCCAGGAGTTCGGCGGGTACGCCGCCGCGCTGAACGCCGGGGTGGAGCGGCTGGAGTCGACCCTGCCCCGGCTGGCCGAACTGCCGCTCGGCGGCACCGCGGTGGGCACCGGCATCAACACCCCGGCCGGGTTCGCCGCCCGGGTGATCGCCCGGGTCGCCGCCGCGACCGGGTTGCCGCTCACCGAGGCCCGGGACCACTTCGAGGCCCAGGGCGGCCGGGACGGGCTGGTCGAGGTGTCCGGGCAACTGCGCACCGTGGCGGTGAGCCTGTACAAGATCTCCAACGACCTGCGCTGGATGGGCTCGGGACCCCGGGCCGGGTTGTCGGAGATCTACCTGCCCGACCTCCAGCCCGGTTCGTCGATCATGCCGGGCAAGGTGAACCCGGTCATCCCCGAGGCGCTGTGCATGGTGTGCGCGCAGGTGATCGGCAACGACGCGGCGATCGCGTTCGGCGGAGCGGCCGGCAACTTCGAACTGAACGTGATGATGCCGATGATGGCCCGCAACGTGCTGGAGTCGATCCGGCTGCTGGCCAATGTCAGCCGGCTGCTGGCCGACCGGTGCGTGGCCGGCATCCGGGCCGACGAGGGTCGCTGCCGGGAGTACGCCGAGTCCTCGCCGTCGATCGTGACCCCACTCAACCGGTTCATCGGTTACGAGGAGGCGGCCAAGGTCGCCAAGCAGGCGCTGGCCGAGCGCCGGACGATCCGGGACGTGGTGCTCGAACGCGGGTACGTCGAGCGGGGCCTGATCACCGTGGCACAACTCGACCGGGCACTGGACGTACTTGGTATGACAACGCCGTGACCGACGCGGGGTCCGCGGCGGCCGGTGGACCCGGCCGGATCCGGCGGTGACGCCGCACCGGGAGTCCCCGGCTCGACCGCGCCGACGGGGCGGGGTGACAGGTCAACACCCCCGGCGGGTGCGCAGCAGGTCGGCTGCCGCGGCGTCGCCGTCCCGGGCCCGCACCGCCACGGCCAGATCTTCCCAGAGCGCCTCGGCCACCGGTTCGGCGCGCAACCCGGCCTCGGCCGCGGTCACCGCGGCATCCAGGTCGCCGGCGTCCAGACAGGACCGCCAGTGCCGGTGTGCCACGTCCACGACGTGTGGTCCGGCCTGGTAGCGGGCCGGATCAGCGGCCAGCCAGGCATACCGGCGGGCCGGGCGGGGTTCGGCGAACGGGCCGCGCACCAGATCCAGCGCGCGGCGCAGGTCGCCGCCGCCGCGGCGGGCCAGCGCGACGAACAGGTGCCAGTCCAACCGCACGTCGCCGGACAGTGTCAGCGTCGGGCCGTCCCAGCGCAGCCGGGGATCCCCGTCCGGGCTCCGGCCGAGCCAGTCGCGAACCCGGTGCACGGTGGCGTCCCGGTCGGTGCCGGCGATCCCGTAGGGCCACACCGCTGCGGCCACCTCGTCCAGGGACGCCCGCCCGCGCAACGCGACGAATACGCAGATCTCCACCGCCAGCGCGGTACCCGGCGAGGCCAGGCCCGGACCGTCCGCCGCTGGTTCGCCCAGAATCCGGAGCAGCACACCGACCGGCGCGTCCGGGTCGACTGAGTCGATTCCGCCCACCACGCCGACCGCGCCGCCGGGCGGGCGGCCCGGCACCGGCGGGACGGCGGTGTCGCTGTCGGTGTGCGCGGCGGCCCGGAGCAACCGGGCCAGGCCCGAGTAGGAGCGGGCGGTCAGTTGGTGTGGGGCGGGCAGGTCGCCGAACGGCCCGGCCCGCAGCGCACCCCGCTCGTCAACGGTGAACCGCACCCGAGCCGACGGCGTCGGGCCGGCGACCAGGATGCCCAGCGGTGCCCGGACGCAGGCCCGGGCACAGGACTCCAGCGCGGCCAGGTCGGCGAGGTCGGCCGGCCCGCCCGGCCCGGCCAGCAGTACCAGATCCGGTGTGCAGTCGCCGCCGGCCAGGCCGCGGATCCGCCCGGTGAGTACCGAGTCGATACCCGAGGCGGTCAGGGCACGCCGGCTGGCCGACACCCGGGCGACCAGATCGGCGGCGACCTCGGCCAGCGTGTCCACACAGCGGAGCCGTCCGGAACCAAGCGGTTCCAGGGCGTGGCCGAAGCCGACCAGGGTAATCCGAGCGTCCCGCGACCAGGCGGCGGTGGCCAGTTCCACCGCCGCGGCGGCCACCAGCGACCGTGCCGCGTCCAGGTCGCCGTCGATGGCAACCGTGCCGCCGACCGACTCCAGGTCGACCAGCACGGACGCCCCAGCACCGATGTCGGTGCCGGTGCCGCCGATCGACACCAACCCCGGCAGCGGTGCGGGCACCCGCTCGACCGGCGGCAGGGCGGCCTGTCGGAGCAGGCTCCAGCGCGCCCCGGCGTCCTCGACCGTGAATGGCGGCGGCGGCGCGCTGTCCGGGGTGACCAGCAGCAGATCCAACCGGTCCGCCGACATCCGGGCCGCGTAGAACTCCGGCACCGGGCGGCCCCGGGTGCCGAGGCCGGCCGCCAGGGCACGCAGGGCATGGTCCAGGAACGTCGCACCATCCAGGTCGGCCCCGAGCCACGCGGCCACCTCGACGCCGGCCGCCTCGGCGTCGGGCAGTGGCACCCCGACGCCGGGCCGGCGGGTGCGGGCGGTCCGCTGGCGCGCCTCGCGCAACGCGTCAACCAGTCCGGCGGCGAGCAAGCCGACACCGGCCACGTCCCAGGCGATGCCGGCGATGCCGCCGCCGGGCCCGGCGGTGGGCGGCCGGGACGTCGCGGACTCCACCACACCGACACCGCCGAGGCCACCCGGACCGCCGAAGGCCGCAGGGGCCTCGGGGGCCTCGGGGCCGGATGTGGGGCGGGGTGCGCTGCGCAGGCCCTGGGTGGCGGCCAGCAGCAGCATCGGGGTGACCAGCCGGCGGGCCAGCTCCTGCTGCACCGCGGCGGCGAACCAGACCCGAGCCGGCAGCCCGGTACCGCGAACGCCGGCGACCACCTCCACCAGCAGGCAGGACACGAACTGCGCCCATCCCAGCCAGACCAGGCAGGCCGCCACGTCCAGGACGATCCGGGCGGCCGATGGTCCGGTCCGATGGCCGGCCGGGATCGGAACCGGATCGCCGAGGGCCAGCAGTAACGCGGCCGGCACGCCGAGCAGGACGACCGCGGCCACCAGGCCGGCGAGCAGCCCGCGGGTGACCTCCCCGCGCCGCCTCACCCGGTGCACCCGTTCGAGCGGGGCCCCGGTCATCGGCCTGGTCACGTGGCCCGACACCTCCGGATGACTTCTGTCTTCGCCCTCGCCACGGCCGAACCTTGTGCGGCGGCGGGGAGCCGGTCAGTGCTGTGCTGGCGGGTGCGGGGAACTTCGTCCCGGCGGCCTCAGACAAGCCTCCAGTTCCTGGCATATCAGACGTCGCCCGCGGGTATCGACGCGACACTCGGAGTCAATCACCCGGAGCCGCTCACACCTGCGTCCACACTCCTGACACGCGGCGACACCGATGACAACACGACGTCCGGCGCTCTCAGCCGCCGATCCGGGTGACCGTCACCTGGGCGAGCCGGCCGGCGATCTCCCGCGCCGACCGCACCAGCAGGGACTTGTCCAGCCGTCCCAGCCACTCACCGGTGAGCATGCCGGCACCCTGTGCGTCGTAGGCGATCCGACCGATCACCGACGCCGGCACGTTCGCCTGCCTGAGCACCAGGTCGATCTGTCGGGGCGACTTGTCGTCGCGCGGTTTGGTGATCACGCCCACGTAGAGCGGGATGCCACCGGGAACGTGGCTGTGCAACTGTCCGGCCAGTGCACCGGCCCGGGTCCGCAGGTGCGCCACCGCGTCGATGGTGGGCCGGGTCACCAGCAGAACCGCGCCGCTGTGCCCGAGCGCCTCGACGACCGGGGTACCGGGGTAGAGCCGGCCACAGTCGGCGATCACGTCGACGCCGGGAACGGCGGCCAGCAACCGGCCGATCTGCTCCCACACCCCGCCCAGGGTGGACCCGCGCTCGGGATCGGCCAGCCCAAGCAGTACCTCAAGCCCGCCGTCGATGCGCTGGGTGTGTTCGAGGAGCTGCTCGGGCCGGGCACCGCGGCGGATGCCGGCGGCGAGGCTGAGCAGCCCGGCCTCCGGTGACAGCGGCACCCCGCGAGGCCCGCGCAGGCGGAACGCGATATCGCCACCGGACGGATCCAGCTCGGCGAACACGGCGCGCCGCGGCCACACGGCGGCCAGGGTCAACGCGGTCGTGGTGACCCCCGGTGACCCCTTGTCAGACCCGACCGCCAACAGCGCCATCTAGACGGTCGAGTCCGTTCCCTCGCCACGGCAGCCCCCCGGCGTGGGAACGACCCTGGGAGCCGGCGGGTGCTGTGCTTGCCTCCGCGGCGGATGCGTCGCCCCGCCGCACGCCCCGTTGAGAACGACCGAACCATGACACGACATCTGCGGGGTGTACCTCCCAGTACCCACCAGTTCAGGACTACCCATCGCCCACCCCGCTCCGTCCGTACCCAGGACGGCAGGGCGACCGCGGCCGGCCGCGCACCCGCGTTCGTTCAGGACCACGCCTGCTCGACGACACGGACCGGACCCCGGGCCGTCGCTGTCACGCCGCGCCCCGACACCGTCACGGTAGAGGATGCCATCGGGCGGCCAGCACACACACCACACCGAAGGTGTCGGAGTGCCCCGGTCCGGTTTGTTGGACCACCAGGGCAACCCGAACGACTCGGATAGGGCAGCGCCGACCGACTCGCGTCGTCATCCCCCCGCCGGATCCACCGTGGTACGGGTCCGGGTACCCAGCTCCTCCCGACACAGTGGACGCACAGCCCACCCGCCCAAGGGGGCACGGCACCTCCACCGACCGCAGTATGCCCGATGCCACCGACAGTTCCGGTCGGTTGTCCACAGGCCCCGGAGTTGTCCACATCCGGCTGTCGCGGCCGGCACCACCGGCCGGCCGCGACCTAGCGTGTCGCCATGACCGGACTCCGACAGATCCTCACCAGGCTCCGCTCCCGTCACCGTGGCCGGCGGCCGGAGCGCATCGGTGAAGTCCACACCGGGCGACCGGCGTGTTGTGGGGACATCCGGGGTGTTCTACAGCGGCAGGTCCTCCAACATCTCAGTGACCAGCGCGGCGATCGGCGAACGCTCCGAGCGGGTCAGCGTGACGTGGGCGAAGAGCGGATGGCCCTTGAGCGCGTCGATCACGGTGGCGACACCGTCGTACCGACCCACCCGCAGGTTGTCCCGCTGCGCCACGTCATGGGTGAGCACGACCCGGGATCCCGACCCGATCCTGGACAGCACGGTGAGCAGCACGCCGCGCTCCAGCGACTGCGCTTCGTCCACCACGACGAACGAGTCGTGCAACGACCGACCGCGGATGTGGGTGAGCGGCAGCACCTCCAGCATCCCCCGGTCGAGCACCTCGTCGACCACGTCCCGGCTGACCAGCGCACCCAGCGTGTCGAACACCGCCTGGGCCCAGGGCTGCATCTTCTCGCCCTCGGTACCGGGCAGGTAGCCCAGGTCCTGGCCGCCGACCGCGTAGAGCGGCCGGAACACCACCACCTTCTTGTGCTGGTGGCGCTCCAGGGTGGCCTCCAGGCCGGCGCACAGTGCCAGCGCCGACTTGCCGGTGCCGGCCCGGCCCCCGAGCGAGACGATGCCCACGTCCGGGTCGAGCAGCAGGTCCAGGGCCACCCGCTGCTCGGCCGAGCGCCCGTGCAGGCCGAACGCCTCCCGGTCTCCACGCACCAGCCGCACCGACTTGTCCGGCAGCACTCGGCCGAGCGCCGAGCCTCGACCGGACAGCAGCACCAGACCGGTGTGGCAGGGCAGTTCGACCGCCGCGTCAATCTGCGCGCGGTCTTGGGCGTAGAGCCGGTCGACGTCGGCGACGTCGACCTCCAGTTCCACCATTCCGGTCCAGCCGTGGTCCACGGCGAGTTGGGCCCGGTACTCGTCCGCGGCGATCCCAACCGAGGCCGCCTTCACCCGCAACGGCAGGTCCTTGGTGACGAGCACGACGTCGTGCCCGTCGGCGGCCAGGTTGAGCGCGCAGGACAGGATCCGGGCGTCGTTGGAGTCGGCCCGGAACCCAGACGGCAGAACGTCGGGGTCGGAGTGGTTGAGCTCCACCCGCAGGTTGCCTCCGCTGTCCCCGATCGGGACCGGCGCGTCCAGCCGGCCGCAACGGACACGCAGCTCATCGAGCATGCGCAGGGCCTGCCGGGCGAACCAGCCGAGTTCGGGATGCTGGCGCTTGCCCTCCAGTTCGGTGATCACGACGAGTGGGAGTACGACCGAATGCTCATCGAAGCGGGCCAGAGCACCGGGATCGGACAACAGGACGCTGGTGTCCAGGACGTAGGTCCTGGTGTCGAGGGTGGCGGCAGTGGTCGGGGCGGTGACGGGCCTCCGGTCAGCCTTCCGTACGTTTCTCCGGGCGGTCTTCTGGACTACGGCCACAAGATCTCCCCGCGGACGGTGCACCCCGTCCGTTGTGCTCGAAGGTTCCGGTACCCGCCCCTAGCGAGAACGCGGGGGGCTGGTGCCGGCCCCCCCGCTGCCGTCGTCCAGCACCGTCAGGGCCTCCCAGAGCGGCCGCTGCGGGCAGCCACCAGTGCTGACAGTAGCCTCGGGCGACGAGGACCGCGAGACACAACACGCGACCGGGTGAGGCCGGCGTACCGGACGCCACCCGAACGGCCCAGCGTCGACCGAACGTGTCCGGCCCCGGTACGTCGCGCAAGTGACTCAGCGACGCGCCGGGACCAGGGTGGACTCCGCTGTCCCCAGCCGGACCGGGACCGCGACGGAACGCGCACCCCTCGGGAGTCGCTCCAGATAGGCCACCAGCGAGTCGGTCAGCACGAGCGCCGCCGGGCCCCGTCCGAGCGGCCGGGGTATCCACACCAGCGATGCCGGCTGGCCGACATGCCACCGGGCCAGCGTCTCGGCTACTCCCGGGAACGCGGTCACTCCGACCGCGTCACCTGTCGGGGTGACCAACCGGACGGTCTGACCACGCGAGGTCACCGGACCGGGGTGGACCCGGCCGGGCATGACCGCCAGGCGTCCGCGCCCGGCCGCGCGCTGCAACCCACCGCGCAGCCGGCCCGGCCGCCGAACGCGGCCGAGGAGCAGTACGGCCGGCAACAACGGTATCCACCACTGCGCTCCCGGATCGCCGGTGGCAACGATCCCGAGAGCGGTGAGCACGGCGACCGCCAGCACGAACACCGCCCGCCGGTACACCGCCGGTGCCAGGTAAGGCCACGCGGAGGGCCAACGCCCCGGAACGGTGACGCCGCCAGGGGGCGGGGCACCCTCGTCCGGCCGGTTCACCTGACCGCCCGACCGCGCCGGGTCCACCGGACATCCGGAGCCTCACCACCCGAGCCCGCCCTGGGCCTCCACCCAGACCCGTTCGAGAACAGGCCCCCGGACGCGGCCATGTCAGGAGGGCGCACGTGCTCAGCCGATCCGCGTCGACGCCGCGGCCTCCGCGGCGATGCGGGCGGGAGTGAGCGGTTCATCCAGAAGACGGGCGAACCGCAGCGCCGGCGACTGCCCGGCCGGCCTGGCATCCAACCACCTGCCCAGCAGCCGGCGGCCCTCGACGTAGGTCGATGTGTAGGCTCGCCACAGCGGATCGGCGACGAACCGCAACGACTCCCGCGCCCGGCCCTCGGAGATCAGCAGCCACCGGCACAAGTGCGCCACCACCTCGTCCTGGTCGCGGCCGAGTCCGTGCAGCATGATGGCCGCGTCCTGCCGGACCCGGTCCAGCCCCGCGACCACGTCGGCGACCTGTTCGGCCAGCTCGCCGTCGAAACCGATCCCGAGGCAACCGAGAATCCGCTCCGCCCAGCGCCCCCAGCCCGGTCCCACCGCGGCCCACAGGCCCAGGTCGGCAAGGCCCTCGGCGACCAGGCACTCCGGGGTGTTGACCAGGAACAGGCTGTGCTCGATCCTGTCGTCACCCTCGACGAGGTACCGATGCTTGCGGCAATTCTCGGTGTGATGTCCGGGGTAGGACTCATGTGCCACAAGTTGGGGCAGATGGACGAGTCGATGGGGCAGGTCGGCATTGATGGCTACTCGCGACTGGTAATTACCGAGGTAGTAGTTGAAGCCACTCCAGGGCTTTCCCGTGACCACTCGGTACTCGACCCGTTCTCGGGCCGGCAGGCCGTACTCGGCCAGCACCCGCTCCCGCAGCGCGCCGGACAGCGCGGCGACCACGGCGGGGAGCCGGTCGCGTGGACAACGGTCGGCGTCCCGGTAGCCGGCGTAGCGGCTGGCCATGCGCCCGGAACCGGGCAGCAGTCCATCCAGTTCACGATGGATGCGATGGTATTCGTCTGGCTCGCCCAGTTGTGGCCGCACCTGAAGGTACGTTTCGACCTCATCCAGATACCCCACGTCCTCCCCGTCCAGGCATCTGCCGGCGCACTCCAGCGCGGTCAGTTGACCGGTGAGGTAGTCGACCCGGTCCGCTGGGAACCCGCAGGACGGAAGTTCGCCGAGCA
>DASULA010000407.1:0-8407 GCA_036278435.1 Mycobacteriales bacterium | reverse complement strand
TGCCGCCACCACCACCGCCTCAAACACCAAACACCCTGGCGACTGGTACAAACCAACGGACGATTCTGCTGGACCAGCCCCACCGGCCGGCACTACACCACCACACCACAAAAATACGGCCCACCATAAATTCTTCTCGCTCATGGTGGAGTTGGTGTGGGTGTGCGCACGTCTTCCGCGTCGTGAGCTGGTATTTCGCACACGGCGCATACGGTCGCCGGTCCTGCCCCGTTCGCCACCCCCCACCGCCCGCGGGTGCGGTATCCCTACCGGCGCCCAGGTCGGGATGGCCGCGATGGGGGTCCGTCGGGTGTGGGGTCAGTGGTCCAGGGGGCGCCGGCGCCGGCGGGGTCGCCGCCTGGGGCCACCGGTGTGGCAGTCCGGTACGGCAGTAGGGTGTCGGCTGCCAGCGGGTCGATAGGCGCGAGGTGGGCGGCACGATGAGCGAGTGGTACGACATGGCCGATACCGGACAGCGGGCCGCCGGTATCGACGCGGCGCACCAGGCGGTCCAGAGCGGCGAACTGGTGGTGTTGCCCACCGACACCGTGTATGGCATCGGGGCCGACGCGTTCTCCCCGGGTGCCGTGCGCGCCCTGCTGGGAGCAAAGGGGCGCGGCCGGGACATGCCGGTGCCGGTGCTGATCGGCGCGCGACAGACCCTGGACGGGCTGGTGTACGGGGTGCCCAAGGTCGTCGAGGATTTGGTCGAGGCGTTCTGGCCGGGCGGGTTGACCATCATCATCCGGCACGCCGCCTCACTGGCCTGGGACATCGGCGAGAGCCGCGGCACGGTCGGGGTGCGGATGCCATCCCACCCGGCCGCCCTGGAACTGCTCAGCCGGACCGGACCGATGGCCGTGTCCAGCGCGAACCGGACCGGCCAGCCGCCCGCGACCACCGCCGCGCAGGCCCGCGACCAGCTCGGCGACGACGTGGCGGTGTACCTGGACGGCGGCCCGTGCACCGAGCCGGTGCCCTCCACGATCGTGGACGTGACCGGAAGGGTCGTCACCGCGCGGCGGGTCGGCTCGCTGAGCCTGGCCCGGCTGCGCGAGGTGGTACCCGACATCGTGGCGCCGCCGGGAACCGAGCCCGCGGCCGGACCCGGGACCGACGAGAGCGGCGAGGATGCCGGTGACCCCGGACCGGACGCCGGATCTCCGACCAGAACCGGCCGCGACGGCACCGCCCCGAATCCGGCGACCGCCGGTGACCCCGCCTCGACCGCACCGACCGTTGACCCCGCGCCGGAAACCCCGACCGCGGGCGGCCGGTGACCGCCCGGAGCGGCCCCGGCCCGGTGGCCGGCGACGTCGGTTAACCTGGCCGGCGTGAGCCCTCAGGGAGCGAATATCACGTGACACCGCTGTTCCGGCCCCGCGCGGAGTACCTGCTGGTGCTGTGCGTGGCCGCCGCGGTCACGTTCGTGCTGACCTCGATCATCCGGATCGTGGCCATCCGGTGGGGCGCGATGGCCAAGGTGCGCGACCGCGACGTGCACGCCATCCCGACTCCCCGGCTGGGCGGGTTGGCGATGTACGGTGGGATCGCCGCGGCGCTGATGGTCGCCCAGCTCATGCCTACCCTGCAACGCAACTTCAAGCAGGGCTCGGAGACCACCGCGGTACTCGTCGCGGGCGGGCTGATCGTGTTGCTCGGCGCGCTGGACGACCGGTGGGAACTCGACGCGATCACGAAACTGTCCGGGCAGGTGGTGGCCGCCGGGGTGATGGTGCTGCTGGGCGTGCAACTGGCGCAGTTCTACTTCCCGTTCGGCGGTGGCAGCACGATCACCCTGGGGCGGGACCAGGCGGTGCCGCTGACCATCCTGCTGACCGTGGTCACGGTCAACGCGATGAACATGATCGACGGTCTGGACGGCCTGCTGGCCGGGGTGTCGGCGATCGCCGCGATCGCCCTGCTCCTCTACTCCTACCACCTGAGCCTGGTTGGCTACGGCGACGTGGCGTTCACCCCGACCCTGCTCTCGTCGGTGCTGGCCGGGTCGTGCATCGGGTTCCTGCCGCACAACTTCCAACCGGCCCGGATCTTCATGGGCGACTCCGGGTCGATGCTGGTCGGGCTCATGCTCGCGTCGTCGGCCACCACCGCGACCCGGGCCGACGCCCAGTCCTTCGGCAGCCTGCTCGGCGCGCTGCCGTTGCTGCTGCCGCTGCTCATCCCGCTGCTGGTGCTGGCGGTGCCACTGGTGGACCTCACCCTGGCGGTGTTCCGCCGGGTCAGGGCCGGTCGCTCCCCGTTCGCCCCGGACAAGCTTCACCTGCACCACCGGCTGTTGGAGATCGGCCACTCCCAACGCCGGGCCGTGCTGCTCATCTACCTCTGGTCCGCGCTGATCGCGTTCGGCGGCGTGGCCATGGCCATCACCCGCAACGCCGGCCGGGTGCTGTCGGTGGTGGGCGTGCTGGCGGCGGTGGCGATCGTGCTGTCCAGCGTGCCGACGCTGCGCGAGTTGCGGCGCCGGATGGGGTGAGTGAACTCGGCCACCCGGTCCGGGAGCGCGGGCAGTAGGGCGGTACGCTGTCCGTGTCCGGCCCACACCGGGTGGCTACCACGGCATTCCCCACGTGAGTGGGGGTGATCCTCGGTTCGAGGCCCTGTGGTAGCGTCACCTCATCCCGCGGAGCGTGCGGGAACCCCTCAGGGCCCCGCTGTCGGCGGCGGCCCGATGACTTATCGCAGCCGTTACCGTGGGTAGGCTGCCCAGATTCCAAGGAGCCGCCTGTGAGCGATTGTGGCGCGCGGGCACCACTGGCCGGCTAGCGGGTCGGGCGTCGGTCGTGCCAGCCGAGGGTCCGAACCTGTTCACCCTCCTTGGTATCGGCGTGACGAGCGCGGTGTGCGTCGCCGTCGGAATGGGCCTGGGTTGGCTCCTCGACGGTCGGCTGCACACCTTTCCGCTCTTTGTGCTGGTGGGCTTGGCCCTTGGCGTGTTGGCGGCCTGCGCGTACGTCTACGTCGAGATCCGCAAGTTCCTGAAGAACTCCAGTTGAGTTGAGAGGTCAGCCGTGCAGAACGAACTGACTGTCCCGACCAACGCGGCCGCCAATCTGCGCAGGTCGATCGTCATGGCCGCCGTTGTCGGTGTGGCGGGCGTCACGATTCTCGGGTTGCTCGGGCACCCGGTGGCCGGACTGCTCGGTTGCGTCGGGCTCGGGTTGGGCGCCCTGAACAGCCGCCTCGTGCAGCGCTCGGTAGTCCGTTACGCGGCCAGCGGGTCATCCCGCCGGAAACAGCGGTTCACCATGTCGGTGTTCGGCCGGTTGGCGCTGATCACCGTACTCGCCGTGGCGCTGGGGCTGCTGGTCCGCCCGGACGGTATCGGGGTGTTCGCCGGGCTGGCCCTCTTCCAGCTACTCATGATCGGGAACGCGTCGTTTCCCCTGTTCAAGGAGCTGCGGCAGACATGAGCGAGCCTCGGCGAGCGAATCGGACAACACAGGGTGCTGGTGCCTCGTGCCCGCCCGGAGCGAAGCGAGGACGGGCATGAGCGAGCGAACCAGCAGCACCGTGGCCCGGTGTGGCCCGGTGTCTGGTGCCCTCCCGCGGCGGAGCGGGGACGGGCATGAGTAACCCCGCCCTTGCCGTCGGCACCATCGAGGTCGGCAACCACATCACGAGGAAGTTCCTCGGCGTGACGCTCAATGTCGACACGCTGTACACCACCGCGATCGCCGGGCTCGTGGTGATCGGCCTGGGCCTGTACCTGCGCCGGCGGATCACCTCGGGGGTGCCCGGCGGCGTGCAGTTGCTCTTCGAGACGGTCACCGGGCAGATCGAGCGGCAGGTGGAGACCACCATGGGGGTGCGCACCGCCCCGTTCGTGGTGCCTCTCGCAACGACCCTGTTCCTGTTCATCCTGGTGGCGAACTGGGTGTCGGTGATCCCGAGTGGACACTCCCCGGAGTACCTGCCCTCGCCCACCGCGGACGTGAACCTGGTCTACGCGATGGCGGTGCTGGTCATCGTCTGGGTGCACGTCACCGGCGTCCGCAAGCGCGGACTGGTGAACTACCTCAGGCACTTCACCAAGCCGTACTGGTGGCTCACGCCCTTCAACGTCATCGAGGAGCTTGCCCGGCCGGTCTCGCTGTCGCTCCGGTTGTTCGGCAACATCTTCTCCGGCGGGATCATGGTCGCGCTGATCTCGCTGTTCCCGGTCTACCTGCTGTGGGGGCCGAACGCCGCCTGGAAGCTGTTTGACATGTTCATCGGCCTGATCCAGGCGTTCATCTTCGCGCTGCTGACGATCCTCTACTTCGGATTCGCGACCTCGGACGAGGGGGGGCACTGACGACGCGGACAACACTGCATGCCCGAACTCACCAGCGAGTCACAGTGAGTCTGGGCCCGCGGAGACGAGCAGGTGAACGCATCTCGTCGTCGGCACTCCTCGACGACGTCCTGACTTGAGGAGAGAAATGGCAGTATCTGACCACGCCGTGACGCTCGCTGGCGCGTTCGTCGGAGGTGGGCTCGCCCTCGGCGGCGGTGCCGTCGGTGCCGCGATCGGCGATGGCCTGGCCGGTAGCCAGACGATCGCCGGCGTGGCCCGGCAGCCGGAGGCCCAGGGCCGCCTGTTTTCCATCTTCCTGCTGACGGTCGGCCTGGTGGAGGCGATGTACTTCATCAACCTCGCCTTCATGGCTCTGTTCGTCTTCGTCCTCGCCAAGTAGTGCCGACGATGTCGCACACCATCCTGGCCGAGAGCAACTTCCTGGTCCCGAACGCGACGTTCATCGCTGAGTTCATCGCGTTCCTGATCATCCTTGCGGTGATCTGGCGGTACGTGGTGCCGCCGGTGCAGCGGGCCATGAGCGAGCGTCAGGAGCAGATCCGCGGCCAGATCGAGGAGAGCCAGCAGGCCAAGGAGCGGCTCGCGGCCGCCGAGGCCACCTACCAGAGCGCGCTGACCGAGGCGCGTACCGAGGCGGCCAAGATCCGGGACTCGGCCCGGGTCGAGGGCCAGCGCATCATCGACGAGATGCGCGCCACGGCCCAGGAGGAGGCAGAACGGGTCCGGGTCCGGGCCGAGGAGCAGTTGGCCACCCAGCGCCAGCAGGTCGTCAACGAACTGCGCGCCGAGATCGGGCAGTTGGCGACGACGCTGGCCGAGCGGATCGTGGGTGAGTCGCTGACCGACGACGCCCGCCGGCAGCGCACCGTGGACCGGTTCCTCGGCGAGCTGGAGGAGATGTCGGCCAGCACGCCCCCGGTGGGAACGGACCGATGATGCAGGCGGCCAGTCGGGAGTCGCTCGCTCTGGCCCGCGAGCGCCTGGACAGCCTGGTCAGCGGAGTCGCCGAGACCGACGTGGACACGCTGACCCTGCTGGGCGACCAGCTCGCCGACGTCGTCGGGTTGCTCGCCGGGCAACCCGGGCTGCGGCGCGCCCTGGCCGACCCGTCGGCGCCCGAAGCGGCCCGGGTGGCTCTGCTCGACGGGCTGCTGGCCGGCCGGCTCGCCGACCCGGCCGTGCGCACAGTGCGCGAACTGGTCGCGGCCCGCTGGTCCAGGCCGGACGACCTGGTCGACGCGGTCGAGACGCTGGCCCGACTGGCCGCGCTGGCCGTGGCCGAGCGGGACGGGTCCATCGAGGACGTCGAGGACGAGCTGTTCCGGTTCGGCCGGATCCTGGACGGACAGCCCCGGCTGTGCCGGATGCTGGCCGACCCGACCGCGCCGGCCGACCGGCGGGTCGGACTGCTCGACACACTGGTCGCCGGCAAGGTCGGCGCGGTGACCGGCCGGCTGCTGGGTGCCGCGGTGCGGATGCCGCGCGGCCGGGCGCTGGATCAGGTGGCCGGCGAACTGGCCGACCTGGCCGCGGCCCGGCGGGACCGTTACGTCGCGCACGTGACCGCGCCGGCCGCGCTGACCGCAGAGCAGGAGGAACGGCTGGCCGGTGCCCTGTCCCGGGTGTACGGCCAGGCCATCTCACTACAGGTCGAACTCGACCCGGACCTGCTCGGCGGACTGGTCGTCCGGGTCGGCGAGGAGATCATCGACGGCAGCGTCTCGGGCCGTCTGGACCGGGCACGGCAACGGTTGGCCGGCGGCTGACCGGCCCGCCGTGGGCACCACGCCCGCGCCAACGGGCAGGACCAGAATCGCGCCCCCCACCAGGGGTGGACCGACACGAGAGCAGGGACCGAAGCCATGGCGGAGCTGACGATCTCCTCGGATGAGATCCGGAGCGCGATCGAGAACTACGTTGCCTCCTACTCGACCGAGATCTCGCGCGAGGAGGTGGGTGTCGTCGCGGTGACCGGCGACGGCATCGCCCGGGTCGAGGGGCTGCCCTCGGCCATGACCAACGAGCTGCTGGAGTTCGCCGACGGTACGCTCGGCGTGGCGCTGAACCTCGACGTGCGTGAGATCGGCGTGGTCATCCTCGGTGACTTCTCCGGTATCGAGGAGGGCCAGGAGGTCCACCGCACCGGCCAGGTGTTGTCGGTTCCGGTGGGTGAGGCGTTCCTCGGCCGGGTGGTAAACCCGCTGGGCACGCCCATCGACGGGCTGGGCGACATCGAGTCCACCGAGCGGCGCAACCTGGAGGTCCAGGCACCCACGGTGGTGCAGCGCCAGCCGGTCAAGGAACCGCTCCAGACCGGGGTCAAGGCGATCGACGCGATGACCCCGATCGGTCGTGGCCAGCGCCAGCTCATCATCGGCGACCGGCAGACCGGCAAGACCGCGCTGGCCGTGGACGCGATCATCAACCAGCGGGAGAACTGGGCCAGCGGCGACGAGAACCGGCAGGTCCGCTGCGTGTATGTCGCGATCGGGCAGAAGGGCACCACCATCGCGCAGGTGCGCACCGTGCTGGAGGAGAACGGCGCCCTGGAGTACACCACCATCGTGGCCGCGCCGGCCAACGAGCCGGCCGGCTTCAAGTACCTGGCGCCCTACACCGGTTCGGCGATCGGCCAGCACTGGATGTATCAGGGCAAGCATGTGCTGATCGTCTTCGACGACCTGTCCAAGCAGGCCGAGGCCTACCGCGCGATCTCGCTGCTGCTGCGCCGCCCGCCCGGTCGCGAGGCCTACCCCGGCGACGTGTTCTACCTGCACTCCCGGCTGCTGGAGCGCTGCGCCAAGCTGTCCGAGGACTTGGGCGGCGGGTCGATGACCGGCCTGCCCATCGTGGAGACCAAGGGCAACGACGTCGGCGCGTTCATCCCCACCAACGTGATCTCGATCACCGATGGTCAGATCTACCTCGACCCAGGCCTGTTCAACTCCGGGGTCCGGCCGGCCATCAACGTGGGCACATCGGTCTCCCGGGTCGGTGGCAGCGCCCAGGTGCGGGCCATGCGCTCGGTCAGCGGCCGGCTGCGCATCGATCTGGCCCAGTTCCGCGAACTGGAGGCGTTCGCCGCGTTCGGGTCTGACCTGGACCAGGCATCCCAGGACCAGCTCTCCCGGGGCGGGCGCATGGTCGAACTGCTCAAGCAGCCGCAGTACACGCCCTACCCGGTGGAACGCCAGGTGGTGTCCATCTGGGCCGGAACCACCGGCGAACTGGATGTGGTGCCGATCGGGGACATCCGCCGCTTCGAGGTGGACCTGTTGGACTTCATCGGTCACCAGCACCAGGGCATCTACGACGAGATCGTCCGTACCGGCAAGCTGGAAGACGACACGGTCGAGCGGCTGCGGACCGCGGTGACCGACTTCAAGCGACAGTTCCAGACCTCCGACGGCACGCCACTGGTGGGCCGCGAGGAGGCCACTGCGATGGAGGCCTCGGAGGTGGAGCGGGAGGCGGTGCGGACCTACCGGCAGCCGCCGCCGGTGGCCGAGGCGCCGAAGGGCCGGGGTTAGCCGATGGGTTCCAAGCTTCGGGTCTACCGGCGGCGGATCTCCTCGGTCCAGTCCACCAAGAAGATCACCAAGGCGATGGAACTCATCGCCGCGTCCCGGATCCTGCGGGCCCAGGCTCGGGTGGCCGCGGCCAAGCCGTACTCCGACGAGATCACCCGGGTGCTCTCCGCGCTGGCCTCGCAGACCAACATGGACCATCCGCTGCTGGTCGAACGACCCGAGCCTCGGCGGGCTGCGGTGCTGGTGGTGACCAGCGACCGGGGTCTGGCCGGCGCCTACAACGCCAACGCGATCCGCTCCGCCAACGAGCTGATGGCCCTGCTCCGCGACGAGGGCAAGCAGTCGGTGCTGTACGTCATCGGTCGCAAGGGCGTGGCGTACTACCGGTTCCGCGGCCGGGACCTCGCCGGGGAGTGGACCGGGTTCTCCGAGCAGCCGCGGTTCACCGACGTGCGGGACGCCGGCCAGGTGCTCATCCGGGCCTTCATGGCCGGCGGCGACGACGAGGCTGACCGTCCCGGCCCGGACGGTGTGCTCGGCGTGGACGAGATCCACC
>DASULA010000406.1:0-3542 GCA_036278435.1 Mycobacteriales bacterium | reverse complement strand
TGGCCACCCTCGACGGGGCGCGCGGGCTGGGCCTGGCCGACGTGACCGGGTCGCTCACCCCGGGCAAGCGGGCCGACCTGATCATGGTCCGGACCGACGCGCCGACCATCGCCCCGTTCACCGACCCGGCGCTGATGGTGGTGCTGGCCGCCGGACCGGCCAACGTGGACACCGTGGTGGTCGACGGCCGGATCCTCAAGCGGCACGGCCAACTGACCGCCCTGGACGCCGACGCCGTGGTCGCCGACGCCACCGCCTCCCTGACCGCCCTGCTGGCCCGCACGACCTGACGGCTCGACCATTGCGCGACAACGCCGTCACCGAGTCGATGATCGGACTGTACAAGAACGGGGCCGTCACCGACGCGTCACCATTTTCGGGCCGGGCCGCTCAGGACGATCATCGACGCACTACCGCGCGGCGCCGCGCGGCCGATAGTCTCAGGAATACGGCTCAGTCGTACCCTGGGTATTCGTGACGCTCGGGTATGAGAGAGGGGGATGCCTGAGATGACTGGGAAGATCAACTGGCCCGCGGTGGGGGCATTGGCCGCGGTGGCCAGTTTGCTGATCGCTGTGCGGGCGTGTGCCGTTCCGTACAGCGCCCTGACGCCGAACCACCTCCCGGCCCCGGAGAGCTCGCGGGAATTGCCCTCACCCGGTTCCATTTTTCCGGCCCCCACTCTCGCAAAACACGCTGGACCATCCGCAGCCTGCCAGCCGGTGAAGGCCGCGATCGCGACGTACAACAAGACCGTCGGACCGTCGTGGTACAGCGAGGCCAACACAGCTAGGCGGGCGGCAAATGAGATTGAGATGGCCTATAGTTCCGGCGCCAGCGGTCTGGTCTCTCTGGACATGTCCGCCCTCATCAACGACTTCACCAATCTGGCCGCGTCCGCGGAGATCATCTCCCGCTACAACACGGTGCTGGCCCAGACCAACACGGACATCCAGACGCTCAAGACCGACTGCAACGCCGCCTGACGCCGGCTCGGCGGCCCAACGGGATCAGCGGCCCCGCTTGCGCAGGAAGGTGCGTAGGCGGCGCAGGGGCCAGGTATTGATGACCTCGGCGGGGGTGAGCCAGCCGCGCTGGGCGGTGCCCACGCCGTAGCGCAGGAAGTCCAGGTGCGGCGCGGCGTGCGCGTCGCTGTCCACCGCGAAGCACACCCCGTGCCGCCTGGCCCGCACGATCAGTTCGTCGGGCAGGTCCAGCCGGTCGGGCAGCGAGTTGACCTCCAGCGCGGTGCCGGTGCGGGCGCAGGCGGCGAACACCTCGTCGAAGTCGGCGTCCACCGGCGGGCGGCGGCCGATCTGCCGGGCGGTCAGGTGGCCGAGGATGTTCACGTGCGGGTTCTGCGCGGCCCGCACCAGCCGGCGGGTCATGTCCGCCCGGGACTGGCCGAAGTGCGAGTGCACCGAGGCCACGCACAGGTCGAAGCCGGCCAGGAAGTCGGCCGGCCAGTCCACCCCGCCGTCCGGGTCGATGTTCAGTTCGGTGCCGTGCAGTATCCGCATCCGCCGGTGCCGGCGGTCCAGTTCGCGCACCCGGTCTCGCTGGTCGAGCATCTTGCGGTCGGACATCCGCTGCATGAACAGGTTCGGCGCATGGTCGGTCACCGCGTAGTAGGCGTACCCGCGGCGGGCCGCGGCGGCCACCATCTCCTCCAGTGTGGACACCCCGTCGGTCAGGTTGGTGTGGGTGTGCAGGTCACCACGGATCGCCGCCTCGGTCACCAGGTCGGGCAGCTCGCCGGCCAGGGCCGCCTCGATCTCGCCGCGGTCCTCCCGCAACGTCGGCGGGATCCACGGCAGGCCCAGCCGCTGGTACACCTCCTCCTCGGTCTCCGACACCACCAGCTCGTCGGTCTGCGCGTCGAACAGGCCGTACTCGGACAGCTTCAGGCCCGCCCGCCCGGCGATCGCCCTGGTCCGGATGTTGTGCGCCTTGGACCCGGTGAAGTACTGCAACGCCGCGCCCCAGGCCGCCGGGGAGACCACCCGCAGGTCGATCTGCAACCCGGCCGTGGTGCGCACCGAGGACTTGGTGTCGCCCCGGGCGACGATCTCGGCCACCGACGGCAACCCGCAGAAGGCGTCCATCAGCGGCCCGGCGTCGGTGGCGGTGGCCAGCACGTCGACGTCCCCGATGGTCTCCCGCATCCGGCGCAGCGACCCGGCGTAGGCGCACCCGGTGCACCCGGCCACCGCCGCCAGCTCGGCCACCACCGGTTCAGCCACGTCCAGCGCGACATCCAGCCGGACCCGACCGGCGGCCTGGCGGAGCAGCCGGATGCCGTGTCGGATGTTCTCCTCGGTCTTGGGCCCGAAGCCCTTCAGGTCGCGCAGTTTCTCCGCGTCCAGTGCGGCCAGCAGCTCGTCGACCGACCGGACCCCCAGTTCCTGGTAGAGCACCATGGCCTTGCGCGGCCCCAGGGTGGAGATCTCGGTGAGTTCCCGGACCCCGGCCGGGATCTGGCCGCGCAGCTCGTCGAGTTCGGCCACGTGCCCGGTCCGCAGGTACTCGGTCATCTTCTCGGCGATCGACCGGCCCACCCCGGGGATCTCCCGCAGCCCGGCGTCATCCAGGGTGGACACGTCGGTGGGATGACCGGCGATGGCGCGGGCGGCCTTCTCGTAGACCCGCGCCTTGTACTGCTCACCGCCGGTGATCGCGATGAGGTCGGCGTACTCCTGGAACAGGGCGCCAACCTCGTCGTTCGGCCGGGCCATGGCCCCACTGTAGGCCGGGGACCGCCGGCTCTCATGTCGAGCGGGTCGAGTATGGGCGGGCGGGACCGGCCCGGGCCCGCCGGTCGACGGCCTCGGTTCAGACCACGCCGTCCTGCCACCACCAGAACTGGGAGCCGTACGGGTACTCGATCCGGCTGTCCACGTGCTGGTGGTCTTCGGTGAACGTCTCCAGACCGGAGAACCCGGACGTCTCAGCCTTCTGGTAGATGGTCTTGTTGGACACTCCGGCGGCTGGGTCGGCGGCCAGGTCGGCGGCCACCCCGTACAGGTGCATGCTGTTGCTGGCCCCGCCCACCGCCGCGTTGTGCGTGATGCTGCGGAACCCGGAGTTCACCGTGATCGGTATGTTGCCGAGCTTCACCCGCACCGCCTCCAGCTTGTACATCAGCCGGCGCACGTTCTCCCGGACAGTGCCCGAGCCGACCTTGCCGCCGCCGAACGTGCCGCTCACCCGGTCGGTGAACTCGCTGAAGTCGAAATGCGCGGTGGACCCGTCGGCCGACTCCAGCGCGTTGAGTCTGGACTGGGTGGCCGGGCCCACCACCCCGTCGACGGCCAGGCCGTAGGCGCTCTGGAACCGGCGGACCGCGCTGTTGGTGGCCGGGCCGAAGTCGCCGTCCACGGCGACGAACGTCTGGCGGGCGCTGCTGGCCGCCCAGCCGGCGACCCGGATCTGGAGTTCGGTCACGTCGGCTCCGCTGGCGCCCTGCGACAGGGTCCGCCCCCACGGATACGCCCAGGCCCGGGCCGACCGCAGCGCGCCGGTCGCCGTCGCCGCGACCGTGA
>DASULA010000405.1:0-4233 GCA_036278435.1 Mycobacteriales bacterium | reverse complement strand
AGCATCGCGATGGCGATCGTGGCGAACACCAGGCCCTTGTAGCCGAACACCGGCTTGCGGGAGAACACCGGGATCACCTCGGTGACGATGCCGAAGAACGGTATCGCCACGATGTAGACCTCCGGGTGCCCGAAGAACCAGAACAGGTGTTGCCACAGGATCGCCCCGCCGGTGCTCGCCTCGAACACCTTGACCCCGATCTTCCGCTCGGCCAGCAACACCAGCAGCGCGGCGGTGAGCACCGGGAACGCCAGCAGGATCATCACGCTGGTCACCAGGATGTTCCAGGTGAAGATCGGCATCCGGAACATGATCATGCCCGGCGCCCGCAGCGTGACGGTGGTGGTGATCATGTTGACCGCGCCCAGGATGGTGCCCAGACCGGCCACCACCAAGCCCATGATCCACAGGTCCGCGCCCACCCCGGGCGAGTTCACCGCGTTGTTCAGGGGCGCATAGGCGAACCAGCCGAAGTCCGCGGCCCCGCCCGGGGTGATGAACCCCGACAGCACGATCAGACCGCCGAACAGGAACAGCCAGTAGGACAGCGCGTTCAACCGGGGGAACGCCACGTCCGGGGAGCCGATCTGGATGGGCAGCACCAGATTGGCGAAGGCGAACAGCAACGGCGTGGCGAACAGCAGCAGCATCACCGTGCCGTGCATGGTGAACAACTGGTTGTACTGCTCCTGGGACAGGTACTGAAGCCCCGGGCGGGCCAGTTCGGCCCGCATCAGCAGGGCCATCAACCCGCCGGCGAAGAAGAACCCGAACGACGTCACCAGATACATCCGACCGATCATCTTGTGGTCGGTGGTGCGCATCAGGTACGTGAACTTCGACCCACGGGCGGGTCTTGGCTGGGCCGTCGGATCGGCGACGATGGGCTGAGGCAGCACCTCCATGGACCACTCCCCGAGGTCGTCGTGCGCCGGCCGCCAGGCGGGCCGTGTGGACCGGTCCGGATGACCGTCTGATGTGTACCGATCGCCGGACTCGCCGCGAGAGTCCTTCCGGGATCGTCACGGCCTGACCGCCATCCTGCCCCCGTTGCCGCGGATGTGGCTCGATGATGGCGCCGACGCGCGGGACGCCGCCCGCGGAGGCTCAGGGATCGGCGATCAGACGTAGCGCCAGGGTCGGGCAGGCGGCAACCGCCCGCCGGGCGTGCTGGGCCAGTTCGGGTGGCACCGGCCGCTGGTCGATCAGCGGGAAGCCCCATTCGTCGAGGCCGACGAGTTCGGGCAGGAGTTCGGCGCAGATGCCCCGCCCGTCGCAGGCGATCGGGTCAACTCGGATGCGATCGGCCACAGTCACCACCAACTGTCCGGTCCGGCGGGTAAGGGCGGCACCGGCAACAACCCCGGGGCACTGCGCCCGACACAGTCGCCGTGCTCGTGCCGGGCGATCTCCGGGCCGAACACCCGCAGCGCGCTGCGTACCAACCGCACCGTGCCGTCCGGGTGGTGGCAGGCGCCCCGCCCGTCCACCAGCGTGGTGAGCTGATCGACCCGTCCCCGAATCATCCGGCTCAACGGGTGCGGTCCAAAGCGCACCGTGCCCACCGTGCCGGCCAGAGCCGCCAGGGTGTCGGCGAGCAGCGGCAGGCCGTTGCGGCAAGGCCCGCACTGACCGGCCGCCTGGTCGGCCAGGTACCGGGCGACCCGCGCGGTCTCCACCACGCCGCACACGTTCTCGGGCAGCGCCACCACCACCCCGCTGCCCACCGTGGCCCCGTGCGGCCGGAGGTCGGCGTTGCACAGGCGCAGGTCGGCGGCCGGCGCGCCGGCCAGCCAACTGCCGTGGTATCCGCCGAGCAGGACCGCGGCGAGTGGGCCGGTTCCGCCACCGGCCGCGCCGAGCACGTCGCGCAGCGGGGTGCCCACGGGGACCTCGACCACGGTCGGACGGGCCACCGCTCCACTCACCGTGCACAGCATCGTGCCGGGCTCGTCCGGGGTGCCCAGGGCCCGGAACCAAGCCGGACCGTAGCGGGCCACCAGGGCGATGTGGGCGAGCGTCTCCACGTTCTGGACCAGGGTGGGTCGGCCCCGCACCCCCCGCTCGAACACCCGTGGCGGGGTGAACCGCGGTTTGGCCGCGGCACCGGAGATCCGGGCGGTGACCGCCGACTCCTCACCGGCGAGGTACCTGACCGGGGCGGGCACAAGTTCCACCGGCACCAGGTCGGTGCGCGCCGCGGCCCGTTCGGCCAGTGCCGCCCGCACGACGGTCACCAGGGCGGGCACGCCGGCCAGGTACAGGTACGCCTGCCGCGCCCGGACCGCCTCGGCGGCCACCTGGATGCCGTCGAGCACCAGGTGCGGCACCTCGGCCAGCAGCACCCGGTCCTTGGAACTGGCCGGTTCGCCCTCCGCACCGTTGCCCACCACGACCGCCCGGCCGGAGGCGGCGGCCACCGCGTGCAGCTTGCGGGCGGTCGGGAAGCACGCGCCGCCGCGCCCGGTCAGCCCGGCCGCCTGCACCGCCTCGGTGAGCCGGTGCGGCCCGCCCAGGTAGGGGGTGGGGCCGAACCCGGCCCGGTGCCCGGCCAGCGTGCGACGCTCGGCGCGCGCCCCGGGCGCGGCCAGCAGCCGGCGCGGGTCGTGTGCCGCGGGCGCTGGCGGCGCGGGGCGGCTCACGACACGACCACCGATCCGGAGAACGTGCCGGCACCGGCGTCAATCGTGACCGTGGCCACCAGGTCGACCGTGTCGGCCGGTCCGGCCGGGCCACGCAGGGTGGCACCGAACTGGTCCCGGTCGAACGGGCCGAGCGTCCCGGTGTACTCACCGCCGGCGTCCGGATCGAGGGTCACCGTGCCGGAGGTCACCGAGATGCCGTCCGCACCGATCGGCCGGCCGTGGAACACCACCCGCAGCCGGCCGCCCGGACCGCCGGCGAGCGTGCCGGACAGCGTCATCGTCGCGGTCTGCCCGCCGCCGACGCGCTCCTCGACGCCGCCGGACACGGTGGCCGTGCCGGTCGGCCGGCCGGCCGGATCCGAGCCGGCGAGCAGGTCGCCGGGGGTGCCCGCGCGGGCCGCCCAGCCCGGCCCGAGCGGCCCGGTCGCCAGCCACGCCGACAGCGCCACCGGCGCGGCCACGGCCAGCGCCGCCAGCCCGGCGCGCCGCCGCGGACCCAGGTCCACCGCGGCGCCGATCCGCCAGAGCACCGAGCCGAGCACGGCGAGCACGCAGCCGGCGGACAGCACCAGCAGCCAGGTCTGGCGGGTGTCCGTACCGGTGCCCAGGCCGTGCACCAGCGCCACCGGCCAGGCCGCGAACGTCAGCAGGTGCACCGCCCGCCACGCCGACCGGCCGATCCGCAGCCGCAGCAGGCTGGTCACCAGCACAGCCAGCAGCAGGTCCAGTGCGATCGCGCCCAGCCCCAGCCACAGCGGCCGGTAGTCCGACCCGAACGGCACGATCGCGTCCGCCAGCAGGATGGGGGCGAACGGGTCGACGACCATCGTCGTGACGTGCACCGCGAGCAGCGCCACGGTCAGCAGCGACAGGTTGCGGTGCAGTCCGGCGACCACGAACCGGGGCAGCCCGCGCACGGTGCCGCCGCGGCGGACCAGCACGCCCAGCACCAGCGTGCCGGTGAGCAGCAGCAGTGACACCGTGCCGGTGGCCCGACCCAGGTACCACAGCGGCGCGTCCGCACCGGGTAAGGACCCGGCCGCACCCAGCGTCCCGGTCACGACCGCCGCCCGGCCCGGGCGGACCGGCCGGGTGGCCCGCGGCCGTCGGCGGACCCGTCACCGGTCCGGTCCGGCGGCGCCGGCCAACCGCCGACCGTGTGCACCCGGCCGTGGGTGTCCACCAGCCTGGCCGGCAGGCCGCGGCCGGCCAGCCAGGCCGCTCCGTCCGCGCCGCGTACCAGCGCGGCAGTGCTCGCGGTGTTCGCGTCCACACAACTGCCGGCGTGCACGGTGACGGTCCGCCACGGCGACCGGGCCGGCAGGCTGGTCAGCGGGTCGATCAGATGGTGCAGCATCGTGCCGCCGCGGTACCAGCGCCGGGCCGTGGTGCTGGAGGTGGCCAGCCCGCCACCGGTCACGGTCACCGTGTCGCTCGGACCGTCCGGGACGTCGCGCGGATGCCCGGGGGCGTCCTGCACCCGGACGGTCCACCCGCCGGCCGGTGCCCGCCCGCCGAACCCGATGTCGCCGCCCAGGCTGACCAGCACACCGCATTCCCGCGCCCGGCCGAGCCGGGCGGCGGCCCG
>DASULA010000404.1:0-20977 GCA_036278435.1 Mycobacteriales bacterium | reverse complement strand
CCATCTCGGCGTGCTGGGCGGTGAGCCGTAACACCTCTCGCGGATGATCGGTCAGGTAACTGAACACATGCACCAGTCGTTCGGACCTCCCTCGGCCGGGCGGTGTCACCACCCGTGCGGCGCGCGACGAGCCAGACACCGGGTACCCCGTGGTGACGGCGGTTCCGGGTCGGGCACCATCCGGGCCACGGCCGACCGATGTGACACGGTCGTGCGGGAACGCACTGCCCGCACACCCCGGAAGGTCGCGCCCACATAACGACCTCTTTCGTTGGGCTCTGCCCCTTCCGGACGCTCGCACACGACAACGGCCAGCGAGCCTCTCCAACGTACCAGGCCGACCGGCGCCGGTGTACCGGCGCGGCCGGTTCCGGCGCGACCGGCCAGGCGGTCACCGCGGACGGCACGAATTCGCGACCCGCATACCGCGGTGACCGGCGAACCGACAATCGCATCCGGTCGGTCCGGGCGCCGACGGGCGTCGACACTGGGCACATCGCTCCTCAGGCGATCGTTTCGCTCTTCGTGTCCGCCTTTCCTGCCTGTGTGGAGGAGGTTCTCATGAGTTACCTGACCGGCGGCTGTCAGTGCGGTCCCGGCTGTACCTGCGGCTGCAAGAACGGAAAGCCCTGCTCGTGCGGTGGTGGCTGCGGGCGCTGACCAGCCCCGGGTGCGTGCGGTGCCCGCGCGGCGTGGTATGCCCAGCGGTCGGGTGGTCCGAACGGATCACCCGACCGCGCGTCTTACCAGCGGTCAGTGCTGGGTGATACCCGTTCTCCTCCACCACGAAGGTGCGCAGCACCGCGCCTCCGGTGCCCCTGAACGTCACGGTCGCAGTGGCCGGGCTCACCGAGGCGTCCACATCGAACACCCCGTACACGCCGTGCCGAATGGTGTGGCGCCAGAGCATCTCCACCGCCGAGGATGCCCCGGTGGCCGGGTCGTTGCCGATCGGGTTGGGCATGTACTCGTAGATCTTCGCGGTGGGGCCGTCACCGGTGAACGCCCCGGACCAGTGGTGGTCACCGCTGATCGCGATCACACCGTGGATGTCGTGCGCGGCGATGTAGTCGAACAGTTTCTGGCGCCCGGTCCGGAACCCGCACCACGAGTCATGGTTGGACGAGGCCAGGTTGCAGTTGATGTCGGCGAACGGATCGCGGTGACGATGAACGTGAACTCGCCGTGGACGTCCACAGCCACGACTCCAGACACCCGGTAGTCATGGCACCTGTCCGGGGCCAGCCCGGACAGGTGCGGCACCGCGGTGCTGTCCACAGCGGAGCCACCGAAGTTGGTCTCCGGTGCCGAGCTCCAGATGCTGGTGCCGCTCGGCCGGTACTGGACCTCGAACGTGCCGGCGTGGTTACCCGCACCCACAGCGTGGTCGCGGTGTCGGTGGTCGCCCCGACCAGCGCGCCGAGTGAGACGCCGGTGGCCAGGCCGGACACCTCCGCGACCCGCGACGCCGTCGAAGCCGTCGTGGTCGACGTCGCCGGCGGCGGCGGCGAGGTTCACCCCGGCCAGCGGCACGCCGCCCGGAGCGCCGGCCGGGCTATCGGCCCGTCGGGTACCCGCCAGCGGGCACCTCGTCCGGCGCGGCCGGGGCGTGGCCGCCGAGTCAGCCGATCTGGGCGTAGCGGTGCACGCCGTCCACGGTCAGCCGGGTCAGCCTGCCCTGAGCGGCGAGCAGGTCCAGGTGGGCGGCGGTCTCGATGGTGGCCAGCATCCGGTTGAACGGGTCCAGCTCGTCGAACCGCCGGTTCCGCCGGGTCCAGGGCAGTGCCCGGGCCGCGTCGAAGCCGGTCTCCGCGCCCGCGACCACAGCCGCCTGGCAGGCGTCCAGCCGCGCCCCGTGGTGGTCCAGCAACTGGTCCACCCGGGCGTGCACGCTGTCGCCCACCGGGCCGTGCGCCGGCAGCAGTCGCAGGTCCGGCATCCGGCGCACCAGCCGCAGCGACGTCAGGAAGTCCCGCAGCGGGAGCTCACCCGGCTCCACCTCGAACCCGATCGACGGGGTGATCCGCGGCAGCACGTGGTCGCCGGCGAACAGCAGCCCGGCCACCCGGTCGGTGAACACGACGTGGCCCCGGGTGTGCCCGGGGGTGGGCAGCACGCCCAGCTCGCGGCCCTGAAGCCGCACCGGCGAGGCGCCGTCCAACCACCCGTCCGGCAGCTCGAAGTCGGTGGCGTCGACCCGGCGGTCGCCGACCCGGGCCAGCAACTCGGTGACCAGCGGCCCGGCGCCGGCCGTGGCCAACAGCCGCAGTTGGGTGGCCAGCGGCGTGGCGCCGGGGGCGGCCAGTGCCCGCAGCGACGGTTCCTCGCCGCTGCCCAGAAACACCCGGGCCCCGGTCTGCCGGCGGATGGCCACCGCCTGGGTGTAGTGGTCCCGGTGGACGTGGGTCACCAGGAAGCGGGTGATCTCCGGCAGGCCGCGGCCGATGCTGGCCAGCGCGACCTCAAGTTGGCGCTGCGAGCGCTCCAGCGCCCAGCCGCCGTCCACCAGCACCAGGTCCGGGCCGTCGATGAGTGCGTAGACGTTGACCGCGCGCAGGCCGTCGTTGGGTAGGGGCAGCGGGATGCGGTACACGCCCGGGGAGACCTCGAAGGCGCCCGGTTCGGTCCAGTCCTCCGGTTGGCTCAACGCCTCGCGCCCTCCGTACGGCCGGCCGGTCCCGCCGGTTTCCGTGGGTTCTGTGGGTTCTGTGGGTTCTGGCCGGCGCTGCCGGCCCGATCGGCCCGGCCGATCGACCAGCCCGATCCCAACGTACCGGCGCGGCGACCGGCCGGGAACGGGTCGGACCGCCCGCCCGGTGTGACCTGTGCCGCTGCCGGACGGCCGCGGGCCGGGCCGGCCGGTGGTGTGGCCGGCGGCCACACTCCCGCCGGGAAAGGGTGTGGCCGGCGCACATTCCGGCCGGCGGCTCGGGCACCTACCGTGGCCGGTACGCCCGCACCGCAGGCCGGGCGGCCCGTTCCGCGGTGCGTTCGCGGAGAGGAGCCCACCCATGCGCACCCACGCCAGCGCGAGCCTCGGCGCGGTCGCGGTGGTCGCGGTCGGCCTGTGCACGCCCGGCCCGGCCGCCCAAGCCGGCGAAGCCGGTCCAGTCACCCAGGCCGGTCCAGCCGGTGCGCTCAGCCGGGCGTCCGGCCCGATCGCGGTGACGCCAGCGGTGGCCGCCGGGCAGACCGTGGCACCGGTGCCCGGAGTGCTGTCCGCGCACGACATCTCCGGGATCTACGTGGCCGGGGTCTCGGCCGACGGGTACATGGCCATCCAACTCCAGGTGGCCTACTCCAGCCAGATCTCCGGCGCCGCGATCTTCGCGGCCGGGCCGTACTACTGCGCCCAGTTCGCCCTGGCCCAGGCGCTGGAGGGCTGCACCGACAACGCCGCGCCGGACCACCTGGCCGGGCTGGAGGCCGACGCGGCGACCTGGGGCGCGCTGGGGTAGATTGACCCAATCAGCCACCTGAGCGGGCAGCCGGTGTACGTGTTCCACGGTGGCAACGACGGCACGGTGGCCCGATCGGTGACCGATGACCTGGTCCGCTTCTACCGGCACTTCGGGGCGAACGTGCGGTACGACTCGGGCTCGGCCGCCGGGCACGCATGGGTCACTCCGCTGGGATCCAGCCCCTGCCCGGTGACCGCCAGTCCGTTCCTGAACGACTGCGGCACCGACCCGCAGCGCGACCTGCTGGCCACCCTGTTCGGGTCGGTGAACCCGCCCAACACCGGGCCGCTGACCGGCACCCTGATCCGGTTCGACCAGGACCGGCAGGCGGTCACCGGCAGCGCGGCGGCTCTGAGCCTCGGCCGGGACGGGTTCGCCTACGTTCCGGCGTCGTGTGCGGCCGGGCGGCCCTGCCGGTTGGTGGTGGCCCTGCACGGCTGCCTACAGGGGTTCGACGCGATCGGCACCACGTTCGTGGACGAGGCCAACCTGGACCCCTACGCCGACACCAACGACACGATCGTGCTCTACCCGCAGGCCACCGCCACCCCGGTGAACCCGCAGGGCTGCTTCGACTGGTGGGGCTACCTGGGCGCGTTCGACGCGGACTACCCGATCCACGGCGGCGCCCAGCTTGAGTCGATCATGAACATGATCCGCGCCCTGGGTGGCTGACCCGCCGGCGACACCGGCGCGCGGTCAGGCGCCGTTGACGGCCACCACACCCCGCACGGTGCCCACGTAGGCCGATCCGCCGGACAGGGTGGGCGAGGCGAAGTGCGGCGCGGTGCCGATCGTCACCTTGTCCAGCACGCCCCCGGTGGTCGGGTTCAGCGCGTAGAGCACGCCGCCGTCGTAGTCGACCACCCAGACCACGCCGCCGCCAACCACCGGCGAACCGGCCGCGGCGACCGCGGACTTCCACACCGTGGTCACCGTGCCGTCGGTGCCGACGCGCAGCGCCATCGGCCCGTCCGGGCACGGCAGGTACATGGTGTCGCCGTCCACCGCGCTGCCGCCGAACGCCCGGCAGGACTGCTTGAGCGACACCTGGCCGCCGATGCCGCCGAGCCGGTCGGGCCGCAGCAGGTACCCCACCCCGCGCTTGCCGGCGATGTAGACGAACCGACCGACCAGCACCGGGCTCATCGAGCCGAGGTCCAGGTCGGACTCGTTGTCCAGCGGCCAGGTGGACGGGGCGAAGAAGTCCGCGCGGGTCAGGTCGCGGGTGAGCGAGATGACCGAGTCACTGCCGTCGTAGTTGGTGTGCGACGCGCCGTTGCCCGCCGCGAAGAGCAGCCGGTCACCGTCGACCACCCCGCCTGGGGTGGCCCAGATGCCACCCTCCCGGCTGGTCGGGATCGCGTAGGACCGCAGCCCGCCGGCTCCGGTGGTCGGCGCGGAGACCACCGAGCCGACGTACCGCGCGCAGTCGCCGGCCAGCCCGCCGTAGGGAACGTAGACCCGCCCACGCAGCAGGGTGAGCGCGCCGCGCTGCTGGTGGGCCACCGGGTCACCCTTGGGCGGGTCCACGGTGACCCGGGAGGCGAGCTTGCCGGTGGACACGTCCACGCCGACCAGGATGTGGTGACCGCCGGTGATCTCGGCCACCGCGAACACCAGGCCGGTGTCCGGGTCGTACACCATGGTTCCGGTGATGCCCAGCGGGTCGATGTTCCCGCACGGCAGCGCGGCCCGGGGTACTGGTGTGCCCACGTGCGCCGACCACAGGGTCTGCCCGGTGTCGGGGTCCAGCGCGTAGATCGTGTCGTTCTCGGTGGCGGCGAGCAGGCGGGTGCCGACCACCAGCGGTTGGCCGTACACCGCGCCGTCCAGCTTGGCCGACCAGGACATCGACAGCGCCGAACGGGCCGCCAGGTGCGGCGCGACGCCGTGCCGGCTGTTGTCCCGGTGGTAGGTGGGCCAGTCGTCCGGCCCGAGCGCGGACGCCGCGGACGGGCGCGGGCCACTGGGCAGCGCCGTCACCGGCGAGGAGGTCACACCGGCCGGCGGGGCCCCGTCGTTGACGCCGCCCGAGCAGGCCGCGCTCACACTGGCCACGGTCACCACGGCCGCGAGCAGGCGCGCGGCGGGCGCCGGCCGGATCCGGCGGCGGATGGGGTCGATCACGGGCGGCCTCCGTCCGGGGGCGTGGCGGACGGCCCATACTCAACCACATCAGGGGCAGACAGCCGGTTACCGTCCGAAACTGGGCTGGGCGCAGGGTGTCCGGCGGCCCACAGTCCGTCAGGGACACCGCACGGGGTCGATGTGCCACCCGTCGCACTTGGCCCGACGCGCCGGTTCTGGTGTGATCGGCACGTGGACGGAGCAGACGGAACGGACGGAACTGACCCGGCGGCGGTGTTGACGGAGTTCGGGGTGCCGACCGGGGAGCGGTACTTCGAGGACTACCGGCCCGGTGCGGTGTACGAGTTCGGCGACGTGACCATGGAGGAGGCGCGGATCATCGAGTTCGCCCGCGAGTTCGACCCGCAGCCGATCCACGTCGACCCCGAGGCCGCCGCCCGGGGCATCTACGGCGGGATCATCGCCAGCGGCTTCCACACCACCGCGGTGATGATGCGGCTGCTGGCCGACAACTACCTGTCCCGGGTGGCCAGCCTGGGCAGCCCCGGCATCGACGAGCTGCGCTGGCTGCTGCCGGTGCGCCCCGGCGACACGCTCCGGCTCCGATTGACCATCCTCGACGCCCGCCGCTCGGCCTCCAAACCCGACCGGGGTGTGGTCCGCACCCGGGCCGAGGTGCTCAACCAGAACGGCCGGACCGCACTCCACCTGATCGCCACCAACTTCCTCCGCACCCGTACCCCCACCTGACCTCGCGCCCGGAACGTCGACGAGGGATGGTCAGTCGGGTTCGGTCCAGTGCCGGTGGATGCGGGCGAGGGCATCCCGCCTGGTCATTCCCGCGACCTCGGCGTCGGTGAGGCCGACCCGGGTGAGGAGCAGGTGCACCAGTTCGGCGGGAAGGGCGTGCGCGGGGATCGTCGGCACACCTCGATCCGGTGTGACCCCGTCGCGGACACAACCCCAGAACACCGGTTCGGCGACGTGGAGTTGGTCCCGGAGGATGTGGCGCCACAGACTGAGCCCGTAGTCGGTCCGGTCGACCGGGTGGGAGACCCTCGTTCGCAGGACCCGCCCGTCGGGCAGATCCAACTCGTCGGTGACGTGATGCGTACCGGTCCGCCCGCGCGCGTCACGTACTCGACGCCACCCCTCGACCTGGCAGAAGTGCTGGTGATCCTTGCGGGTGGCCGGCGGCCAACTCATCGCGCGGTCACGCCGGGGACCCGACCAGCCAGTCACGCAACTGGTCGTCGTCGCTGAGGCTGACCAGTTGCACCAGGCCCCAGTTGTCCCGGTGGTTCGGCACGTCGGCCAGCCGGTCCTGCCAGTCCGCCGCGTACTCCCGCAGGGCGTCGATCATCTCGGTGACGGCATCGTCGAAGGTGCTCCCGTCAGCGGCCACGGGCAGTCCGGGGATGAACACCGACCAGCCGTCGGCCTCGGCGACCGTCTCCGCCCGGGCCGGGCTGACCAGGGTGAGAAAGTGCCGGAGCCGCTCGGCGTCGACCACCGCCGCCCAGGAGGTGTCCCGCCGGACCGTCGCCACGCGGCCGCTGGCAGCCGCGTCCAACAGATCCTTCAGATGGGCGCGCGCCTGCGTGAAACTGTCGTACCGCACCGTGGCCACTGGACACCCCCGATCTCACCCCAGCAACCCTCGCACTCAACGGCACGTACGTCAAGTACACGACGTACCTCTCCGCTCCCGCTCCGCTCGCGACGATCCCGGCTGGACGCCGTTGTCCGACTGGTCAACAGCACCGGGACCAGGACCGGTGACGGGTCAGCGGGTGCGGGTGATGACGGCGAGGTCGGGGGCCGGGCCGAGCGGGTCGCAGCCGGCGGCCAGGGTGTGCCACAGGCCACAGGAGTCGAGCTCGGCGCGGCGGCCGGGCAGATCGGCCAAGTCGGCCAAGATCCCCGGCGGCACCACCTCCAGGAATGTGCCCGAGTAGGCCAGCAGGTGGTCGCCGCGGGCCAGCGTGACAGTGGCATTCCCGGTGCCGGGCATGGCCGGGCGCAGGCTCAGCCCGTCCGCGGTGACGTGCACCGCGGACGGCGCGTACCGGCAGGCCACCAACGCCTCCCCGTCGGGCAGCAGGTCCAGCAGGGTCAGCCCGGCCTGCGGAGCGGTCCGGCGGTCCTCGTCGGCGTGCCGCATCAGGGCGTCGGCCGACTCGGCCAGCCCGGCCCCGGCGGCGAGCAGTTCGCCGGCCAGTCCGACCAGCCGCTGGCGCAGGCCGCGCGGGCAGGTCTTCGACAGCGGTTCGGCGACCACCACGCGCAGCCGGTCGGCGCCGGGCAGCACACCCACGCAGCCGGTGGCCTGATGCCCGACACAGATCCGCCAGCCCAGACCGTTGGCACCGGGGCACTCCTCGACCGCGTACTTCGGGCGGCCGACCGGAAGGACGATCGCCATGTCAGCCGCTCCCCACCCGCCGGTCGGTCGGGGATCCACCCTCGTCGGTGAACTCCGGACGCAGCACCCGCCACAGTCCGGTGCGCCGGAGCAGGTCCAGGGTGCGGCGGTTGGGGTTACGGATGATCACACCGCCACCGCGCGCCCGGCAGGAACGGTGCGCGCCCAGCAGCACGGCCACCGCGGTCGAGGAGAGCTGGCGCACCGCGGACACGTCGACCACCAGCACCCGAACCCCGGACAGGATCTGGTCGCGCAACCGCCAGCGCAACTCGGCCACGCCCTCCCGGAACGTCGCGTCGGTGAGCCGGACCACGGCCCGGTCGCACACCGACTCACCGGCCGGCCCGGCCACCGGACGAACGCCGCCGGACAGCGGCTCGGGCCGGCTGGCGGGAGTGGCGCCGGGCGTTGGCCCGGGACGAGACGGGGGTGGTACCGGAGACGCGGGCGAGGGCATGGACGTCGCCTCCTGGGCTGGTCTGGGCTGGTCCGGGCTGGTCCGGGCTGGTCCGGGCTGGGCTGGTCCAGGGCCGGGATGGTGTCGAGCTCCAGCCTGCCGCGGTCATGTTGAGACCGGTCGCACGGTTTCTTTGCTGTTTCATGACGACCGCGCGGTGCCCGTGACAACCCAGTCACGATCCCGCCGGGGGCCCGGCCCATTGCGGTCCGGCGGCTCCGGCGGGCACGGCGGTCTGTCAACATGGGCCGTATGGGAACCCGGCTGCTCGTCGTGGAGGACGACGACCGGATCAGAGCGATCCTGCGGCTGGCGCTGGAGGACGAGGGGTACGAGATCGTCGAGGCGCCAGGGGCCGAGGTCGCCCTGGAACTGATGCGGACCAGCCCGCCGGACCTGATGCTGGTGGACCTGATGCTCGGGGAGATGGACGGTTACACCTGCATCCGCGAGGTGCGGCGGACCAGCGACATCCCGATCATCGTGGTCAGCGCGCGGGCCGACACCCACGACATCGTGGCCGGGCTGGAGGCCGGCGCCGACGACTACGTGACCAAGCCGTTCCAGGTCAAGGAGATCACCGCCCGGCTGCGCGCGCTGCGTCGCCGGGCCCGGGTGTCCGCCGACGCCGACGCCCCGCCGGACGTGGTCCTGGACTCCGACCCGCACCAACCGCTCATACTCTCCCCGAGCCGGGGCACCGTGCGCCGGGGCGACGTCGACATCCACCTGACCCTGACCGAGTTCCGGCTGCTCGGCGAGCTGGCCGCCAGTCCGGGGCACGTGCACAGCCGGCAGGGGCTGCTGTCGCAGGTGTGGGGGCACGGGTTCTTCGGCGACGAGCGCATCGTGGACGTACACATCCGCCGGCTGCGTACCAAGATCGAATCCGATCCGGCCAACCCGCGCCTGGTCGTCACCGTGCGCGGCCTGGGCTACCGGCTCGATCCGAGATGAGCCCGGGATGATCGGCGTGCGACGCGGCGGCCTGCGCAGCCGGGTGGCACTGGCGTTCGGACTGGGCGCGCTGTTGGTGTCGGCCACGTTCGCCGCCTCCACCTACGAGATCGCCCGCGGGTACCTGTTGAGTCAGCGCGAGGCCACCGTCCGCCACCACGTGTTCGCCGACGCCCGGCTGGTCGCGGCCCGGCTGAGCACCACCGGGACCAGGGTCTCCGACGTGTTGGTCTCCATCGACCCGTCCGCCGGCGGGGCGCTGGTGGTGCACCGGGGAGACCGGTGGTTCTCCTCGTCGCTGGACGTGGGTCGGGACAAGGTGCCGGGCATGCTCCAGCACGACGTGGAGACCGGGTCACCGTCGATCATCCGGGTGCGGGTGAACGGCGAGCCGTCGGTGGTGATGGGCCTGCCGCTGCCGGCGCCGCCGCCGACCGCGCGGGCGTACCTCTACGAGGTGGTGTCGCTCAGCGAACTACAGGGCACCCTGCGGGTGCTCAGCACGGTGCTGGCCTTCGGCGCGGTGCTCACCGCGCTGGGCGGCGCCGGACTGGGCTGGTGGGCCAGCGCCCGGGTGGTCCGGCCGCTCAACCACGTGGCCGGCGCGGCGGCGCAGATCGCCGGCGGCCAACTGAACACCCGGCTGGCGCCCACCACCGACCGCGACCTGGCCACCATCGTCGGGTCATTCAACAGCATGGTCGACTCGCTCCAGCAACGCATCGAACGCGACACCCGGTTCGTCGGTGACGTGAGTCACGAGCTGCGCTCCCCGCTGACCACGCTGGTGGCCAGCGTGGACGTACTGTCCGGCCGCGCCGAGGAACTGCCGCCGCGGGCCCGGACCGCGCTCGGGCTGGTCACCGCCGAGCTGGCCCGGTTCCGCCGGCTGCTGGACAACCTGCTGGAACTGGCCCGGGCCGACGCCGGCCTGGACTCCGGGTCGGGCGAACCGGTGAGCCTGCACGACCTTCTCGCGCACACCCTGACCGGGTCGGGCCGGCCGGTGAGTCTGCTCGACGGCGACCGGGAACCGGTGGTCCGCGGGGACAAGTCGCGGCTGGAACGGGCGTTCGTCAACCTGCTCGACAACGCCGACCGGCACGGCGGCGGGGTGCGGGGGGTCACCGTCCGGCAGAACGGCGACGAGGCGCTGGTGCTGGTCGACGACACCGGACCGGGAGTGCCCGCCGCCGACCGGGAACGCATCTTCGAACGGTTCGCCACCGGCCGCACCGCGCGCGGGTCGTCCTCCGGCACCGGTCTGGGCCTGGCTCTGGTGGCCGAGACGATCGGCGCTCACGGCGGCGCCGTGTGGTGCACCGACCGGGCCGGCGGTGGGGCCAGGTTCGTGGTGTCGCTACCCAGGGAGGAATCGTGAACCGCCGGGCTAACGCGGTACTGGCAACCGTGGGCACCTGCCTGACACTGTCCGCGGCCGGCTGCGGGGTGCCGACCGAGACCACGCCCAGACTGGTCGCGGCGTCCTCGGCGCCGTCCGCGCTGCTGCCACCAGGCCCGTCCGGGACCGACACGGCGGCGCCGACGGTCCCGAACGCCCGACTGCCGCGGTTGTACTTCGTCGACGCCCGGGGCAGGTTGGTCAGCGTCATCAGGGCGACCCGCTCGGGCCCGCCGCGGGTGATCCTGGACAGCCTGATGAGCGAACTGGGTGGCGGGCTCACCGAGGCCGAGCGGGGTCGGGGGCTGGGTTCGGCCATGCCGCCGGGGCTGTCCCTGTCGGTGGTGGACCTGCATGACGGCCAGGCCACCATCAACCTGTCCGGCGACGTGTCGGGCCCCTCCGGTGACCAGGCCGTGCTGGCCGTCGCCCAGGTGGTGCTGTCGGCGACCACGGTGCCGACCGTGACCAGCGTGCGGCTCACCCGGGCCGGGGCTCCGCTCGAAGCGCCGCTGGTCGGCGGCGCCCTGACCTCCGACCCGCTGGTCCGCACCGACTACCGGCCACTGCTGCACTGACCTGACTCATCTGGTGTACCGCGGTCTGGGGAGGGATGCCCGCGCCGGTCCCGGTGAAGCGCGCGAACCGGTGCACCCGGTCAGACCGGTCAGTCGGGTCGGTCGGTCAGCCGGGTCGGGGGAGCAGTTCGCCGGCGCGGACCGGGGCCGCGAGCACGTTGCCCGGGGGTGCCAGCGGACAGGCCCAGGCCGGGTCGTAGGCGCAGGACGGGTTGTAGGCGAAGTTCAGGTCGACCACCAGGCCGGCCCGGTCCCCGCCCAGATCGGCGCCCTTGACGGTGTCCAGCAGGTAGCGCCCGCCGCCGTAGCTGCCGGTGCCCGCAGTCGCGTCCCGCACCGGCAGGAAGAGGCCGCCACCGTAGGAGTCCAGCCACCACACGTCCAGCGATCCCAGGTCGGGCAGGCGCACCGCCCCGATCCGTTCGAACGGCACCACCCCGTCGGTGCCGGTGGGCACCTCGACCCGGGCCGGGGTGGCGCCGGTCACCGGCACGGTGAACCGCAGCGCCGGGTCGTAGTCGGCGTAGGCGAGCCGCTGCCCGGCCCGGCGAGGCGAGGCCGGGTGGCCGGCGAACAGCTCGTCCCGGCCGGCCCGCCACAGCGCGTGTCCGGCCGCCGGGTCGGCCGCCGCCCGCACTCGGCCGTACAACCGCCACACCCGCCGCCGCCAGTCCAGCACGTCCATGCTCGCCGTACTCACCGTGCCCACAGTGCCCGCCCTCCGTTCCGGAGCCGCCCCGGAGCGTCCCACCGGACCGAGCGGGAACGCGCTCAGCGCAGCGCGGCCAACGCCACGCCGACCGCGCGGTGGAAGGTCGGGTAGGCGTAGATCATCCGGGCTAGTTGGTCGGTGCGAACCCGGGCGTGCACGGCCACGGCGAGCCCGGACAGCACCTCGCCGCCGGCCGGACCGGCCGAGGTGCCACCGACCAAGACGCCGGCATCGGCGTCCTCGACGAGCTTGATGAAACCGTCGTTGCCGGTCCCGTGGATCCAGCCCCGGGCCGAGTCCGGCAGCGAGGCGAACCCGACCCGCACGGTCAGGCCGCGCTCGCGGGCCTGCGCCTCGGTCATTCCCACCACGCCGACCTCCGGGTCGGTGAAGGTGACCCGGGGCACCGCGTGGTACTCCGCGCCCGGACCGGGCCGGCCCAGGATGTCACCGGCCGCGATCGACCCCTGGTACATGGACATGTGGGTGTAGGCGCCCCGGCCGGTGGCGTCGCCGATCGCCCACACCCCGTCGGCGACCCGCATCCGCTCGTCCGGGTCGAGGAACCGGGCGGAGGGGTCCAGGCCGATCTCCTCGACCCCCAGGTCGGCCAGTGCGGTGCGCCGTCCGGTGGCCACCAGCAGGTTGCCGGCCCGCACCCGGTCGGAGCCCAGCTCGACGGTGAAGTCCGTCCCGTCGTGCTCGACCCGGCTGACCGTGGCGCCGAGGCGGACGTCGATGCGCTCGCCGCGGAACACCCGAGCCAACAGGTCACCGGCTTCGGGCTCCTCACGGGCGAGCAGCCGGCCGGAGGCCTCCACCACCGTGGTGACCGTCCCGAACCTGGCGAACATCTGGGCGAACTCCACCCCGACCGGCCCGCCGCCGATCACGCACAGCGACTTCGGGGCGTGCTCGACCGCGACCGCCTCGCGGTTGGTCCACAGCGGCGTGCCGGCCAGACCGGGGATCGGCGGGACCGCCGGGTCGGTGCCGGGGTTGAGCAGGATGCCCCGGCGGGCGGTGAACCGCTGCCCGTTCACCTCGACTGTGTGCGGCCCGACCAGGCGGGCCCGGCCGCGCACGAACCGGCCGCCCCGGCCGGTGAACCGGTCCACCCCGGCCCGGTCGTCCCAGTCCGCGGTGGCGTCCCGGCGGATCCGGGTGGCCACCCGGGAGAAGTCCGGGTCGATGCGGCCATCGCCGGCCAGGGTGGGCGCCCGCCCGGCCTCGGCCAGCGTGTTCGCGGCCCGGATCATCATCTTGGTGGGGACGCAGGCGTAGTACGGGCACTCACCGCCCAGCAACCGGGCGTCGATACCCAGCACGGACAGCCCGGCGTCGGCCAGTTCGCCGGCCGCGGCCTCCCCGCCGGGACCCATCCCGATCACCACGACGTCGACCTGCTCGGTCATCGATCGCCCCTCCCACCGTCCGGCTGCCGGCTCCGATGTCTGATTCTCCCGCACCTCCGGCCAGCACCGCCGAACCGGCCCACCAACCCCCTACCGTGTCTCCTCCGGCCCCCACCGTGAGGTTTTCTTGCGAAAACCTCACGGTTAACCGGTTACATGGCGAGGTTTTCTTGCGAAAACCTCCGGGCCGCATGGCTGGTGACCGACCGGCGGGCGGCGGGGTGCCGGCTCACCGGTCCGGGGTGACCACCAGACGGATCGGGTTGCCCTCCTTGCTGGCCAGCCGGCGCACCCCGTCGGCCACGTCGTCCAGCGCCACGGTGTCACTGACCGAGCCGGACACGTCCAGCCGGCCGGCGGCGACCAGGTCCACGAGCTGGTCCAGGTGGCGCTTGGCGTACCCCAGGTGACCGAGCAGCGAGTGCGAGGACACCCCGAACAGCGCGCTGGGGCCCAGTGCCACGGGTTCGGCGGACAGCCCGATCATCAGCAGCCGGCCGCGCCGGCCGAGGCAGGACGCGGCCTGGGCGAGCACCGCGTTGGCTCCGACCAGGTCCACGGCCAGATCCAGACCGCGCCCGCCGGTGATCCGCAGCACCTCGGCGGTCACGTCGCCGGCGGGATCGCCGGCAGGGTCGAGTGCGGCGTCCGCGCCCAGGTCGAGCGCGCGTTGCCGGGCCGCCGGGAGGGGGTCGACCGCGATGATGGGCGCGGCCCCGACCAGCCGGGCGATCTGCACCGCGTGCACGCCCAGCCCGCCGATCCCCCACAACCCGACCGCCTCGCCCGGCCGGAGCGCGGCACGTTCCACCAGCCCGGCGTAGGGGGTGGCCACCGCGTCGGCCAGCACGGCGGCCTGCTCGAACGGCAGATCCTCGCCGATCTCGGTCAGCGCGCCGGCCGGAACCACCACGTACTCCGCCCAGGCCCCGTCATAGCCGAAGCCCATGATCCGCGGCGCCCAACAGTCCTCGGCCCGCCCGCGGGCGCACATCGCGCAGGTACCGCACGGCCCCCCGCCGGCCATCACCACCCGCTGCCCCGGGCGCCAGCCCGCGGCCAGGGCGCCGGGCCGTTCGACCACCCCGGACGCCTCGTGGCCGGGCGTCACCACCGGCAGCGGCGAGGGCAGGGTGCCGTCGATCAGGTGCACGTCGGACAGGCAGATGCCGCACGCCCGGACCCGCACCAGTACCTCGGTGGGACCGGGCTCGGGGACCGGTACCTGCCGCACGCCAAGCGCCCGGGTCCGGGTGTCGAACCGTGCCGCCCGCATCGAAGTCACCCTGCGCTCCTGTCCGCCGTGCCCCGCACCGGTACCGGGACGACCCGAACGCCCGATGTGCACGTATGGTCGGTTGGTTCTTTTGTAACCTATCCTTTCGGCGGGCATCGGCCGGATGTACGTGTACTCCGTTCGGAGGGGAGCCGGTGGACGACGAACGGTCCGACGAACTGTCGCTGCGGGTGTCCGACGCCGAGCGCGAGGCGGTGGTGGCGCGGCTGGGTGACGCGTGCGGCGAGGGCCGCATCACCCTGGACGAGTTCACCGACCGCACCGACGCGGTCTACGCCGCCCGTACCCGGGGCGAACTGGCCCAGGTGACCGCCGATCTGCCCGAGTCGGGATCCCCGACGGCTCCGGCGGTGCGGCCGGTGGCGGGCCGCGCGGTGACCGGTCGGCGGCGGCGCCGGATCGCGATCCTGTCCGGCCTGGAACTGAAGGGCCGATGGCGGGTCGACCCGGAGAGCACCGTGGTGTGCGTGTTCGGCGGCGCCGAGCTGGACCTGCGCAAGGCCGAACTCGGTGCCCACCAGGTCCTGATCAAGATCATCACGGTGTTCGGCGGGGCCAGCGTGGTGGTGCCCCACGGCGTGCACGTGGACGTCGACGGGGTCAACGTGCTGGGCGGGTCCTCGGTGAACCAGCCGGATACTCCGCCGCTGGCCGGTGCCCCGACGATCGTCATCCGCACGGTGAACGTGCTGGGCGGGACGTCCGTCGAATTCGGCTGAACCGGCCGGTCAGGCGGCCGGCGCGGTGGGCCGGGTGCCGCCGGTCAGGTCCGGGTCATTTGGGCCCGGGCGGCGCGGCCGGGCCGGCCCCCGGCGTCCCCCCGATCCCCTGAAATCCGCGCTGTCCCCCCGGTCGCCGTCGGCACCGTCGCCACCGGGATGGCCGGCCGCGCGGTCTCGCCCGCCGTCCGGCTCGTCGGTGGGCTCGTCGGAGGGCAGCAGTCCCAGGTCGCGCAGCGCGCGGCGCCACGGCCCGGCCACGTGCGGGGCCAGACCGAGCGCGTCGAGGGATCCGGCGAGCATCCCGGCGTTCACCCAGCCGGTGATGTCCTCGGCGGTGCCGTGGCAGAGCAGCAGTTCGTAGGCGGCGTCCCGCTCGGACCGATCGGACAGGTCGTACTCTCCCCGGGACGCGTGGCCGGCGAGGTAGGGCGGCGGCTCGAACCGGCCCTGCCGCGGTCCGCGGAGCATGCGCACGTCCACGGTGCGGTTCCCGCGCGCGGCCCACACCACAACGCGCGCCGCCGGGACCACGCACACCACCTCCGCTCGCTCGGATTCGATGTCACCTACCCATCCGGGCAACCGGCCAAACCCGAGCCCGGGCGGGCGAAACCCGGGCGCGGGGTCGGGAACCTCGACAGGGAACGCCGCTCCGGCGGGTATCGGTATCGGTCAGCGCAGGATGTCTCGGGTGTCGTCGACGCCGAAGCGGGTCGGCCGATACCAGGTGACCTCGCGGTCGTACTCCTCCACCCGGTCGTCGACGCCGAGTACCAGCGCGAACAGCGCCATCCGCACCGGGATGCCGTTGTCGGTCTGCCGGAAGATCGCCAGGGAGGGGTTGGTGTTCAGGTCCACCGACAGCTCACTGCCACCCCGGCGACTGTCGCGTGGCAACGGGTGCATCAGGACGGTGCCCGGCCGGCACACCTTCTCGTAGAGCGCGGCGTCGATCCGGAACTGGTCCTGCTGCGCGACGATCTCGGGATTCACCGGGAACCGCTCCTCCTGGATGCGGGTGGCATAGATCACGTCGGCGTCCCGCAGTCCCTCGGCGAGGTCATCGGTGAGGACCACCCGGTGCCCGCGCACCCGCAGGTGTTCGGCCAGGTCGGCGGACAACTGCAACGGCTCGGGGGCCACGCATACGAACGTGAGGTCCCGTTCGAGCGCGAGCAGCTTGGTCAGCGAGTGCACGGTCCGGCCATACTTCAGGTCGCCGACCAGGGCGACGGTCATTCCGGCCAGACCACCGGGGCGCAGGTCTCGTTCCCGGCTGAGCGTGTACAGGTCGAGCAGGGCCTGGGTGGGGTGCTCGCCGATGCCATCGCCGCCGTTGATGACCGGGATGTTGGTGGCCGCGGCGAACTCGCCGACCGCGCCCTCGTCCGGATGGCGCACCACCAGGATGTCCAGGTAGCCGCTGACCACCCGGCTGGTGTCATAGATGGACTCCCCCTTGGCCATCGACGAGAAGGCGAAGCCGGTCGTCTCCCGGACGTGCCCGCCGAGCCGGTTGAAGGCCGCGCCGAAGCTGAGCCGGGACCGGGTACTCGGCTCGAAGAACAGGTTGCCCAGCACCGCGCCGGCCAGGACGTGGCTGCGCCGCTCCCGGCGTGCGTAGACCAGCATCCGGTCGGCCAGGGCGAACAGCTCCTCGATGTCACCCAGCGTGAACTGCTCGATGGTCAGTATGTGGGCGCCTGCCCATTTCACCGGTGGGTCCTCCTCCCGCTCGGGCACATCGGCCCACGGCTCAGGATAGAGGCGCCCTCGATCATGTTCCGGACGGGCCGGCCGGGGCCGGGAGGACTTCCGCCGGGGGTGGCCGGTGCCCGCACCAGCGCGCCGCCCGACCGGCGACCGCGAGGGAGGCGGCCAGCGGTAGCCAGGTCGCCGTGCCGAGCACGCCGAACAGCGCCAGGAGGGTCGGTCCGACCGACCGCTGCACGCCCACCCCCATGCTGAAGACGGCCAAATACATCCCCCGATCGGTGACCGGCGCGTGCTCGTGGGACAGCTCCCACGCCCCCGCGATCTGGAGTGACTCGCCGATCGTGAGCACCACGACGCCGACCACCAGAGCGACCGTTCCGGGCCCGGGGGACAGTACCGCCGCCGCGGCGAACGGCCCGCAACTGATGGCCAGGTACCAGCCGGCCACCTCCACCGCCCGCGCGGCGTCGGGGATCGTGGTGGCCCTCCGGCTGATCCGGCGCTGGAGGACGACCACCAGCACGGTGTTCAGCACGTACATCAGGGGGAGCACCGTGGCCGGCACCCTGGTCAGGCTGACCACGTACAACGGCAGCGCCACCACCAGGATCGTGTCATGCAACAGAAGCACGCTGTTGATCGCTGTCATCAGCAAATAGCGCGGATGGATGCCGCGCAGCCGCAGAACGCCGGACCGTGCGGAGGGAGCGGTCACGTTGGGCACGCGCACCAGCATCAGTCCGGCCACCGCGAACGACGCGGCGTTGCCGAGGGCGAGCGCGTCGTAGCCGGCCCGGGTGTTCGCGGCGAGGGCGAGGCTGGTCAGCAGCGCGCCCACGGAGAACCCGGCGTTGCGCAGTGCGCGGACGTAGCCCATGGTCTCGGTTCGCCGGGACCCGCCCACCGTGCTCCCGACCAGGGCCTGGAACACCGGCGCGGCCAGCCGGTCGCCCACCGTGACAAGGACGAGGATCGCTACGAACCCGGCGACGTTGTGGACCAGCAGGTAACAGGGGTAGACCACGGCGCGCAGGGCGTGCGTGGCCCGCAGCGAGCGGGCGTAGCCGACGCGGTCGGTGAGGGCGCCCAGCGGCGTCACCACGAACAGCGCGACGAAGCCGGCGGCCGACAGCCCGACGCCGATGATCGCGGCGTCGAAACCCAGTCGCCGGTTGAAGAACACCACCGACCCGGACAGGAACAGCCCGGTGCCGATCGCGTCGGCCAGCGCCGACCCGGCGATCCGCGCCGCGCCGGGAGGAGGCAGCACGGCACGGCGCACCGAGTGGGCGACCCGGCTCAGCCCTCCTCCCCGCCGGCGGACCGCCGGCCGGCGGTGTCCCGGTCACGGCAACAAGCCGGGCCAACCGGGGCCCTGACCAGGCCGGACAGGCGCGTCCGCGTGGCATTGGGCCGCTTTCCCCCCAGCCGACTCAAGGGAGAGACAATCAAATTCATAGTGTGAATTATAAGGCAATAGATCGATATGATTGTTAGGATCTCCCGAGATCGTTGACCTTGATCAATCTGCTGCCGCTAGCCGTTGACTGGGCACGTACCTCTGGGGAGGCGCGATGGCGAACACAGCACGGGCGAGGGGGGCGGTCCCGGACGGGAACGCCGGTGCGTTCGCCCAACGGAAACGGCCCAAACGCTGCGCGGTGGCGGAGTGCCGCCCCGCTGCCGGCCAGTCGTGGCCCCGTGTGGCCGCCGCGGATTCCGCGGTCTGCCCGAGCTGTTTGGACCGGGTCCGCGCCGACCTGAGCAGCCTGCCGGAGTTGTACGAGGCGTGTGCCCAGGTACTGGCCCACCCGTGGCACGGACTGACCGAACGGATCAGCGGTGGCGGCGGTGCGGGCATCCCGCTGAACGAGGCCGCCGTGACCGCCCGACTGGACATGCTCACCGTGCTCACGTCCTGGTCGGCGCTGGTGGTGCGGGAACGAGGCGTGCGGGCGCCGGAACGGCGCGAGGTGCCAGACCTCACCGCGTTCCTGGCCCGTCACCTCGACGCCCTGGCCGCACACCCGGCGGCCTCCGACTTCGTTGCCGAGGTCGGGGAGCTGGTCGGTATCGGACGCGCCACGGCCTACCCGTCGGACGTTCATCGGGTGGAACTCGGGCAGTGCATGCGGCCGGGCTGCGGGCAGACGGTGCACGCGATCCTGGGGACCGAACACTCTCCGGCGCGGGTGGAGTGCGAGGACGGGCACGACTGGCCGCCCGAGCGGTGGCTGCTGTTGCGCTCCGGCCAGCGATCCTCCGCCACGACCGGCGGTGCCAGGTGAGCCGTCCGCCCCGCCGGCGCACGGTGCCCACCCGGCTGGCGGCCATGGCAGCGGGGGTCTCCGAGGCGACCATCCGCAAGTGGGCGAGCCGCGGCAAGATCTGCCGCTACGGCCGCCCCGGACGGGCCGAGTACGACGTGGAGGAGCTGCTGGCCATCGTGACGGCCCGGCTGGCCGACGAGCGGCGCCGGGACGCCGTGCGGGAACGAACGTAGCCGACCGGGTCGGCAACCCCCGCCACGGCCAGGGCCCCGGCTGGCTCGGTGACCAGCGGCGGGTCACCACCTCGCGCGCCAGGTCCCCACCCCCTCAGGGCGAGGAGGGGGTCAAGCCACGCACCGACGCCCGGGCGAACAGCTCGCGGATCCACCGGTCGAGCGCGTCGGGGTCCGGACCGTGCACCATCCCGACCAGCGGGAGGTTCTCCGGCCGGTACGACCGGCCCGTGGGCAGTGCGACACCGCGTGGGTAGACCCGGAACTCCCTCACCCGAGGGTCATCCAGCATCCCGTCGGGCACACTGACGTCGCAGGTCGTGCCCTGGTGGACGTGTCCCGGGTAGCAGAACCAGCCGTACGCCTGGTCCGACGGCGCGCCGATCAGGTGGGTGGCCAACCGTCCGGCCACGTCGGAGGCCATGTCCACGGTGTGCAGGTACACCCCCGTCCGGGCCAGGGTCGCGTCGGCGATGTGGCCGCCGCCACACCGCCCGGCGACCTCCACCAGGACCGGACCACGCTCGGTCTCGATCAGCTCCAGGTGGAAGGTGAGCGAACGCCCGCCCAGCGCGCGGACGCACTCCACCGCCCACGCCTCCAGATCCGGGCGCGGGTACTGCACCGAGCCGAGCGGTTCGCCATGCTCGAAGGCCAGGCAACTGTTGATGAACCGGGACGCCTGCACGGCGACCGGTTCCCGCTCGAACAGGTACCCGTCGACATGCCAGATCTGGCCGATCAGGTACTCCTCCACCTCCAGGCCGTCCCGTTCGTCGGGGGCGACGGTGGACTGAACGAAGGCCCGTGCGGCCGGATAGTCGTCGAACACCCACACGCCCTTGCTGCCCGCCCCGTCGCGTGGCTTGACCACCGTCTGGCCCTGCCACGGCACGGTGTCGGGTAGCTGGCTGGCCGAGACGAACCGAGGCGTGGCCAGGCCCGCTGCCGCCACGGCCGTCTTCATCGCCACCTTGTCCCGGAAGTTGCGGGCCACGGCGGTGGGCAGGCCGGGTATCCCGAATTCGTCGCGCAGCACGGCGGCCGGCAGGATGAGCGCCTCGTGCCGGGTGATGATCCGCTCGAACGGCTTCTGTTCGGCGACCCACGGGCGGATCTGGTCCTCCACCGGCGGCCCGTCCGGGTCCCAGGTGAGCTTCTCACACCGCAACCCGTCCGGGATGTTGGCGATGTTGCCGCGGGTTCCGGCGTACGACACGTCGTGCGCGTCATGGTCG
>DASULA010000403.1:0-4005 GCA_036278435.1 Mycobacteriales bacterium | reverse complement strand
TGTAGATGAACGGGTCCCCTCCCCTGGCCGCACCACCCAGGTCGCACCACCCGGGTGGCGGGCCCGGCCGGCCCGCCACGACACCGCCCGCGCCGGGAGGTCGGAACCGGGGTCGGTTCCGATCCGACTCACACCGCGGGGTGTCGCCAGGAGCGATCCGGTGTGTCACTCTGGAACCGTGACGTCCCGCGGCGTGCCCCTCGTCGCCCGGCTGCATGTCGACCTGCAGCGGGCGATCAGCGCGGCGTGTCCCGGTCGCGGGCGCCCCCGGTCGCCGCGGTAACCGTTCCCGCCGCAACCAGTACCGACTTCGGACACGGCCACCGCACCGACCCGGGAACGCGGCAATCCAGATCTCCGGACGCACATCCCCGTCAACACGTCGTGCCCTCCGTCGCCCCGCCGTCCCGGCCGGCCGGGTGCGCGTCGATCGGGCGCGACCCGTCACGATCACCGCGAGGATGACATGGCACGGACCGGCCAGGGCCAGTGGGCGCTCGGCTACCGCGAGCCGCTCAATCCGACCGAGCGACTCAAGCGCGACGAGGACGGACTGAAGGTCAGGCAACGCATCATCGACGTGTACTCCCGCACCGGATTCGCCAGCATCGACCCGAGTGACCTGCGTGGCCGGTTCCGGTGGTTCGGGCTCTACACCCAGCGCGCGCAGGGCATCCCCGGTGGGCGCACCGCGGTGCTCGAACCCGAGGACCTGGAAGACCAGTACTTCATGATGCGGGTCCGGATCGACGGCGGGCGACTGGACACCCGCGCGCTGCGCACCGTGGCCGGTATCGCCAGCGAGTTCGGCCGGGACGTGGCCGACGTCACCGACCGGCAGAACGTGCAGCTGCACTGGATCCGGATCACCGACGTGCCGGAGATCTGGGCCCGGTTGGACGAGGTGGGACTGTCCACCACCGAGGCGTGCGGGGACGTGCCGCGGGTCATCGTCGGCTGCCCCCTGGCCGGGGTGACCGCCGGGGAGGCGCTCGACTCGACCCCGGCGCTGCGGGCGGTGGCCGACCGGTACATCGGTGACCCGGCGTTCTCCAACCTGCCGCGCAAGTACAAGACGTCGATCTCCGGGTGTGCGCGGCACTGCACGAACCACGAACTCAACGACGTGTCGTTCGCCGGCGTGGTCGGCCCGGACGGGCGGCCGGGGTACGACCTGTGGGTCGGCGGCGGGCTGTCCACCAATCCGAAGTTGGCCGTGCGGCTGGGCGCGTTCGTGCCGCCGGACCGGGTGGCCGAGGTGTGGGCCGGGGTCACCGGCATCTTCCGCGACTACGGGTACCGGCGGTCCCGCAACCACGCCCGGATGAAGTTCCTGGTGGCCGACTGGGGTCCGCGGCGGTTCCGCGAGGTGCTGGAGACCGAGTACCTGGCCGGTCCGTTGCCCGACGGCCCGGCACCGGAGCCGACCGAGGGCCGGGACCACCTCGGGGTGGCAGAACAGCATGACGGCCGGTTCACTGTGGGCGCGGCCCTGCTGGCCGGGCGGACCAGCGGCACCCAGCTCACCGAACTGGCCGACTTGGCCGACCGGTACGGCTCCGGGCGGGTCGGCACCACCGCCCAGCAGCACGTGGTGATCCCGGACGTGGCCGGCGACGACGTGGACGCGTGCGTGGCCGCGCTGGAGGCCAGCGGGATGCCGGTGGCGCCGAGCGCGTTCCGGCGCGGCACGCTGGCCTGCACCGGGCTGGAGTTCTGCAAGCTGGCCATGGTGGAGACCAAGGCGCGGGCACGTCGACTGTATGAGGATCTGGAACGCCGGCTGCCCGATTTCGACGAGCCGGTCAGCATCAACGTGAACGGCTGCCCGAACTCCTGCGCGCGGTTCCAGGTCGCCGACATCGGGCTGAAGGGATGCGTGCTCACCGGCGACGACGGCCAGGACGTGGAGGGCTTCCAGGTGCACCTGGGCGGCCACCTCGGGGCCGAACCCGCGCTGGGCCGCAAGTTCCGCGGGCTGCGGGTGACCGCCGAGGAGGCCACCGACTACGTTGAGCGGGTGTTGCGCGGCTACCTGGCCCGGCGCGAGCCCGGAGAGCGGTTCGCCGGCTACGTGGCGCGCGCCGAGGAGTCGTGGTTGACGTGACGGTGCGCCGTGGGTGAGCCGGGCGGGCGGCACCTGCCGCCGTTCTACTGCCCGTACTGCGGCGAGGAGAGGATTCGCCCGGCTGGCGAGCAGGCCGGCGAGTGGGCCTGCGAACTGTGCCGGCGGGTTTGGCGGCTGCGCCTGGTCGGCGGTACGGAGGCCGCCGGCGCGGACGGCGACGGGTCGGCGGAGGTTGGGCCATCGGCGCGGCGGTAGCGGGGCGGACCAGGCGGCACGGTATGGGAGGGCGGAGATGAGTGCTCCGGAGTCCGAGCACCCGCGGCTGGCCGCGCTGGCCAGGCGGGCCGGCGAGGAGTTGGAGGGAGCGCACCCCACCGAGGTGTTGCGGTTCGCCGCGACCGAGTTCGGTGACCGGTTCTGCGTGACCTCGTCGATGGCCGACGCGGTGCTGGCCCACCTGGCATCGACCGTGCGCCCCGGCGCGCACGTGGTGTTCCTGGACACCGGGTATCACTTCGCCGAGACCATCGGCACGCGCGACGCGGTGGCCGCCACCCTGCCGGTGAACCTGATCACGGTGACCCCGGAACACACGGTGGCCGAGCAGGACGCCGCCCACGGTCCGCGGCTGTACGAACGGGACCCGGACCGCTGCTGCGCCATGCGCAAGGTGGAACCGCTGGCCCGGGCGTTGGCCCCGTACCACGCCTGGGCGTCGGGTCTGCGCCGGGACGAGGCGGTGACCCGCCGGGACGTTCCGGTGGTGGAATGGGACGCCCGGCGCGGCATGGTGAAGGTGAACCCGCTGGCCTGCTGGCGGCAGGACGACGTGGATGCCTACGCGGCCGAGCACGGGGTGCTGGTCAACCCGCTGGTGCAACTGGGATACGCCTCGGTCGGCTGCGCGCCGTGCACCCGGCCGGTGTCCGACGGCGAGGAGCAGCGGGCCGGGCGGTGGGCCGGCACGGCCAAGACCGAGTGCGGCCTGCACACCTGAGCCGCGGACCGGGACCGGCCCGCCGACCCGCGCCGCCGCTCACGCGTCGACATCGGGTGGCCCGTCGGGGATGCCGACCAGACCTCGCAGGGTGTCCAGGCCGCCGGGGGTGCCGGGCCAGTGCCGGACCAGGGCGGCATCGCCGGCGCGCCGCACCACCGATCGCATTGTGATCGCGATGAGGATCGCGTCGTCGGCGGATCCGAGCACGGGGATGAAGTCGGGAACCAGGTCGACGGGGCTGGCCAGGTAGGCCAGCAGCAGCCAGAGGCGGACTCGGACACCGCGCGGCAGGCACGGGTCGTGGGCCAACCGCAGAGCAAGGCGCAGAACGTCGGGGAACAGCCGCAGTGCCTCGGTGACGCCATTTCCGCGGGGCCGGGCGATCGCCAACACCGCGACGAGGACCGCCCACAGCAACAGCAGCCCGGCGAGCAGGCCCACCACTGCGGTCAGCGCGGTATCCACGGTGTGATTCTCACATTTCAGCGAGGAACAGGGCGCCGGCGGCGAGCGGGCCGACCTCGACAACGGCCACGAGGTGCCGGTCAACGATCCTCTGCCGCCCGCACCCGACGATCGCAGGCTGATGCCACCGGGCGCCCCACTGAGCGCGAGATGCGAGTTATTCGAACATGTGTTCTACTACGATCATGCGTTGGGATCACCTGCGGCTGTCCGCACTCGGACCGGGCCTCACTCCGACGTTGTTCGGTGACGAGGAGGGCGGCGGCGGCACGGGCGGGGCGGTGGTGCGCACGTTCGACACCCCGGGTTTCCGCGGCGTGACCTGCTACGAGATCAGGGCCCGATCGGTGATCAACCGGGTGCCGGCCGCGTCCCGGATGCCGTTCCGGTGGACGGTGTCCACCGCGGTGTCGGTCGGGCTCGTTGACCGGGAGCTGTGGCGGGCGGTGGAACCGGGCACGCCCCGACCGGC
>DASULA010000402.1:0-10899 GCA_036278435.1 Mycobacteriales bacterium | reverse complement strand
GTGCAGGTTTTCTTGCGAAAACCTCGGCGAGGACGCGGGGGGTGACGCGCATCCTGGCGGTGACCGCGGTGGCCGCGGAGCGGGACGCGGTGCTGGCCGGACTGCCGGCCGGCCCGCCCGGCCAGGCGCTGGCATACCAGGTACGCCGGGCGGCGACCCGAGCCGGGGAACTGACCTGCGTCGCGGTGGGCGTGGGCCCGGCCGCGGCGGCGGCGGGCGTGGCCACCCTGCTGGCCACCGACGGGCCCTACGACGCGGTGCTGTCGGTCGGTGTCGGCGGCGGGTTCGCCGGCCGGGCCCCGGTCGGGTCCCTGGTGGTGGCCGACCGGGTTGTGCTGGCCGACCTGGGCGCGGACGGCCCGCGGGGATTCCTGCCGGCCGACGAACTCGGCCTGGGCGAGGCGGCCCGGGTGAGCACCGTCCTGCCACCCGAGCCGGTTCGGGCGGTCGCCGACCGGGTCAGCGCGGTGGCCGCGACCACCGTCGGCCCGGTGCTGACCGTCAGCACCGCCACCGGCACCGACGAGCGGGCCGCGGTGCTGGCCACCCGGCACCGGCCGGCCGCCGAGGCGATGGAGGGCGGCGGGGTGCTGGCCGCCGCCCTGGCGCACGGGGTCCCGTTCGGCGAACTGCGTGCGATCAGCAACATTGTCGGCCGGCGGGACCGGTCGGCCTGGTCACTGCCCGACGCGCTGGCGCTGCTGGGCCAAGCGGTGGCCACCCTCCTCGACGATCGGTTGATGCTGTGACCGCCCCGACTGTGTCACTGGCCCACTCGTCCTGCCCGAACGACACGTTCGTGTTCCACGCCTGGACCCACGGCCTGCTGCCCGGCGCGCCGCCGGTCCGGCTCACCTTCGCCGACGTGGACGTCACCAACAGCGCGGCTGAACGCGGCGAGTACGACGTGGTCAAGGTGTCCTACGCGGCGCTGCCGTGGCTGCTCGACCAGTACGCGCTGCTGCCCGCCGGCGGCGCGCTGGGCCGCGGCTGCGGACCGCTGGTGCTGACCGCGTCGGACGACCCGGATCCCGGGCGGTTGGCCGGCGCCACCGTGGCGGTGCCCGGCGACCGGACCACCGCCTACCTGCTGTTCCGGCTGTGGTCGGCCGGGTTCGCGCCCGGCCGGGTGGTGATCCGGCCGTTCGCCGAGATCATGCCGGCGGTGGCCGACGGCCGGTACGCCGCCGGTCTGGTCATCCACGAGGCCCGGTTCACCTACTCCTCCTACCGGCTGAGCTGCCTGGCCGACCTGGGCGACTGGTGGGAGTCCACCAGCGGCCTTCCGATCCCGCTGGGCGCGATCCTGGCGCACCGGTCCCGGCCGGCCGAGGAGTTGACGGCGGTGGTGCGCGCCTCGGTGGAACACGCGCTGACCCACCCCGACGACAGCCGCGAGTACGTGGCCCGGCACGCACAGGAGATGGACCCGGACGTGCAGCGCCAACACATCGCGCTGTACGTGAACGAGTTCACCCGCGAACTCGGTGACGCCGGTTACGCCGCGGCGACCGAACTGCTGGGCCGAGCCGCCTCGGCCGGGCTGGTGCCAACCTGTCCACCGCTACGCGGCTGAGAAACCGGCCGTGCCCGCCCGGACCCCGCCGGAGCCCCGCCGCGACAGCGGACCACGACCGCTCATCTAGTGGTCGATGTCGTCGGCGACGCCGCGCAACACGGCGGCGACCTTGTGGCTGACCGCCCGGTCCGGGTGCCGGCCGCGCCGGTAGGTGTTGGACATGCCGTCGAGCAGCCGGATCAGGTCCTCGACCATGATGACCATCTCGTCGGGATCCTTGCGCTGCACCTTCACCACCGACGGCGGCGGATCCAGCAACCGCACCGACAGCGCCTGGTCACCCCGGCGTCCCTGGGCCACACCGAACTCGACACGCTGGCCCGACTTCAGTTCGGTGACGCCGGTGGGCAGCGCGTCGCGGTGGACGAAGACGTCCTCACCGTCCTCACGGGAAAGGAAGCCAAACCCCTTTTCCACGCTGAACCACTTCACCTTGCCGGTGGGCACGGGACTCCTCGATCACGTCGGTCGAACAACGCACGGCACCGGATTGCCGTGCGGCTCGGTCATCAGGCTAGCGTCCGTCGCGGATACCGGCACGGCATAGGCGCCCGCGACCCCGCTGAGTGGGCCCGCCAGCCGTAGGATCCCGGTTCCGTACCGATCCGGAAACCAGTCGCGGCAAGAAACCCGACGTGCGAGATTCGCGTCACAGACAACGATGACCGGGCGACTGCGACCCGACCCGACTGGCACCACAAACCCACCGACCGGCACTACAAGCGAGGACGGGCATGACCGAGCACGACGGAACCACCGGACCAGGCGACTGGGGCCAGGGGCAACAACAGCCGCCGGGCCCGCCGCCCGCAGGGAACGCCCCCCGCACCAATCCGCCCGGCCAACCGGCGCCAAGCTGGGACGACACGGTCCGGTACCCGCCCCAACAGCCGGGACAGCAGTACCCCGGCGCGCCGCAGTACCCGGGCCAGCAGTACCCGACGACGCCGTATCCCACCCAGCAGTACCCGGGTCAGCAGTACCCGGGTGCCGGCGACCCGAACCAGCAGTATCAGGCCGGGCAGTACCCGGGCCAGCAGTACCCAGGTCAGCAGTACCCGACGACGCCGTATCCCACCCAGCAGTATCCGGGCCAGCAGTACCCGGGTGCCGGCGGGCCGAACCAGCCAGACTGGTTGTCCGGGTCGGTGGCCGAGCCGCGCCGCCACCGGCGCCGGCTCACCCTGGCCGTGGCGGCCAGCGTGGTGGCCGTGCTCGGCGTGGCCGGCGGCGCGTACGCGGTGCTCGGCAACCACGACACCAGCCCGGACCACTACGTCCCCGCCGACGCCATCGCCGTCGTCTCGGTGGACCTGGACTCCGGCAGCACGCAGAACGTCGCCGCGGCCCGGTTCCTCGGCTCGTTTCCGAGCCTCACGAAGAACGGGAAGCCCAACAACCTCATCGACAGCCTGCTGCGGTCCACCGCCCTCTCGGCGTCGGACCGCAGGGACTTCGCCCGGGACATCCAGCCGTGGCTCGGCCCACACGTGGCCATCGCGGCCGATCCCCAGGGCGGCAAGGTCCGGCCGCTGATCGTTGCCCAGGTTACCGACCAGGACAAGGCCAGGGCCGGGCTGTCGGACCTGGCCGCCAAGTCCACGGACGTGGGCTTCGCGTTCCGGGACAGCTACGCGATCATCAGCGAGACCTCCGGTGCGGCCAGCCAGGCGGCGACGGACTCGGCGAAGACCTCGATCGCCGACGACACCGACTACCAGCACGACACCGGCGCGCTGGACGGCGACCGGATCGCCACCGGTTGGGTCGACCTGGCCCGGGCGAAGCCCTACGCCGACATCGGCTCCACCCGTGTCCCCGGCCTTGCCAACCTGCGCGGCCGAGCCGCGCTCGCGGTCCGCTTCGCGGCAGACCACGCCGAACTTGAGGCCAGGGTGTTCGGCTCGTCGGCCCAGCCGGGTGGGGTGGTCGGACCCGACGTCACCGCCCTGCCCAACGACACCGCGGTCGCGGTGGGCGTCTCCGGCCTGGACAAGGTCGTGTCGCAGGCCATGTCCGCCCTGGACCAGGCCGGGCTGACCGGACCGCTGAACGCGCTGAGCGCGCAGACCGGGCTGCGCTTCCCCGACGACATCGTCGCGTTGTTCGGCGACCGGGCGGTGCTGGCCGCCAACGGCGACCTGTCCGGGATCGGCCTGGTGACCTCGGCGGACCCGGACGCGGCCAAGCAGGCCGCGGACAAGCTGTTGACCGCGATCGGTGACCCGAACGACGTGGTGACCAAGCAGGCCGGCGACCACCTGGTGCTGGCCAGCACACCCGACTACGCCGGGCAGTTGGCCTCCGGCGGTCACCTGGGCGACCAGCCGCTGTTCCGCACCGCCGTGCCGGACGCGGCCGACGCCTCGGTGCTGCTGTACGTCAACCTGCCCAAGGTGCTCTCGGCATCCGGGCAGCAGGTGCCGCCGGACGCCAGGCCGGTGTATGCGGTCGGCCTCACCGCGTCCGGTAACGGCGATTCCGCCACGGTGCGGATCAGGGTGGTGGTGGGCTGACGCCGTCCCGAACCTCTCACCCCGGGCCCGCTCCCCTCGTGGAGGTGTCCGGGGTGTTTTTTCCCCTGGAGCCGCCCAGGCGTGCTCCACACCTGGAGCAGGTCGGGGTGCCGCCGGTAATTTCCGGCTGGCACGGGCCCGATCATCGGACCGTGGGATTCCGGTGAGGATCGGCGGGACACGGCCTACGCTTGGCCGCCGTGATCATCGGACGTCGACCTGGCGCACTGCTGGTACGCACCGGGATCGCACTGTTCGTCGTCGGCCTGCTGGTGGTGCTGGTGACGGTGGTGCCGTTCCTGTTCGGTGCGCGTGAACGGCCGCTGTGGCTGGGCCTGGCCTGCCTGTCCACACCGGTCGGGCTGGTCCTGGCGTTGGTCGGGCTGGCCCGCGGCACCCGCGACGTGCGGCGGCGCGGGGCACTGGCCGCGGCCGGCACGCGGCGGCGTCAGGATCCGGCCGCCGCCCGCCGGTGCACGGTCGTGGGCGGCGGTCAGCGGTAGCGCGACGGGTCGGGCAGCAGTTCGTTCATCGCGCCGGAACGGAACCCGCGTGGGTCCACGCTGACCTGCCCGAACCCGCGCACGGCGGCGAGCAGATCGGGCCGCCCGGTGAGCACCGGCACGAGTTCGGAGTCGACCTCGACCCGCGCCCCGGCTCCACCCAGATCGCGGACCCGCAGGTCGCGCACGGTGTAACCGGCCTGCGACAGGGCCTCCCGCAGCGCGGTCTCGGCCCGGTCCACCCGGGCCAGCCGGTCCGGCGTGATCGGGACGCCGAAGGCGACCCGGCTGGACAGGCAGGCCGCGGCGGGCTTGTCCCAGGTGACCAGCCCCCACTCGCGGGACGCCGCCCGCACCTGCGCCTTGGTCAGCCCGGCGTCGCGCAACGGGGTGAGCGCCCCGCGCTCAGCCGCGGCCCGGATGCCGGGCCGGAACCCGGCCACCGCGTCGTCGGCGTTGGTCCCGGTGGCCACCTGCCCGATACCCAGCCTGGCCGCCAGCGGGGCCAGCACGTCGAGCAGTTCGGCTTTGCAGAAGTAGCACCGGTCCCCCGCGTTGGCCCGGTACCCGTCCCGGGCGAACTCGTCGGTGCGCGGGCATTCGTGCCGCACCCCCAGGTCGCGGGCGAACCCGGCGGCCGCGGCCAGCTCGCGCGGCGGCAGCGACGGGGATACCGCGGTGGCGGCCACCACCCGGTCCGGGCCCAGCGCGCGCACCGCGGCGGCGAGCAGGAACGCCGAGTCTGCGCCACCGGAGAACGCCACCAGCAGGCCGGACAACCCGGCCAGCCGGGCCCGCAGGTCGGTCAGTCGCGCCGGCAGTCCCGGTTCCGGTCCGGGAACGGGCGTGGTCATGGGCCGAGGGTACGACCCGGCCCGGCCGCCGGAGCGGCCGGATCACGCTAGATCGGCGGCTGCCGGGTCAGCGGCCGGACAGGAAGTCGCCGACCTCGCGGCGGGAACGCAGCCGGACGAACCGCAGGTGTGCCCAGCGCGGATCTCGCGCGGCAACGCCGTAGCCGCGCCGGTACCGCCGATGGCTGGTCCACGACCACATGATCACCGACCGGGTCGGGTTGAGGCTGAGCAGGTTCCGCCAGGACTCCCGGTTGCCGTTCCACAGCTCCCGGCCGGTCAGCACCCGGGCGAGGCTGCGCCCGACGACCTGTCGGGCCACCGCCGGGCGGGGCAGGTCCAGCCACACCACGGTGTCCGCGCGCGGCCACACCAGGTCCTCCCGGACCACGCCGTAGTTGCCGTCCACCACCCACCCCGGACCGGCGGTGACCTGGCCGACCGCGGCCCGCAGGTCCTCACTCGGCAGCGGGACCCAGCCGGGCTGGTGGTTCAGGGCGTCCAGCTCCAGGTAGGGCACGCCGAGTCGTTCGGCCAACCGGCGGGCCAGCCAGCTCTTGCCCGCACCGGAGTTCCCCACCACCGACACCCTTCGCACGGTGCGCAATTGTCACCCCACCGGACCGGAGATCAAACACCTTTGCCGATCCGCGACATCCACGGTGCGCGCTGTGAGCTACGCCCCAGCCGTCGCCCGGTGACAGTTCACGTCCGGTTAGCGAACAATGTGGGACCTTGGATCGGAGGTCCGCGTGAACGCACCTGAGCAGGCCGCAAACGACGCCCACCTGATGTGGACGCTGTTCGAACCACTGCACACGGTGGTGTACTTCGGCCCGGAGGCACCGGCCGCATTCGCCGAGGCGGGCCTGCGCGGGTTCTGGCGGGGCTACTTCGCCGGCCGGGCCGCGCCGCTGGGCCCGGTCGGGGCGGCGCCGGTGGTGGCGTCGTTCTTCAGCTTCGCCCCGCCGATGGCCGAACGCGCGCTGCCCGCGGTGTGGGACCTGATCACGCCCGCCGACGCGCTGCGGGTCCGCCGGGACGGGGCGGTGGCCGCGCTGCGGGCGGTGCTCGGCGCCGACCTGCCGGCAGCCGGCGAACTGGCCGACCTGGCCGGCGAGTTGGAGGCGGCGGTGGACTGCCTGGATCCGGCCGGTCGGGTGCTGGGCGCGGCCAACGCCGCCCTGCCCCGATCCGACGAGCCGCTGGCCCGGCTCTGGCAGGCGGCCACCACGCTGCGCGAGCACCGGGGCGACGGGCACATCGCCGCGCTGGTCGCGGCCGGCGTGGACGGCTGCGAGGCGCTGGTCTGGCGCACCGCCCGGGACGGCGGCGCCGGCGAACGGGAGTACCGGGGCTGGGCCGAGGAGCAGTGGGCGGCGGCCGGAGCCCGGCTGGCCGACCGGGGGTGGCTGGCCGGTGACGGGTCACTGACCGAGGCCGGCCGCGAGGAACGGCGGGGCGTCGAGGCGGCGACCGATCGGGCCGCCGCCGCGCCCTGGCGCGAACTCGGCCAGCGCCGCACCGCGCTGCTGGCCGAGCGACTCACCCCGCTGGCCCGAGCCGCCGGCACCCTGATCCCCCCGATCCACCCCATCGGCGTCCCCCGCGTCTGACCCACCCACCAGCGCCGATCTTGGTCAAAGAGCTGTTATCCCCGCGCTCATAACGCCTCTATGACCAAGATCGGCGGCGCTGGCGACCCGTTGGGGGTGGCGAGGTGGGGGGTCTGGCAGGATGGGGGTACAACTGCATCGCACAGCTCATCCAGAGGGGCAGAGGGAACGGCCCGTTGAAGCCCCGGCAACCACCGCGCGACGCCTCGCCGCGCGCGACAGGTGCCAAGTCCGGCCCGCGCAGCGGGAAAGATGAGGAGAAGGGCCTCGTATGAGCACCAGCACGACCACCCCCGATTCCCTGACGGCGCCCTCGGCGTCTCCGGCCGAGTGCCTGCGCTGCCGCAACTGCGGTGCCAGCGTCCCGCTGGCGCCGGTGCACGCCTGCGCCGAGTGTTTCGGCCCGCTGGAGGTCGCCTACCACGCCGACGCGCTGTCCGCGGTGACCCGCGAGCGGATCGAGGCCGGCCCGCCGAACATCTGGCGGTACGCCCCGCTGCTCCCGGTCGGGCATGACCCGGCCACCCGGGCCTCGCTGAACCCCGGGTTCACCCCGCTGGTCCGGGCCGACCGGCTGGCCGCCGAGTTGGGCATGCGGGCGCTGTGGGTGAAGGACGACACGGCCAATCCGACCCACTCGTTCAAGGACCGGGTGGTGTCGATGGCGCTGACCGCGGCGGGAACCTGGCCAACTCGGTGGCCGCGCACGCCGCCCGGGTCGGCATCGGCAGCACCGTGTTCGTCCCGGCCGACCTGGAGGCCGGCAAAATCCTCCAGACCGCCGTGTACGGGACCACGCTGGTGGCCGTCGAGGGGTCCTACGACGACGTCAACCGGCTCACCTCCGAACTCGCCGAGACCGACGAGTTCGAGACCACCGCGTTTGTGAACCAGAACGTGCGGCCGTACTACGCCGAGGGTTCCAAGACGCTGGGCTACGAGGTCGCCGAGCAGTTGGGCTGGCGGCTGCCGGCCCAGGTGGTGGTGCCGATGGCGTCCGGTTCGCTGCTGACCAAGGTGGACAAGGCGTTCGGGGAACTGGCCGGAGCCGGGCTGGTGCCCGAGTCGGCGTGGCGGGTGTTCGGTGCGCAGTCGGCCGGGTGCGCCCCGATCGCGACCGCGTTCCGGGAGGGCTGGGACGTGGTGCGGCCGGTCAAACCCACCGGAATCGCGAAGTCGCTGGGTATCGGCAACCCGGCCGACGGCCCGTACGCCCTCGACGCGGTGCGGCGTACCGGCGGCGCCATGGCTGACGTGTCCGACCAGGAGGTCCGGGAGGGCATCCTGCTGCTCGCCCGCACCGAGGGCATCTTCGCCGAGACGGCCGGCGGGGTGACCGTGGCCGTGCTGCGGGCGCTGCTGGCCGCCGGCCAGCTCGACCCGGACGCCGAGACCGTGCTGCTCAACACCGGCGACGGGCTCAAAACGCTGGACGCGGTGGCCGGCCATGTGGGGCCGAACCTCACGATTCGCCCGTCTTTGTCATCCTGCCGGCAGGCTGGCCTACTGGCCTGACCTTTCCAGTGGCCTGGCCGTGGCCTGACTCACCCGGCGCCGGTGCCGACCGGTGCGGCGGTCTGACCGCAACGGCCTGTCGTCAACCCGTCAGACGGGGTGCCGGGGGCCACGCGATCGTGTACCGTCCCGCTTGGTCGTAGTTCGGTGTTCATGTGCGAAGTACCACGTCGCCCCAGGCGTGCACGGTAGTGCGGAACCGCTGACGAAGACCCGGGCCTCGTGAGGTGCGGGGTCCGTCGCACGGAAGTAGGAGTGCACGTGGCGCAGGGCACCGTGAAGTGGTTCAACGCCGAGAAGGGCTATGGGTTCATCGCGGTAGACGGAGGACAGGACGTCTTCGTCCACTACTCGGCGATCGACATGGATGGCTACAAGAGCCTCGACGAGGGCCAGCGGGTCGAGTTCGAGGTCACCCAGGGTCAGAAGGGCCCGCAGGCCGACCGCGTGCGCGCGATCTGACCTCAACACCATGCCGGTCGGGCCGCGGTCCGACCGACCCGCCTGGGAGGCCCGGCGACCCGTCGATGTGAGGGGTGGCCGGGCCTCGTCCCTGACCGCACTGGCATCTCGGCGCGCTCGACCCGGGTCGCGCGCCGGTCGCCGCGCGGGTCCCGCCGGAGGGTGAATTACGTCACCCTTGACGATGTCTTGGGACAGTCTTGGGGAACCTCCGGTGGCCTGACGTCGCGCCGGACCACCCGGACCATCGCACCGCTGCCGCCCGGATGGCTCGACCCGGACGGCGGTGATTCGCTTGCACTCTCCCTGGTCGAGTGCTAAACCTGGCGTTAGCACTCCTACTAGTTGAGTGCCAGGTCGGCGGTGGGGTCAGACGTTACCGGCCCATCCGTCGCGGGCGCCCCGGCCTGTGAAGTCGCGTCCAACCCGTACGGAGGACCACACCGCATGGCCAAGATGATCGCGTTCGACGAGGAGGCGCGCCGCGGGCTTGAGCGCGGTATGAACACCCTCGCCGACGCCGTCAAGGTGACGCTGGGCCCCAAGGGTCGCAACGTCGTACTGGAGAAAAAGTGGGGTGCTCCCACCATCACCAACGATGGTGTGAGCATCGCCAAGGAGATTGAGCTCGAAGACCCCTGGGAGAAGATCGGCGCCGAGCTGGTCAAGGAGGTCGCCAAGAAGACCGACGACGTCGCCGGTGACGGCACCACCACGGCGACCGTGCTGGCCCAGGCGCTGGTGCGCGAGGGCCTGCGCAACGTCGCCGCCGGGGCCAACCCGATGGCGCTCAAGCGCGGCATCGAGAAGGCCGTCGAGGCGGTGTCGGAGGCCCTGTCCAACCAGGCCAAGGACGTCGAGACCAAGGAACAGATCGCCTCGACCGCGTCCATCTCCGCAGCCGACATCACGGTCGGCGAGATCATCGCCGAGGCGATGGACAAGGTCGGCAAGGAAGGCGTCATCACCGTCGAGGAGAGCAACACCTTCGGCCTGGAGCTGGAGCTCACCGAGGGTATGCGCTTCGACAAGGGCTACATCTCGCCCTACTTCGCCACCGACACCGAGCGGATGGAGGCCGTCCTCGACGACCCGTACATCCTGGTCGTCAACTCCAAGATCGCCTCGGTCAAGGACCTGCTCCCGCTGCTGGAGAAGGTCATGCAGGCCGGCAAGTCGCTGGCCGTCATCGCCGAGGACGTGGAGGGCGAGGCGCTGGCCACCCTGGTGGTCAACAAGATCCGCGGCACGTTCAAGTCCGCCGCGGTGAAGGCACCCGGGTTCGGCGACCGCCGCAAGGCGATGCTGGGCGACATGGCCATCCTCACCGGCGGCCAGGTCATCAGCGAAGAGGTCGGCCTGAAGCTGGAGAACGCCACCCTCGACCTGCTCGGCCGGGCCCGCAAGGTGGTCGTCACCAAGGACGAGACGACCATCGTCGAGGGCGCCGGTGACGCCGACCAGATCCAGGGCCGGGTGAACCAGATCCGCGCCGAAATCGACAAGAGCGACTCCGACTACGACCGGGAGAAGCTCCAGGAGCGGCTGGCCAAGCTGGCCGGCGGCGTCGCGGTGATCAAGGTCGGCGCGGCCACCGAGGTGGAGCTCAAGGAGCGCAAGCACCGCATCGAGGACGCCGTGCGCAACGCCAAGGCGGCCGTCGAGGAGGGCATCGTCGCCGGTGGTGGCGTGGCCCTGCTCCAGGCCGGCAACGTCGCGTTCGACAAGCTCGACGTCGAGGGTGACGAGGCGACCGGGGCGAACATCGTCCGGGTCGCGATCGAGGCTCCGCTGAAGCAGATCGCCCTCAACGCCGGCCTCGAGCCCGGTGTCGTCGCGGCGAAGGTCGCCGAC
>DASULA010000401.1:0-5455 GCA_036278435.1 Mycobacteriales bacterium | reverse complement strand
CCCGGGTCGAGCCGGGCGACGAGTTCGCCCCGACCGCGCTGCTGGCCATGGGTAACCTGCCCGGCAGCCCGGCCGTGGCCCGGGACGTGCCGGCCCGCGGCGGCGGGTGGAACCCGCTGGCCCGGCTGGACATGACGACCCGCCAGGCGATCCAGGTCGCGCTCGCCGGCAGCCTGGCGATCCTGATCGGCCGGCAGGTGTCGGCCACCCGGTACTACTGGGCGGTGATCGCCGCGTTCGTGGCGTTCACTGGCACGGCCACCCGTTCGGAGACGTTCGTCAAGGCCACCAACCGGGTGGTCGGAACGCTGACCGGGCTGGTCGCCGCGATCGGGCTGGCCAACCTCACCGCCGGGCACGTCCGGTGGGTGCTGGCGGTGATCCTCGCCTCGATGTTCTGCGGTTTCTACCTGCTGCGCGTCTCCTACGCCTACATGATCTTCTTCGTCACGATCATGGTCGGGCAGCTCTACAGCGTGCTGCACGTGTTCAGCGCCGAACTGCTGGTGCTGCGGTTGGAGGAGACGGCCATCGGCGCCGGAGTCGGGATCACGGTGGCACTGCTGGTCACCCCGCTGTCCACCCGGGACACGGTGCGGGCGGCCCGCAGCACCCTGCTGACCGCGCTCGGCGACCTGCTCACCGCTGCGGCGACCTGCCTGGAGTCCGGCGGCGCCGGACCCGACCTGGACGCGTTGTCACGCGCGCTGGACAACCGCGCTCGAGAACTCGCGCTGGTCGCCAAACCGCTGGCCCTCCCACTGCCGATGGGCGGCGGCAGCCCCCGCGTCCGGCACCGGCTGGGTCTCTACGCGATGACCGCGGCCCACGCGCGCGCCCTGGCCGTGGGCATCCGCCGGCACGGACCCGAACCCGCCCCGGGCGCGGCGGCGGCCTGCCGCGCGCTGGCCGAAGCCGCCGGCCAGCTCGCCGAGGCCGTCCCGGGTCGACCGGCGCGGTCGGTGTCCGGATCGCTGGCCGCCGCCGACACCGCGGTGTTCTCCGGCCGGCCGGGCGGGTCGGGCCCGCGGGCCACCGACCCGGTGCTGCGCCCGCTGGTCGACCTGCACGGCGTGCTCACCGACCTGGCGGCCACCGGCGCCCAGATGGTCGAACCGCCACCGCGGCCCGCCGCGGCCGCCTGAGCCCGACCGGTCAGGTGGCCACGGCGCCGGACTGGGCCGGGTGCACCGCCGGCCCGACGACCATCCCCGACGACGGGATCTCCCTCACGAGTCCACCGCCACGGCAACCTCATCGTCCTGCGGCGCGGGCGGCAACGCGGCCAACCTCGGGATGGAGGAGGCCAACAGCGGCACCAGCGACAGCACGAACACCGTCGCGGCCACCCACAGCGTCGGGTGCAACCCAATCGAGGTGCCCAGCAGCCCGCCGACGATCGCGCCGAGCGGGCCGATCCCGAACAGGATCATGCGCATCGAGGCGTTCATCCGGCCGAGCATCCGGTTGGGCGTCACGGTCTGCCGCAGCGTGATGGTCAACACGTTCGCCACGCCGATACCGCCGCGCAACATGAAGAACCCGACCACGAACAGGGTGATCATGGCCGCCTCCGGCCCGCCGGCCGCCGGGAACAGGTACGCCGGCACGGTCGCGCACACCGCGGCCACCGACACCACCCGCCCGAACGGGAACCGCCGGGACACCGTGGAGGCCAGTGCGGCCCCCAGCACGCCGCCGACCGCTCCCATGGCGAAGATCAGTCCGATCAGACCCGGGCTGTAGTGGAGCTGGCGCACCGCGTACAGCAGGAAGACCGTCTCGTTGATCATCACCGCGAAGTTCCAGATCGCACCGTATGCCGCGGTGGCCAGCAGGTACCGTTCCCGGACGATCAGGGCGAGCCCCTCGCTGATCTCCCGGCGCAGCTCCCGCCGCCCGGCCGGCGCCGCCGGGGACTCCTGGATCCCCAGGGTGAGCAGGAACACGAACGACACCACATAGGACAGCGCGTCGGCGATCAGCGCCTTGGGCGCTCCCACCGCCTGGATGAGCACCCCGGCCACACCCGGCCCGGCCACGTCGGCGGCCGACGCAGTGGTGGCCACCTTGCTGTTGCCCTCGACCAGGTGTTCGGTGGGCACGATCGTGGGCACCAGCGACAGCCAGCACAGGTCGAACAGGACGGTGAACACCCCGACGGCGAACGTGATGGCGTAGAGCAGCCACAGGTGCAGCGAGCCGGTGACGGCCAGCACCGGCACCAGCCCGACCAGCAGCCCGCGGGCGGCATTGGCCACCAGCATGATCGACCGGCGCCGACGCCGGTCCACCCACACCCCGAACACCAGGGTGAACAGCAGGAACGGGATGTACTCCAGGAACCTGAGCAGGCCGAGCTGGTTCGGGCTGGCGTTGAGTACCAGCACGGCGGTCAGCGGCACCGCCAGGGCGGTGATCTGGCTGCCGAACAGCGAGACGGTCTCCCCCACCCAGAACTTCATGAAGTCGCCGTTGCCCCACAGCTCGCCCCACCTGCGGCGCGGTCGCGGCGCGGTGTCAGCGGCCGGCGGGACCCTGTCGGTGTCCTCCGGGTCGCCCGTCATCGGGCACCACGGGCGGATGCCCCGGCTGGGGTGGGCGCGGGGCCCGTTCGCTCGGACATGGGATGCCTGTTCTGGTTGTGGGTGGACGGTGGGCCCGGGACGCGGTCGGGGTGGCTGGCAGGTCGGCGGGCCGGGTCAGGTGTCGCCGCCGGTGGCCTCGGCCGCGCGCAGCCGGTCGCGCAGCGTGCCGGCGAGCTGGGTCAGGCCGGGTTCGGCCCAGAGGGTGAAGTGGTCGCCGGGCACCACGTGGTCGTCGAGCCGGTCGCACAGCGCCGACCAGCCGGCCCTGGTGTCGGCGGACCCGGCGGCCCGGACCAGGGTGAGCGTTCCCGGGTACTGCCGGGCCGGGCGGTAGGTCCACATCGCCGTGGCGTTGGCGGTGAACACCGCGATCCGGCGGCGCAGGAAATCCACGCCCACCTCGGCCGGAACCAGTCCGGCGGCCCGCAGGCTGTCCAGCAGGGCGGGCAACCGGACCGTCTCGGGCAGCCCGGCAAGCTCGGGGTCCAGCGGCGGGGGCCGGCGGCCGGACAGGCCGGCGAGGTCCTCGGTGAACCAGCGCAGCGCCTGCTCGGTGGTGGGTGGATCACCAGGCTCGGGCACCACGGTGTCCACCAGCGCCAGCAGTTCCACCCGCTGGCCCGAGGCGACCAGCAGGTTGGCCAGTTCGAACGCGACCAGCCCACCCATCGAGTAGCCCAGCAGCCGGTACGGCCCGTCGGGCTGGCGCCGCCGGAGCGCGGCGAGGTAGTGCCCGGCCATGCCTGCGACCCGGTCGTGCGGCCGGATGTCGCTCTCCAGCCCGGGTGCCTCGAACGCCAGCAGCGGCTGGTCGGCGGGCAGTCGGGCCGCCAACGCCAGGTAGGTGTAGGCAGACCCCGACGCGTTGTGCACGCAGAACAGCGGCCGGCGCGTCCCGGCCGACCGCAGGTCGACCAACGGATCGACCGACTGGTCTGGTCCGGTCCGGTCCAGGTGGCTGCCGGCCGTGCCAGACCGCCGCACCGCCTCGGCCACCGCCCGCACCGACGGGTGGGTGTAGAACACACGCATCGGCAGGGTCACCGCGGTGTCCTCGGCGATGCGGGCCAACGCGGTGGCCGCCTGCAACGAGTTGCCACCGAGCAGGAAGAAGTCGTCGTCCGCGCCCACCCGGGCCACGCCCAGCACCTGGGCGTACACCCCGGCGACCAGTTCCTCCACACCCCGCCTGGGCGGCACGTACGCTCCGACCGGGTGGCCGGTCGGGTCGGGTTCGGGCAACCCGGCCCGGTCAAGCTTGCCACTGGGCGTGTGGGGTAACCGGTCGAGCACCACGTAGTCGGCCGGGATCATGTACGACGGCAGGTGCCGGGCCAGCCGGTCGCGCAACTCCGCCGGGGCGGGCGGGTCGGCCGTGGCGGTCAGGTAGGCCACCAGCCGCCGGTCATCCCCCGGCCCGCCGCGCAACGCCACCGCGGCCTGGCCGACGCCCGGGTGCCCGGACAGCACCGACTCGATCTCGCCCAGTTCGATCCGGTACCCGCGAAGCTTGACCTGCTGGTCGCCCCGGCCCAGATACTCCAACAACCCGTCGGCACGCCACCGGGCGAAGTCACCGGTCCGGTACAGGATCCCGGTCGGGTCGGTCGGGTCGGGCCCGAACCGTTCGGCGGTCAACTCCGGGTGGTGCAGGTAGCCCTCGGCCAACCCGACCCCGCCGATGTGCAACTCGCCGGGCACCCCGACCGGCGCGAGCCGGCCGGCCGGGTCTAGCACCCGCAGCGTGGTGTTGGACACCGGGCCGCCCAGCGGCACCGGACCGTCCACAGCGGTCACCCGGTGCATGGCCGAGTAGATCGTGGTCTCGGTCGGACCGTACCCGTTCCACACCTTGGCACCCAGGTCCAGCAGCCGATCGGCCAGCTCCGGTGGGAACGCCTCGCCGCCGCAGAGCACCCGGAATCCCGCCGGCGGGCGCCAGCCGGCGTCGACCAGCAGCCGCCAGGTGGTGGGCGTGCCCTGCCCAACGGTGACACCGAACGCGGCCAGCCTGGCACCCAGCTTCGCCCCGTCTGCGGTCTCCTCCCGGGGCACCACGGCCACCCGCGCGCCGACCAGCAGCGGCGCGAACAGTTCCACCGCGGCGATGTCGAACGACGGGGTGGTCACCGCGGCCACCACGTCGTCGGCGTCGATGCCCGGCGCCCGAGTCAGGTCGGTGAGCACGTTGACCAGCCCGCGGTGCCGCAACACCACGCCCTTGGGGGTGCCCGTCGACCCGGAGGTGTAGATGACATACGCCGGATCGGTGCCGGCCACCGCCTCGACCCCACCGGTCCCCCCGCCGTCGGCGGATTCGGCGGGCCGGGCGGACTGGGCGGACGGGGCGTCCAGGCAGATCGTCTCGACACCGCCGGTCGCCCCGCCGTTGATCGCCGCGACCAGGTGGGTGTGGGTGAGCACCACCGCGGCCCGCGAGTCGGCCAGCATGAACCGCATCCGCTCGACCGGATACCACGGGTCCACCGGCAGATAGGCCGCGCCGGCGGCCAGCACGCCCAGCAGCGCCGGCACCAGGTCCGCGCAGCGGTCCAGGCAGACCGCCACCCGCGCGCCACGACTGACTCCCCGGGCCCGCAGCAGGTCGGCGACCCGGCCTGTCGCGGCCATCAGCTGCGCGTAGGTCATCGTCGTGGACGCGTCGACGACGGCCACCCGGTCGGGGGTGCGGGCGGCCTGGGCGGCCACCAGGGACACCACCGAGGTCGCCGGCACCGGCCGGGCCGGCCCGGTGCCGGCGGCCAGCAGCCGCCTGGTCTCGGTGGCGCCGAGCAAATCCACCGTGCCGATGCGGGTCGACGGGTCGGCCACCACCGCGGCCAGCAACCGTTCCAGGTGGTCGAGCA
>DASULA010000400.1:0-31108 GCA_036278435.1 Mycobacteriales bacterium | reverse complement strand
CGCCCTGCTGCTCTACACCTCGGCACCGTTCCACGCGCTGGGCCAGGCGGCCGACGCCGCGCGGCGGCGCCGGTTCGGCGACACCGCGCACATCGCCACCTACATCATCGACCGCAACATCAACTACACCAACGTGTGCGTGACCGCGTGCAAATTCTGCGCCTTCTACCGGGCCCCGAAGCACGCCGAGGGGTGGACCCACCCGGTCGAGGAGATCCTGCGCCGCTGCGGTGAGGCGGTCGAACTGGGCGCCACCCAGATCATGCTCCAGGGCGGCCACAACCCCGACCTTGGCATCGAGTGGTACGAGCACACCCTGGGCGCGATCAGGGCGGCGTACCCGACCCTGACGCTGCACTCGCTGGGCGGCTCGGAGGTGGTGCACATCGCCCGCACCTCCGGGCTGGACCACCAGACCGTGATCGAACGGCTGCACGCGGCCGGGCTGGACTCGTTCGCCGGGGCGGGCGCGGAGATCCTGTCCGGGCGGGCCCGCCAGGCGATCGCCCCGCTGAAGGAGTCCGGCGAGGTCTGGCTGTCGGTCATGGAGACCGCGCACCGGCTCGGGGTGGAGTCCACCGCCACGTTCATGATGGGTACCGGGGAGTCCAACGCCGAACGGATCGAGCACCTGCGCATGATCCGGGACGTGCAGGACCGCACCGGCGGCTTCCGCTCGTTCATCCCGTGGACCTACCAGCCGGAGAACAACCACCTGCGCGGACGCACCCAGGCCACCTCGCTGGAGTACCTGCGGCTGGTCGCGGTGGCCCGACTGTTCTTCGACAACATCACCCACCTCCAGGGTTCCTGGTTGACCACCGGCAAGGACGTGGGCCAGCTCACCCTGCACCTGGGCGCCGACGACCTGGGCTCGGTGATGCTGGAGGAGAACGTGGTGTCCAGCGCGGGCGCCCGGCACCGGTCCAACCTGACCGAGTTGGTGCACCTGATCCGGACCGCCGGGCGGACCCCGGCCCAGCGCGACACCCTCTACAACCACCTGCGGGTGCACCACACCGCGGCCGACGACCCGGTGGACCCGCGGGTGGTGTCGCACTACTCGTCCACGGTGACCGGGACACCCGACCTGCCGCTGGTCCCGGTGGCCGGCGCAGCCGCCGATCCGTCCTGACCGGGTGACCGGGATCGTGTCGCGGCCCGTCACGCTGCACCGCGCGCCGGTGGTGCTGCCGGTGTGCGCCGAGCCCATTCGGGACGGCTGTGTCGAGGTGTGCGGCGACACGGTCGGCTGGGTGGGGCCGGTGTCGGCGTACCGGGGTGCCCCCGGCGCGGTGCGGGACTGGCCCGGGGTGCTCACCCCCGGCTTGGTGAACGCGCACTGTCACCTCCAGTACACCGACTTCGCCGACCTGGCCGACTTCGTCGATCACACCGCCGCCGGCGGCGTGCCGTTCGCCGACTGGATGATGGCCCTGGTCGCCCGGCGCGCGGAGTTCACCGAGCAGCGGTGGCGGCGCAGCGCCGAGCGGGGGATCGCCGCGGTGCTGGCCTCGGGCACCACCTGCGTGGCCGACGTGGTGACCGACCCGTGCGTGTGCGAGCCGCTGTTCGGCTCCGGGCTGACCGGGGTGGCCTACCTGGAGGCGGTCGCCGCCGACGACGCGACCTGGGCGGCCGGCAAGCGGGCAGGACTGCTCGCCGCGCTGGATCGCGACACCGGGCCGGCCGTCGGTGGGCTGCGGCTGGGGGTGTCGCCGCACTCGCCCTACACGCTGGGCACCTCGGTGTTCGCCGAGTGCGTGACAGTGGCCCGCGAACGGGGCCTGCGGCTGCACCCGCATCTGGCCGAGACCGTCGGCGAGGTGGAGCTCGTGCGGTCGGGCACCGGCCGGTTCGCCGAGTTGATCCGGTCGGTCGGCTGGCTGCTGGAACTGGTCCGCGACGGTGGCAGCGGGCTCAGCCCCGCGGCGTACCTGGACGGCATGGGCGCGTTGGGTCCGGACGTGCACGTGGCGCACGGCGTGCACCTGGACGCCGCCGACCGGGCGCTGCTCCGCCAGCGCGGCACCGCGGTGGCGCTGTGCGCGCGGTCCAACGCGATCCTTGGGGCAGGTGAGCCGCCGGTCGCCACCTTCCGGGCCGAGGGCAGCCCGGTGGCGGTGGGCACCGACTCGCTGGCCTCGTCCCCGTCGCTGGACCTGCTGGCCGAGCTGGCCGCGCTGCGCCGGGTGGCGCTGGGGCAGGGTTCGCCGGAGGCCGGGCTGGACCGCTGGCTGGTCGAGGCGGCCACCGTGGGCGGCGCTCGGGCACTGGGACTGACCACCGGCGGCGGGGCGGTCGGGGTACTGCGCCCCGGGGTGCGGGCCGACCTGGCCGCGTTCGACGTGCCGACCGGCGACGACCCCTACGCCGCGCTGGTCGCGCACGGCGCCGGCCGTTGCGCGGGCACCGTGCTGGCCGGTCGGGTGTGGACGGGCGAGGCGATGCCCGGGCAGGGCGCCGAGCCGGCCGGCATGTCGGGCCGGCCGGACCCCGAGGGGGCGCCCGCGTGAGCCGCGCCTGGCTGGACAAGCGGCCGGCCGAGGTCGCGGCCATGTTCGACGGGGTGGCCCGGCGTTACGACCTGACCAACACGGTGCTCTCCTTCGGCCGGGACCGGGTGTGGCGGCGGCTCACCCGGGACGCGTTGGCGCCGGCGCCGGGGGAGCGGGTGCTCGACCTGGCCGCCGGCACCGCGGTGTCCACTGTGGAACTTGCCCGCTCCGGCGCGGACTGCCTGGCCTGCGACTTCTCGCTGGGCATGCTGCGCGCGGGTCGGGGGCGGGGCGTGCCGATGGTCGCCGGTGACGCGCTGGCCCTGCCGTTCGGCGACGGCGTGTTCGACGCGGTGACCAGCTCGTTCGGGCTGCGCAACGTCGGCGATACCGGCCGGGCGCTGGCCGAGTTGGCCCGGGTGACCCGGCCGGGTGGCCGGCTGGTGGTCTGCGAGTTCAGCAGTCCGACCTGGGCGCTGTTCCGGCTGGCCTACACCGAGTACCTGATGCGCGCGCTGCCCCGGGTCGCACAGCGGGTGAGCAGCAACCCGGACGCCTACCGTTACCTCGCCGAATCGATCCGGGCCTGGCCGGCCCAGCCGGAGCTGGCCGGGTGGATCGGTGCGGCCGGCTGGCGTGAGGTGGCCTGGCGGAACCTGTCCGGCGGTGTGGTGGCCCTGCATCGCGCCGTGCGGGGCTGACTCGGCGTTCCGCGGGTTGACACCGCGCGCACTGTCCGCTGCTCCTCCGTCTGGGCCGTGGCGGTGGCGCGTGGCGGGTAGACTCCGTCCTTCGGGTCCTTGCTGGTGAGTCTGACAGGATAGAGTGTTATTCTGTCGCATATGGCGTCTCGGGTGGTGAAGCGGGCGTACCGCTACCGCTTCTACCCGACGGACGAGCAAGCTGGGCAACTTGCTAGGACGTTTGGTTGTGTACGGTATGTATACAATCGAGCGTTGGCCGAGCGTTCCCGTGCATGGACGCAGGAGCAGCGCAGGATCACCCACGCGGAGACCGACCGGATGCTCACGGCGTGGAAGCGGGAAGCCGATACGACGTGGTTGGCCGAGCCGTCCAAGGGTCCGTTGCAGGCCGCGTTGCGGAACCTCCAGACGGCGTATGTGAACTTCTGGGGCAGGCGGGCGAAGTACCCGAGCTTCAAGAAGAAGGGCAAGTCCACTGATTCGGCGACCTACCTTCGGGGCTGTTTCACCTTCCGAGACGGAAGGGTGACGCTGGCCAAGCAGGATCGGCCGTTGCGGATCGTGTGGTCGCGTCCACTCCCCGGAGGTGCGGTGCCGTCGCAGGTGACGGTGTCGCGGAACGCGCGCGGCCAGTACCACGTCTCGATCCTGGTCGAGGCGACCGTTCACGACGCCCCGCCGGCTGGGATGTCGGTGGGTGTCGATGCGGGGGTCACCTGCCTGGCGACGCTGTCGACCGGGGAGAAGGTCACCAGCCCGCGGCACGAACGTGCCGACCGGATCCGGTTGGCCCGGGCGCAGCGTGTCCTGTCCCGCAAGGTGAAGGGATCGGCGAACCGGGCAAAAGCCCGGCTGAGGGTCGCCAAAATCCACGGCGTGATCCGCGACCGCCGCCGCGACCACCTGCACAAGCTCTCCACGAGGATCATCCGCGAGAACCAAACGGTGGTCATCGAGGACCTGACCGTCCGCAACATGGCACGCAATCAGTCGCTGACCCGCGCGATCTCCGACGCATCGTGGTCGGAGCTGCGGGCCATGTTGGAGTACAAGGCCGACTGGTACGGGCGCACCGTGATCGCGATCGATCGGTTCTACCCGTCCAGCAGGACCTGCTCGGCATGCGGGACGATCGCACCCACGCTGTCGCTGGCTGCGCGGAAGTGGACCTGCCCGAGGTGCGGCGCGGTCCACGACCGGGACGTGAACGCGGCACGCAACATTCTGGCCGCCGGGCTGGCGGTGTCCGCCTGTGGAGACGGAGTCAGACCCCCTCGCTCCTGAAGCGAGGAGGCATCCGTTGGTGAAGCAGGAATCCCCCGCCCGCAAGCGGGGGGACGTCAACCAGAGGTGGGAGACCACCACACAAGATGGGAGTGGGAGTGGGGCTTCTCAGCGCAGTGCGGAACCTTGTCCGGGGTCGCGAGCCGCAGGTGCGGCCCGCGACGGGCGGGGTCGACACCGTCGCGAGCGTGCGGATAGATGACACCGGGCGCGACTCGGGCGGGGCGACCGACCGCCCGGCCGCCGACGTGCCGTCCGGATCCGAACCGGCGGCCACGGCGCCAGAGGCGGTGGATGCGGTGACCGCGCCGGACACCGCGGACGGCGCCACCGGCACGACCGGGCCGTCGGCGGTCGAGTCGGCCGAACCAGCGGCCAGGCCGGCCAAGCCGGCCGAACCGGCCAAACCCGCGAAGACGGCAGCCAAGCCCGCCAGGGCGGCGACATCGACCCGGGCCAAGGCGACCAAGGCCACCAAGGCGACCGGGACGACGAAGTCCACCAAGGCGACGAAGGCCAGCACGTCGGCGCCGGCGGAGGACGGTTCGTAGCGCCAGTCCGGTCCGGCCGCCCGCGGTCCAGCATCCTGGGCCGCGGGCGGCCGCGTGTCGGTGGGTCGGTCGTTGCACCCACTGCCTCGTGTAGTTAGGTTAGCCTTCCCTAATTACACGAGGAGGGGGCTGACGCCCGTGACCATATTCGCGGCCACATCCGCGCACGCCACCGAAGCCGGACGCGAGGCGGAACGGGATGCCGCCGCAGCGCTCGACCGGCACGACCCGGAACTGGCCCGGGACTACCTGGACCGGCTGCCCGCCGCCCGGGCGAAGGTGCTCGGACGGCTGTGGGGCGCCGTCTGGCGGGAACCGCTGGAGGCGGTGTCCGGGCGGCACGCGAACCCCGGCGGCCGGGACGTCACCGTGGTGCTCGCCGACGGTGGCCGGCTGGTCGGGCCGGGCGCCTCGGCCGAACCGTTCGGGCCCTACCCGGCGGGGCTGGCTGTCCGGTGGCACCGACCGGACGGTGAGGTGCGCGTACTCGATCACCCCGTCGACCTGCTGGCCGCGGTCCGGCCACCCGGCCGGGACGGCCGGGACGGCCAGTCGCGCCGGTTGCCGGCCGAACTGGCCGGCAGTGTGGCGAACCTGGCCCTGGCCCTGGTCGCCGGTCAGCGCCGCCGCGCCGGCGCGGCGCCGTTCCGGGTCGGACCCGCCGACACCGGCCAGCCCGACCCGCTGGCCGACGCCGAGCAGGCCGTGGTGGAGGGCCACCCGCTGCACCCGTGCTGCCGGACCCGCACCGGCATGAGTGTCGAGGACCTGCTCGACTGCGCCCCGGAATGGGCGCCGGTGGTGTCGCTGCCGGTGCTGGCCGTGCGCCGGGACCGGTACTCCGGCCGCGGCGACCTGACCGGGCTGCTGTGCGCCGAACACCCCGGGCTGGCCGCGGTGGCCCGGACCGCCCTGCCCGACCCGAGCCGGTACGCGCTGCTGCCGGTGCACCCCTGGCAGCTCCGCCGGGTGCTGCTGGCCCGGTACTGCGAGGCGCTGGCCGCCGGTGAGCTGGCCGTGCTGCCGGCGGTGGGCATCGACACCCGCCCGCTGATGTCGCTGCGCACCCTCGCCCCGGTCTACCCCGCCGGCCCGGCCACCGCCGGCGGGCCGCCCCCGGCCTGCCACCTGAAGACCGCGGTGGACGTGCAGATGACCAGCGCGGTGCGCACCGTGTCAGCCGCCGCGGTGCACAACGGTCCGGTGCTGTCCGCGCTGATGGCCGAGATCAGCCGGCGGGAGGGCGGCTGGGGCGGCCGGTTCGCGCTACTGGGCGAACCGGCGTCCGGCTGCTATGTCGATCCGGCGCACGGCCCGTCGGCCAGCCTGGCCGCGCTGGCCCGGGTACCGGCCGCCCGGCACGTCCGGCCCGGCGAGGTGGCGGTGCCGGCCGCGGCGCTACCCGCGCGGGCCCCGACCGGGGACGTCCCGCTGGTCGCCGAGGCGCTGCGGGCGGCCGGCACCGGTGCACCGGCCTGGCTGGACGCGTACTGCCGGCTGGTGCTGCCGCCGCTGCTAACCCTGCTCACCCGGTGGGGCGTGGCGCTGGAGGCGCACGGGCAGAACACCCTGGTCGTACTGCGCGGCGGGTGGCCGGTGCGGGTGCTCTACCGCGACCTGGGCGGAGTCCGGGTGAGCCCGCGCCGGCTGGCCAGGCACGGCCTCACCCCGACGCTGCGCGGCGACCTGCCGGCCGAGCATCCGGACCTGCTGCGGGACAAGCTCACCGCGTCGCTGGTCAGCACCCAACTCGCCGAACTGGTCACCGTGCTCGCCGCCTGGTCCGGCACCGGTCGGACCGCGCTGTGGGACGTGGTGGCGACCGCCTGCCGGGACGCCTGGGCCGACCTGGCCGGCGAGCCGAACGCAGCCGGCGACCGGCGGGCGCTGTCCGGCGACAGCGTGCCGGTCAAGGCGATGCTGTGCATGCGGCTGTCGGCCGAGCAGACTGCGGACCGCTGGGTGCGGCTGCCCAACCCGCTGGCCGGCGCCCGGTGACCGCCGCACCCGGCACCACGACCCCGCTGGAGCCCGACTCGCCCCAGGTCCGGCCCGCCCACGCGGGCACTGGCGGCGCTGACGGTCCGGACCCGGCCGCCGATCCGGTCGCCGCCCGGATGCACGCGGCGCTGCGGGCCGAGGCACCCGGGCTGGCCGGGGCGTTCCTGGCCCACCTGCCGCTGGCGCGGGCGGAGACCACCCGCCGGCTGCTGGCCGCGGCGTGGCGGGAGGACGTGGGCAGCCTGCGGACCCGGGCCCGGATGCTCCCCGGCCGGACGGGTTCGGGCGACCGGCCCGGTCCGGAGGTGGCCGCACCGGTGACCGGCCACGCCGGCCCGGTCGCGGGCGACCTCGCCCGGTTGCTGACCGGGGCGCGGGCCGGATCGTGGGCCGTGTGCGCCGCCCCGGTAGCCGGAGTGCTGGCGTTCCCGGTGCTGGCCGAGCACGCGTTCGGCCGGATCACGGTGGGACACCCGGTCTTGCACCTGCGCGACGGCGCCGCCGAGCCGGTGGACCGCCCGGAACACCTGGCCGCGTTGCTGGCCGACGCCGGTGGACCGACCGACACCGGTGCCGGCTGGGCGCGGGTGGCCGCCGAGGTGGCCGACGGCGCGACAAACCTGGCGCTGGCGCTGGCCCGGGCCGCCGCGGCCCACCGGGCCGCCCGGCGGGCCGGGGCCGCGCTCGGCGCCGCCGACTGCGTGGAACTGGCCGGACTTGTCGCCGCCGCCGAGCCGGTGTTCGACCCCAGTGTGTTCCTGGAGAAGCTGTCCACCGGGGGCCACAACCTGCACCCGTGCGCCCGGACCCGGCTGGGCATGGGCCCGGTCGACCTGCTGCGGCACGACGTGGAGGCCACCGGGCCGACCGACCTGGTGCTGGTCGGCGTGCGCCGCGATCGGGTCACCTCGGCGCCGGACCGGTCCGGGCGGGACGTGGGTGAGCTGCTGCTGGACGCCTACCCCCGGCTGGCCGCGGCCGTGGCCGACGCCGGCCTGGACCGCGCGGAGTTCCTGTTCCTGCCGGTACACCGGTGGCAACTGGACCGGGTCGTGCGGGTCCGCTACGCCGAGCGGATCGCCGACGGCGAGGTGTGCCCGGTGCCCGGTGCCCGGTTGCCGGCCCAACCCACGGTGGCCCTGCGCACCCTGCTCACCGAGCCGGCCCCGGACGGGCGGCGGTTCTTCGTCAAGACCGCGCTGGACGTGCAGATCACCTCCACCCGGCGCACCATCTCGGTGCAGACCGCCGCCAACGGGCCAATGTTCTCCGCGTTGCTGGAGCGGATCGCGGCGGCCGAACCGGCGCTGTCCGACCGGGTCGTGCTGCTGCCCGAACTGGCCGGCGCCAGCTACCGGGACGACCGGTCGCTCACCGCGCTGGTGCGGGCCGACCTGGCCGGCCGGCTGCGACCCGGCGAGGTGGCCGTGCCCGGGTGTGCGCTCTACGCCCGCTCGCCGCTCGGTAGCGGGCGGCGCACCGTGCTGGCCGAACTGGTCGACCGGTATGCCGCGCACCGGGGGGAGATCCGCCGCGACGTCGCGGCGCTGCGCTTCCTCGACGACTACGCGTCGGTGCTGCTGGGCGCCACCGTGCGGCTGATGGTCAAATACGGCATCGGGCTGGAGGCGCACCTGCAGAACACCGTCCCGACCTTCGTGGCCGGCGTGCCGGCCCGGGTCGCGTTCCGGGACTGGGGCGGCATGCGGGTGCACCTGCCCAGGCTGGCCCGCCGCGGCCACCGGCCGGCCGTGCGGGCCGGTTCGCTCACGGTCACCCGGGACATCGCGGTGACCCGGGCCAAGTTCGCCTACACCGTGTTGCAGAATCACCTCGGGGAGATCGTGATCGGGCTGGCCGGCTCGCACCGGGCCGGCGAGGCAGCCGGCTGGGAGCGGATCGGCGCGGTGCTCGGCCGGGTGCTCGCCGGGCTCGCCGCCGAGGCCGAACGCGACGGCGACGCCGACCTGGCCCGCGACGTGGCCGCCGACACCCGCGTGCTGAGGGCGCCCAGCCTGCCGCACAAGGCGTTGGTCACGATGCGGCTGCACCCCGACGGCGGGGACCGGTACGTGCCGGTACCCAACCCGCTGCGGGCCGACCGGTGAGCCCGCTGGAGCCACCGGCGCCGGTGCTGCGGGCGCTGCGCGCGGTCCGCCGGGCCGGCACTCCGCTGTGCGCGTACGTGTACCACCTGGGCACGGTGCGCCGGACCGCGCGGGCCGTCCGGGCGGCGCTGCCCGACCGGGCCGACCTGTACTACGCGGTCAAGGCGAACGGCCACGACCGGGTGCTGGCGGCCCTGGCGCCCCTGGTCGCCGGCTTCGAGGTTGCCTCGCTGGGCGAGGCGCGGGCGGTCACCGGGGCACTGGGTACCCACTCACAACGGCCGGTCCGGGCCGGGCACCCGCGGCTGCTGGCCAGCGGGCCGGCCAAGACCGATCGGGAACTGACCGGGCTGGTGGACCTGGGGGTGGCGCAGGTGAACGTGGAGTCGACGCACGAGTTGCGGCGGCTGGCCCGGATCGGGGCCGCTGCCGGGATCGCCGTGCCGGTGGCGCTGCGGGTGAACCGGGCCGGTGTGCCGCTGGGCGGCAGTCACCGGATGGCCGGCGTGCCGACCCAGTTCGGCCTGGACCCCGACCTGGTCGGCCCGGCCGTGCGGCTGGCCCGCTCGCTGCCCGGCGTGGACGTGCACGGCTTCCACCTGCACGCGGTGTCGAACAACACCGACGCGACCGCGCACGCGGAGTTCGTGGCCGAGGCGGTGCGGTGGTCGGCCATGACGGCCCGCCGGCACGGGGTCGCGCTGCGCACGGTGGACGTGGGCGGCGGCATCGGGGTTGCCTACGACGGCGGTCCGGCGTTCGACCTGGCCGCGTTCGGCGCGGCCCTGCGGTCGGTGCCGGTGCCCGACGGGGTGCGGCTGGTGTTCGAACTGGGCCGCTTCCTGGTCGCCGGGGCCGGCTGGTACGCCGCCGAGGTGGTCGACGTCAGGCGCACGCACGGCCGGTACTTCGCCGTGCTGCGCGGTGGCATGCACCACTTCCGGCTACCCAGCGCGTGGCGGATGAACCACCCGTTCACCGTGCTGCCGGTCGACGAGTGGCCCTACCCGTGGCCGCGTCCTGGCGTCAGCGACGCGGCCGTGGACGTGACCGGGGAGCTATGCACCCCCCGGGACGTGTTCGCCCGAGACGTGCCGGTGGCCCGGCTGCGGGCCGGTGACGTGGTGGTGTTCGCGCTGGCCGGCGCCTACGGCTGGGAGATCTCCCACCACGACTTCCTGCGCCACCCCCACCCGGCCCACCTGGTGGTGTGAGCCTGCCTGGTGGTGACGTCGTCAGAGATGAGGGTTTCGCGTCTGGTCACCGTTTCATGGTCGCTCGGTACTGCTCCTCGAATTGCTTGACGCTGGTCGCGTCTTTGTATGGGTGCAGGCGAGTTCGGACCGTACTCACACGGTCTCGGCTCCGGGCCGAGTTGACCGTGGTGGACACGGTAAGGGCACGGCTCACCGCGTCGGCCGCCTGGTCGATCTCGCGCGCGTGGATGTAGGACTCGGCGAGCCAGGTCAGATACAGCGCGACCTCTCGGGAAAGGCCGCTGTCGTACACGCGCAGGGCGGCATCGAGCAGTGGAACCGCCTTCATCGGTCGGCGCAGTTCGGTGTAGCACCGTCCGGCCATGATCCTGATCTCATCCCAGTTGAGCCAGTACGCCCAGTCGGGCTCCCCGTCGGTGGTGGCCCCGAACACGGTGTCGACCTCATCCAGGGCGCGCTGGCATCCGTCGGCGTCGCCTGCGGTGGCATACGCCCACGCCACCCGTTCGCCCATCAAGGCACGCACGGCCGGGGTTGCCGAGCTGGGCGCACCGCGGTATGCCGTGCGCGCCAGCAGGATCGCCTCGCGTGGATCACCCTGACAGGCGGTCTGGTAGCTGAGCAGCGAGAGCAGGTTCGCCGCCAGGGCATCGTCTGCGGCCGCATGGGCTGCCTGGAGGCCGCCGAGGTAGTAACGCGCCGCCGCCTGGTGATCGCCGGCGTCGGATGCCACCCATCCCGCGAGCTGGGCCAGGTCACCGATCCCGGCGAACAACCGCCGGCCGGTCGCCTCGGTGTAGGACGCCTCCCGCGCCAGGGTGACCGTCGCGCCGAGTTCGGCCGTGACGACGCCGAGCAGGTCGCCACCGCCCATGTGGTCGTCCAGCCGCCGCAACTCCGCGGTCCGCTGCTCGATAGCAACGACCATGCCGTTCCCGACGTGACGACCGGCCCGTGTCTCCACAACCTGCGGCGGGTCATGCACCAGCCACTCGTGCGCGACGCGCCTGGCGGTCTGTCCGTCGATTGTCACCGCCCCGTCGAGTACCGCCGCCAACCCGTCGGTGTCCTCCCGACCCCACCCGGACTGACACGCGCTGAGATCCCGCACCTTTCGCGCGTCCTCCCCATCGTGCGCATGGAGACGGGCCAACTCACCGCCAGCCCGAAGTGTCCGATCACACGCGACCGCGAACGTATACGACGGCGCAGTCCGACCGTTCTCCACCAGGCTCACCAGACTCCGGTCGAAGTGGATGAGGGCTGCCAAATCCCGCTGGGACAAACCGGCGTCGCGACGTCGCCTACGCAGTTCGTTTCCGAATCGCATGAGTGCTCCGTGAATCCGTGAATACACGACGGTAACCGTTCACGACCTTCTCACGGCCCTCGCCAGCCTCGATCCTTACCTCAACGTACCCGGCTGCAACGGAGGATGGCCATGTGTCGTGACGTTGGGCCCCACCAGGGGGCGGTGAGGATGTCCAGCGCGGTGGTGCCGCAACCGCCGTGTGACGCCTATGAGCGGGCGTTGGCCGCCGTGTACGCCCGGTTGGACGGGATGCTGTCTTGCCCGGTGTTGTCTGGCCGGTGGGAGGACTCCAACCCGCCGGAGACTCCGGCGTGACCGGCCCGGATCTGCTGGTGTTGTTGGCCGGTGCCGACCGCGAGGAGTTGGCGCGCACGGTTCGGGCGGTTGCCGCGATGCACGAACCGGGCCGGTCTGGGCGGTGCCGTTACTGCCAGCGCCGGGCCGGGTGGTGGTGGCGGCGTGGGCCGGGGTCGTGCCAGACCAGCCGGGTGATCGTCGCCGAACTGACCACCAACGGCCGGCCCCGGTGGATGCCGGCATGAGTGGGCCGAGTCCCTACCCGCGCCCGGCGCTGGTCGAACCCACGACCGAACACCAACTCGCCGTGTTCGGCCGGTGGGTGTTGGCCCTGCACCAACCCCGCCCGGCCGAGCCGGGATACCGGCCGTACTGGTGTACGTGCGGGTCGCCGCTGGTGCTGTGCCCCTACCGGTCGGCCGCGACCCGCTACCTGGGACCGCCAGGCGCCTGAGACCGGCCCGGACTCGCGGGGGACAGACGCCCGCGGGACAAACCGACGTGGTGCCAAGGAGTGAGCATGGACTGTGAACGTACCTGCGCCGAGGCGGTCGCCGCCTGTGGTGTGGTGGAGATACCCGACTGGGTCGACCCGGCGGGATGCCAGGGCCACCGTGGGGTTCCAGGTGAGTTGCCCGCCGGGCGGTGGGAAGACCGGGAACCGTTCGGGGCGCCCCGGTGAGCCGGGTCCCGCCGCCGTTGTTGGTGGTCCAGATCGGGTGTGACGCCTGCGCCGGGGCTTTTGTCGCGGTCGGGGAGTTGGCGGTGAGGCTACGTGCGATGCCCGCGCACACCGCGGTGATGGCCGGTGGCATGCCGCCCACCGCTGGTGAGCGGGCCGACTACCTGGCCGAGGCCAGCGGCCACGCCCGCGAAGCCGGCTGGGCGCTGCTCGGCGGCGGCCAGTGGCGGTGCCCACGCTGCCAGGAACGGTGGGGTGGTGACCAACCGCGACGGTTCACCGTACGCGAGGCGATCACCCGGAATCGCCGGAGCGGTGACCCGGTGCGACGGGCGGCGACCCGGTGCCACCGTGAGCCGTCGGGTGACCCGCCGTGGACGCGGATTCGCCAGCGTGCGGCACGACGCGGCCCGGCCGGAGCCCGGCGAGTGCAACAATCCCGGCATTGTGCCGCTGTGACCGGGCCCGTCCCGGAAAGATGAGTTGAACCGCCTTCGCGCCGGTGCGAATGCTCCGGTGCGATCAGTGCAACCGGAGGTCCAGCGTGCTGCCCGAGGAGGCCACACCGGCGATCGACTCAGGTGATCCGGTGACGGCCGGCACCGGCATCCCGGATACCACGGCCGAGCCGGTACCACTGCGACGGAACCGGTCGTTCAATCTGTTATGGCTGGGTTCGTTGTGGGCAGTGATGGGCATCGAGGTCGCAGACATCGGCTACCCGTTGGTGATCCTCGCGCTCACCGGTTCACCGGCCCGGGCCGGGCTGTTCGGCGTCGTGCAGACCACGGCCCTGTTGCTGGCCGGGTTGCCCGCCGGCGACCTGGTCGACCGGTATGACCGGCGGCGGGTCCTGCTCTCGGTCGAGACGTGCCGGGCGGTGGCCACGGCCAGCGTGGTGGTGGCCATCGCCGCCCACCGGCTGACCCTGGTCCACCTGCTGGCGGTTGCTGCCGTGGTGGGTGCGGCGCAGCCGTTCACCAGCGCGACCCGGATGCTGTTGCTCCGCGCGGCGGTGCCAAGTGCGCAGCTCACCGCGGCGCTGACCGCCGACGAGGTCCGCGTCACCTCGGCGGGCCTGGCCGGTCCGCCGCTCGGTGGCCTGCTCTACGGCATCGGACAGGTACTGCCGTTCCTGTTCACCACGGTCTCCTTCACGGTGTCCTGGCTGCTGGCGCTCGTGGTCCGACTCCCGGCCCGGACCGCCGATCCGGGGTCGGACCCGCCCGCACCAGACGGCGGGTCCGGGTCGACCTGGACCAGGATGTTCGCCGGCATCGGGGTGCTGTGGCGCGATCCGACGCTGCGCGCGGCCACTTTCCTGGTGACCGTGTTCAACGCCGTCGTGGCGCCGCTCGCCCTGGTCACCGTGGTGATCCTCCGCCAGCGGTCAACCCCGCCGGCCCTCATCGGGGTGGCGATGGCGGGACTGGCCGTCGGCGGCCTGGCCGGCACCGCGCTGATCGGCCCGCTGCATCGGCGGTTCCGCCCTGGCGTGCTGCTGCTGGGGTTCGCGGTGATCGAGATACCGCTGCTGGTCCTTCTGGTGGTGCCGCTCGGGCCGTGGTGGGTCGGCGGCGTCCTGGTCTGTGTGGGGCTGGGTGTGCCCGCGATGCGAGTGCTCGTCGACGTGCTGATCTTCCGGCCGATCCCCGACGAACGGCGCGGCCGGACCATCGCGACGGTGATAACCCTGTTCGGCCTCGGCGTCCCGGTGGGTACGGCGGCCGGCGGCCTGCTGTTGGAGTACGTCGGTGCCACCACGACCATGCTGGTCCTGGCCGGGGCGCTCGCGCTCTTCGTCGGCTACGCGATCATCCGGCCCGAACTCCGCCACGCCGGCCTGTCCGGGTAGTCCGGCGTGGCGGCGCGACCGGTCAGGCGGCCAGGCCGGTCAGGGCGTCAGGTCGCTCACCGCGTCGAGGAAGCGGTCCACCTCGGAGCGGTCGTTGTAGTGCACCAGGCCGACCCGCACCGCGCTGCCGGCGTCGCGAATGCCCAGCGCGGCGGTCAGTTCCCAGGCGTAGTTGTGCCCGTTCCACACGTTCACCCCGGCCCGGGCCAGGTGCTCGGCCACCGCGCGCGGGGTGTGCCCGGCCACGGTGAAGTACGCGGTGGGGGTGCGCCGGGCGGCCCGGCCGTGGCTGGTCACCCCGGGTACCGCGGTCAGCCCGTCGAGCAGCACCGCGAACAGTGCCTGTTCGTAGTCGGCCACCGCGGCCATCGAGGCCAGCAGCCGTTCCCGCCGGCTGCCCGTGGCGGACGGGTCCAGCCCGGCCAGGTGGTCCACCGCGGCGGTCACCCCGGCCAGGTCGGCGAACGGCGCGGTGCCGGTCTCGAACCGGTGCGGCACCTGGTCCGGAGACGACGCGAGCTTGTCCGGGTGCAGGGTGTCCAACAGGCCGGGGTCGGCGACCAGCGCGCCCACGTGCGGACCGGACCACTTGTACGCGCTGGTCGCGTAGAAGTCGGCGCCCAGCGCGGCGACGTCCACCGGGACGTGCGGGGTGGCGTGCACCCCGTCGACGAACACCAGCGCACCGGCCGCGTGCGCCCGGGCGGCGATCGCCGGCACGTCCGGCCGGGTGCCCAGCACATTGCTGGCCGCGGTCACCGCGACCAGCCGGGTGCGCTCGCCGAGCAGTGCGTCGTACTGCTCGGCCGGAAGCTCCCCGGTGTCGGTGTCCACCTCGGCCCAGCGCACCACCGCGCCGGCCCGCCCGGCCGCCTGTACCCACGGCCGGACGTTCGCGTCGTGGTCCAGCCGCGAGACCACCACCTCGTCACCGGGTCCCCAGGTGGCCGCCAGGGTCTGGGAGAGCCGGTAGGTCAGCGTGGTCATGTTCGGTCCGAGCAGGACTCCGTCCGGCCGGCCGCCGACCAGGTCGGCCAGTGCCCGCCGGCAGTCGGCCTCGATCACCCCGGACCGGCGGCTGGCCGGGAAGGCCCCGCCGAGGTTGCCCAGGCCGTTGCGGTACGCCGCCGCGATCGCCTCGATCACGCCGCGTGGCGCCTGTGTTCCGGCGGCGCCGTCCAGGTAGGCGAACCCGTCGGAAAGCGCCGGATAGTGGGAGCGGACGGATTTCACGTCGAATGCCATGCGTGTCCCCCTTTCAGCCCTCCGTAGCCTGCCAGTTCGGCGGTGCCCGGCGCCACGGTCGGCCACGATGGCGGGTGAGCGCGTCCCATCCCGGGTACTCGGCGAGTATCCGGGCGGAGACCCCTGGGCGGTGCCGTGGGGCGTCGGGAGGTGGACATGGTCGCAAACCGGGTCGGCGGCGTGGGTGACTTCGAGGTGGCCGTGCCGGTGGCCGGGGCGACCCTGCACGGCCGGCTCACCGTGCCCGACCGGGCCGCCGGCGTTGTGCTGTTCGCACACGGCACCGGCAGCGGGCGGCACAGCCCCCGCAACCGGTTCGTGGCCGAAGTGCTCAACCGGGCCGGTCTGGGCACCCTGCTGTTCGACCTGCTCGATCCGGTCGAGGAATCCGGACCGGCCGCCGACGTCGGACTGCTGGCCGGCCGACTGTCCAGCGTCACCCGCTGGCTGCGCACCCGGCCGGCCGGGCGGTCGGCCCGGCTCGGCTACTTCGGGGCGAGCACCGGCGCGGGTGCCGCGCTGTGGGCCGCGGCCGGACCCGACCCGGCGGTGGCCGCGGTGGTGTCCCGGGGTGGCCGGCCGGACCTGGCCGGCGAGCGGCTCGGGTCGGTGCGGGTGCCCACGCTGCTGCTCGTCGGCGGCGCCGACGAGCGCGTGCTGGAGTTGAACCGGTGGGCGCTGCGGATGCTCGCCGGGCCGGCCCGGCTGGCCGTGGTGCCCGGGGCGACCCACCTGTTCACCGAGCCGGGCACGCTGCCGGCGGTGGCCGAGTTGGCCCGGGACTGGTTCGTGCACCACCTGGCCGATGGTGGACCGGACCGGGCCGGGCCGCGGTAGGGCTCCGGCGCCGACCCGGGTGGGGGGGGACCGCCGTGCGGAGCGTGGGGTCGAGGCGCGTCCGGGCGACCGGTGGGCCTACACTGTGTGGCGGACTCGTGAAGAGTTTCACAAGCTGTCCCCAGAGTTCCATTGAGCGGGAAGAGCGCTGGCGATGACCACCCCGATCACGCGGCCACACGGCCAGACCGTCACCACGGCTGGCAGGTACGGGCGGCAGAGCCACGACGCCGACGTGGTGGTGGTCGGCGCCGGACCCGGTGGCTCGACCGCGGCGTACTACCTGGCCCAGTCCGGGTTGGACGTCCTGGTGCTGGAGAAGGCCTCCTTCCCGCGGGAGAAGGTGTGCGGCGACGGGCTGACCCCGCGGGCGGTGCGCGCCCTGATCGCGATGGGCATCGACACCTCGACCGAGGCCGGGTGGCTGCGCAACCGGGGACTGCGGGTGATCGGTGGCGGCCTGCGGTTGGAGCTGCCCTGGCCGGACCTGGCCAGCTTCCCCGACTACGGGCTGGTCCGGACCCGGCTGGACTTCGACGAGATGCTGGCCCGCCAGGCCCGCAAGGCCGGCGCCCGGCTGCTGGAGCAGACCACGGTCACCGGGCCGGTGTGCGACACCGCCGGGCGGGTGGTCGGGGTGAGGGCGACCACCGGCCCGGACCGCACCCCGGTCACCTACCGGGCCCCGCTGGTGGTGGCCGCCGACGGGGTGAGCGGCCGGCTCGCGCTGGCCCTCGGGCTGACCCGCCGGGACGACCGCCCGATGGGGGTGGCGATCCGGCGGTACTACACCTCGCCCCGGCACGACGACGACTACTTGGAGTCGTGGCTGGAGCTGTGGGACTCCACCCCCGGTGGCGGCCGGCGGTTGCTGCCCGGGTACGGGTGGATCTTCGGCATGGGTGACGGCACGAGTAACGTGGGCCTCGGCGTACTCAACTCCTCGGCGGCATACCAGCACACCGACTACCGCACCCTGCTGTCGCGGTGGCTCGGCGGGATGCCCGAGGAGTGGGGGTACGTCGAACAGAACGCGACCGGCCCGGCCCGGGGCAGCGGACTGCCGATGGGCTTCAACCGCACGCCGCACTACACCCGGGGGATGCTCCTGGTGGGCGACTCGGGTGGAGCGGTCAACCCGTTCAACGGTGAGGGCATCGCGTACGCGATGGAGACCGGTCAACTGGCCGCCGAGCACGTCACCCAGGCGCTGGCCCGGCCGCCGGGCCCGGCCAGGGAGCGGGTGTTGCGGGCCTACCCGCGAGTGCTGCGCAACACCTACGGCGGGTACTACCGGCTGGGCGCGACGTTCGTGAAACTGATCGGCCACCCGCAGGTGATGAAGGCGTGCACCCGGCACGGGCTGCCGCACCCGGTGTTGATGAAGTTCGTACTCAAACTGCTCGCCAACCTCACCGACGAGCGAGGAGGCGATGCGATGGATCGCGTGATCACGGCACTGACCAGGATCGTGCCCGCGGCCTGAGCCGCCGCTGCCGGTCGGGGGTCGGTGCGGGACGGTGCTCGGTCACGCCGTAGGGTGCACAGGGTTTGGCCGGTGTTGACGGACGCCGTGGGCGGTAGCCCGCGGCCCGGTCGACCCGGGCAGGACAGGAAGGACAGCAAGGATGCTCGCGCCGTACATCCCGATCGTGGCGTTGTTCATCCTCGCCTCGGCGTTCGCGCTGTTCTCGGTGACCGTCGCGCCGTTCGTCGGTCCGCGGCGCTACAACCGGGCGAAGCTCGACGCCTACGAGTGCGGGATCGAGCCGACCGCCCAACCGATCGGTGGCGGGCGGTTCCCGGTGAAGTTCTACCTCACCGCGATGCTCTTCATCATCTTCGACATCGAGATCATCTTCCTCTACCCGTGGGCGATCGCGAACAAGGCGCTGGGCGTGTTCGGGCTGGTCGAGATGGGGTTGTTCATCCTGACCGTGTTCGTGGCGTACGCCTACGTCTGGCGGCGCGGCGGGTTGGACTGGAACTGAGCCGGAACCGAGCCGGACCAGGTCGGAACCAGCCGGAACGTGAGATGGAACCGAGACCGAGCGTGAACTACAGCCGGAACGGATAGCTGAGATGGGTCTGGAAGAGAAGCTCCCCGACGGCATCCTGCTCACCAGCGTGGAGAAGCTGGTGAACTGGACCCGCAAGTCCTCGCTGTGGCCGGCGACCTTCGGCCTGGCCTGCTGCGCCATCGAGATGATGACGTCCGGAGCGCCGCGCTACGACCTGGCGCGATTCGGCATGGAGGTGTTCCGGGCCTCGCCCCGGCAGGCCGACCTGATGATCGTGGCCGGCCGGGTGAGCCAGAAGATGGCCCCGGTGCTGCGGCAGATCTACGACCAGATGCCCGAGCCGCGCTGGGTGCTGGCCATGGGCGTGTGCTCGTCCAGCGGCGGGATGTTCAACAACTACGCGGTGGTGCAGGGTGTGGACCACGTGGTGCCGGTGGACATGTACCTGCCCGGCTGCCCACCGCGCCCGGAGATGCTCATCGACGCCATCCTCAAGCTGCACCACAAGATCATGAACGAGCCGCTCGGGCCGAAGCGCGCCAGGGCGCTGGCCGGTACGAAGACCGAACTGGTCGCCTCGTCGGTGCGGTTCGCCAAATGAGCACCCACGAGGAGAACCTGCCGGTCGAGCGCGACCAGATGCAGCCGCGCCCCGGCGAGGCCGCACCCGGACGGGTGCAGCACGGGATGTTCGGGGTGTCGGGCACCGGGGACACGTCCGGCTACGGCGGGCTGGTGCGGCGGGTGCCGCAGCCGCCGGAGTCGACCCGCCCGTACGGCGGCTACTTCGACGAGGTGGCCGACGCGCTGGCCGAGGCGTTCCCGGGTCTGTCCGACGCGGTCACCCGGGTGGTGGTGGACCGCGGCGAGATCACCTTCCACGTGCGCCGGGAGCGGCTGGCCGAACTGTGCCGGACGCTGCGGGACGATCCCGCGCTGCGGTTCGAGCTGTGCTCCAGCGTGTCCGGAGTGGACTACCTGGAGTCTCCGGACCGGCTGCACGCGGTCTACCACCTGACCTCGATGACCTACCGCCGGCGGATCCGGCTGGAGGTCGCGGTGTCCACACAGGACCCGCATCTGCCGTCGGTGACCAGCGTCTACCCGACCGCCGACTGGCAGGAACGGGAGACCTACGACATGTTCGGGATCGTCTTCGACGGCCACCCGGCGCTCACCCGGATCCTGATGCCGGACGACTGGGACGGATTCCCGCAGCGCAAGGACTACCCGCTGGGCGGGGTTCCGGTCGAGTACAAGGGCGCCACCATCCCGCCCCCGGACGAGCGGAGGGCCTACAAGTGAGTACCCGGGACGACACCCGTACCGGCGCCCCCGACGGCGGCACCCGCGGCGACGGCTGGGACACCGGAGCGGACACCGCTGCCGGCGCCGACTCGGACATCGGCGGCGCGAGTTACCAGGCGGCCGGCCCGCACCCCGACGCCGGCCGGATCGGTGCCACCCCCACGCCCGGTGAGGACGGCGCGGACGCCTACGCCGGTTCCCGGCAGACCACCGAGGGCCGGGTCTACACCGTCACCGGCGGCGACTGGGACAGCATGCTGGCGGCCGACCCCATCGCCGAGGAACGCATCGTCGTCAACATGGGACCGCAGCACCCGTCCACCCACGGCGTGCTGCGGCTGGTGCTGGAACTGGAAGGCGAGACGGTCACCAACACCCGGTTGGTCATCGGCTACCTGCACACCGGGATCGAGAAGAACTGCGAGTACCGGAACTGGACCCAGGCGGTCACCTTCCTGACCCGGGCCGACTACCTGGCGCCCATCTTCAACGAGACGTCCTACTGCCTCGGCGTGGAACGGCTGTTGGGCGTGCAGGCGCCGGCACGGGCCAACCTCATCCGGGTGATGATGATGGAGATCAACCGGATCTCCTCGCACTGGGTGTGGCTGGCCACCGGCGGCATGGAGATCGGCGCGCTGACCGCGATGACCAACGGGTTCCGCGCCCGGGAGAAGTGCCTGGACCTGTTCGAGCTGATCACCGGCCTGCGGATGAACCACGCCTACGTCCGCCCCGGCGGTATCTCCCAGGACCTCCCGCCCGGCGCGGTGGACGAGATCCGGGCCTGGATCCCGGACATGGAAGCCGAGATCGACGGCGTGGACCGGCTGCTCACCGGGCAGCCGATCTGGCAGCGCCGGCTGCGCGACGTGGGCTGCCTGGACGTCACCGGATGCGTTGCCCTGGGCGTGACCGGCCCGCTGCTGCGCGCCGCCGGCCTGCCCTGGGACCTGCGCAAGGTGCAGCCCTACCTGGGTTACGAGACGTTCGACTTCGACGTGCCGACCCATCCCGACGGCGACTGCTGGTCCCGCTTCGTGGTGCGGGTAGCCGAGATGCGCGAGTCGCTGCGCATCGTCCGGCAGTGCCTGGACCGGCTGGAACCCGGTCCGATCATGGTCGCGGACAAGAAGATCGCCTGGCCGGCCCAGCTCGCCCTGGGCCCGGACGGGCTGGGCAACTCGCTGGACCACGTGAAGAAGATCATGGGTCAGTCGATGGAGGCGCTGATCCACCACTTCAAGCTGGTCACCGAGGGATTCCGGGTGCCCGCCGGGCAGGTGTACAGCGTGGTCGAGTCGCCGCGCGGCGAACTGGGCTGCCACATCGTCTCCGACGGCGGCACCCGACCGTTCCGGGTGCACCTGCGCGAACCGTCGTTCATCAACCTGCAGGCGACACCCGCGCTGACCGAAGGCTCCCTGATCGCCGACGTCATCGCCTCGGTCGCCTCGATAGACCCGGTCATGGGTGGAGTGGACAGGTAGGAAGGTGACTACACCGGGAGCCAACGGCTCCGTGCCGAACGGTGCCGTGGACGGCAGGCCCGAGCTGGCGGCCGCGCCGGGCCGGGTGCCGTTGACCGACGACACGCGGGCGGCCGCCCGCGAGATCATCGCGCGCTACCCCAGACCGCGCTCGGCGCTGTTGCCGCTGCTGCACCTGGTGCAGTCCGAGCAGGGGTACGTGACGCCCGAGGGGGTGGCCTTCTGCGCCGAACAGCTCGGCCTGACCAAGGCCGAGGTCGGCGCCGTGGTCACCTTCTACACCATGTTCAAGCGCCGCCCGACCGGGGAGTACCTGGTCAGCGTGTGCACGAACACGCTGTGCGGGATGCTCGGCGGAGACGAGGTGTTCGCCGCGCTGTCCGAGCACCTGGGGGTCGGTCACGACCAGACCAGCGCGGACGGGAAGATCACTCTGGAACACGCCGAGTGCCTGGCGGCGTGCGACTTCGCCCCGGTTGTCACGGTGAACTACGAGTTCTTCGACAACCAGACGACGTCCTCGGCGCTGGGCCTGGTCGCCGAACTGCGCGAGGGCTCCCGGCCGGTGCCCAGCCGGGGCGCTCCACTGTGTACGTTCCGGGAGATCTCCCGCCAGCTGGCCGGGTTCGCCGACACCCGGCCAGAAGCTCACCAGGGCCGTTCGGTGGGCGAGCCCACCCTGGCCGGGGCTCGGCGGGCGTTCGACCGGGGCGAGACCGCACCGGCCTACGACGAGCCGCCCGCGGACGAGCCGACCCAGAAGGGGGGCGTGTGAGCCATGCCGCTCACTCCCGTACTGACCAAGCGCTGGCTCTCGCCCCAGTCCTGGACGCTGCGTACCTACGAGCAGTTGGAGGGGTACCAGGCGCTGCGCAGGGCGCTGAGCATGAACCCGGACGAGATCATCGGTGTGATGAAGGACTCCAGCCTGCGCGGCCGCGGCGGCGCCGGCTTCCCCACCGGGATGAAGTGGGGGTTCATCCCGCAGGGCGACGAGACCCCGCACTATCTGGTCGTCAACGCCGACGAGGGTGAGCCGGGCACCTGCCGGGACGCCCCGCTGATGATGGCCGACCCGCACTCGCTGATCGAGGGCGTCATCATCGCCTGTTACGCGGTCCGGGCGCACGAGGCGTTCATCTACGTGCGCGGCGAGCTGGTACACGCGCTGCGTCGGTTGACCAACGCCGTCGCCGAGGCGCGGGAGGCCGGCTACCTGGGCCGGGACATCCTCGGGTCCGGGTTCGACCTGGACATCGTGGTGCACGCCGGCGCCGGCGCGTACATCTGCGGCGAGGAGACCGCGCTGCTGGACTCGCTGGAGGGCTTCCGCGGCCAGCCCAGGCTCAAGCCGCCGTTCCCGGCCACCCACGGGCTGTACTCCTCGCCCACCGTGGTCAACAACGTGGGCACCCTGGCCAGCGTGCCGTACATCATCATGGGCGGCGCGGACTGGTGGAAGAAGATGGGTCCGGAGCGTTCGCCGGGCACCAGCATCTTCTCGCTGTCCGGACGGGTGCGCCGGCCCGGACAGTACGAGGCGCCGATGGGCACCACGCTGCGCGAGTTGCTGGAGATGGCCGGCGGCGTCCGGGACGGGCACGAGTTGAAGTTCTGGACGCCCGGCGGCTCGTCCACGCCGATGTTCACCGCCGAGCACCTCGACGTGCCGCTGGACTTCGACTCGGTCGCCAAGGCCGGGTCGATGAACGGCACCAGCGCGCTGATGATCTTCGACGACAGCGACTGCGTGGTCCGCGCGGTGCACAAGTGGACGGCGTTCTACGCGCACGAGTCCTGCGGCAAGTGCACGCCCTGCCGGGAGGGCACCTACTGGATGGTGCAGATCCTCGACCGGCTGGAGCGCGGCACCGGCACCACCGAGGACCTGGACACGCTGCTGGACACCTGCGACAACATCCTGGGCCGGGTGTTCTGCGCCCTCGGTGACGGCGCGGTCAGCCCGATCACCTCGTCCATCCAGTACTTCCGGGACGAGTACATCGCCCACGTCGAGCGGGGCGGCTGCCCGCTCGGTGGCGCCGGAGCATCCACGTTGGCCACCGCCGGAGCGCACGCATGACCATCGCCCCCGAACACGGCGACACCCCCACCCCGGTCGAGACCGTCGCGGTGACGATCGACGGGTTCTCCACCCGGGTACCCAAGGGCACCCTCATCATCCGGGCCGCCGAGCATGTCGGCGTGCAGATCCCCCGGTTCTGCGACCATCCGCTGCTCGACCCGGTCGGCGCCTGCCGGCAGTGCCTGGTCGAGGTGGAGGGACAGCGCAAGCCGATCGCCTCGTGCACCATGCCGGTGGCCGACGGGATGGTGATCGCCACCCAGCTCACCTCCCCGGTCGCGGAGAAGGCGCAGCGCGGCAACATGGAGATGCTGCTGATCAACCACCCGCTGGACTGCCCGATCTGTGACAAGGGCGGGGAGTGCCCGTTGCAGAACCAGGCGATGAGCAACGGGCAGGCCGACTCCCGGTTCCGGGATGTCAAGCGCACCTTTCCCAAGCCGCTGGCCATCTCCACCCAGGTGTTGCTGGACCGGGAGCGGTGCGTGCAGTGCGCGCGGTGCACCCGGTTCGCCCAGCAGATCGCCGGCGACCCGTTCATCGAACTGTTCGAACGCGGCGCGCTGGAGCAGGTCGGGGTCTACGCCGACGAGCAGTTCCGGTCGTACTTCTCCGGCAACACGGTGCAGATCTGCCCGGTGGGCGCGCTGACCGGCGCGCAGTACCGGTTCCGGGCCCGCCCGTTCGACCTGATGTCCACCCCGTCGGTGTGCGAGCACTGCGCGTCCGGCTGCGCCCAGCGCACCGACTGGCGGCGCGGCAAGGTGATGCGTCGACTGGCCGGGGAGGACCCCGAGGTCAACGAGGAGTGGAACTGCGACAAGGGTCGGTGGTCCTTCTCCTACGCCACCGCCGCGGACCGGTTCACTCGCCCGATGGTGCGGGCCGCCGACGGCGAACTGAAGCCCTCGTCCTGGCCCGAGGCGCTGGAGCGGGCCGCGACCGGCCTGGCCGACGCCCGCGCGGCCGGCGGGGTCGGGGTGCTGCCCGGCGGCCGGCTCACCGTCGAGGACGCCTACGCCTACGCCAAGTTCGCCCGGGTGGTGCTGGGCACCAACGACGTGGACATGCGGGCCCGCCCGCACTCGGCCGAGGAGCTGGAGTTCCTGGCCGCCCGGGTGGCCGGGGTCGGACCAGACCGGGGGGTGACCTACCGCGACCTGGAACGGGCGCCCGCGGTGCTGCTCGCCGGCTTCGAGCCGGAGGAGGAGTCGCCGATCGTCTTCCTGCGGCTGCGCAAGGGTGCCCGGGACCACGGCGTGCGGGTGTACGGGCTGGCGCCCTTCCGCGGCGACGGGCTGCGCAAGATGTCCGGCACGTTGGTCCGCACCGTGCCCGGCGCGGAGACCGAGGTGCTGGCCGGGCTGGCCGGGCTGGCCGAATCGTCCGGGTCGGCCGCTCCGGTCGCCGGTGGCCCGCCGTCGGCCGTGACCGACGCGCTGCGGGCCTCCGGGGCGGTGATCCTGGTCGGCGAGCGGCTGGCCGAGGCGCCCGGGGCGCTGTCCGCGGCGGCGGCGCTGGCCCGGGCGACCGGCGCGGGGTTGGCCTGGGTGCCGCGCCGCGCCGGTGAACGCGGTGCCATCGAGGCCGGGGCGCTGCCCACTCTGCTGCCCGGCGCCCGGCCGGTCGCCGACCCCGGCGCCCGGGCCGAGGTGGAGCGGGCCTGGGGTGCGTCGCTGCCGGCCGGGGCCGGTCGGGACACCGACGCCATCCTGGCCGCGGTGCGGGACCGGAGCATGGCCGGCCTGCTGGTCGGCGGGGTGGACCCCGGCGACCTGCCCGATCCGGCGCTGGCCCGGGTCGCGCTCGACGCGGCCCGGTTCGTGGTCAGCCTGGAACTACGCCCCTCGGTGGTCACCGAGCACGCCGACGTTGTGCTGCCGGTGGCGCCGGCGGTGGAGAAGGCCGGCACCTACCTGGACTGGGAGGGCCGGGCCCGGCCGTTCGACCTCACCCTGCGGAACACCGGCGCGTTGCCCGACCTGCGGGTGTTGCACGCGCTGGCCGAACAGATGGACGTCGAGCTGGGCCTGCCCACGGTCGAGACGGCCCGCGCCGAGATCGCCCGGCTGGGCACCGGCACCGTGCCGCGCCCGGCCGACCCGGACCGGCCCGGACCGGGTGGCCCCGGCGTGCCCGGGCGGCCGGTGCCCGCGGCCGGGCAGGCGGTGCTGGCGAGCTGGCGCCTGCTGCTGGACGTCGGCTCGTTGCAGGACGGCGAGCCCTACCTGGCCGGCACCCGCAAGCCGTCCGTGCTGCACCTGTCGCCGGCCACCGCCGCGGAGATCGGCGCGGCCGACGGCGAGTCGGTGACCGTGCGGACCGCGCGGGGCGAGATCACCCTGCCGCTGGTCCTGGCCGACCTGCCCGACCGGGTGGTCTGGGTGCCGACCAACTCACCGGATTCCGCGGTGCGCCGCAGCCTGGGCGCCGTCACTGGTGCACTTGTCACGCTCGTGACCGGAGGGAGCGCATGACCAGTACCGTCGCCGCGGGGACGACCCGGTTGCAGGACTTCGGTACCGAGCCCATCTGGCTGATCATCCTCAAGACGGTCGTGATCTTCGCGTTCCTGGTGGTGATGACGCTCTTCGCCATCGTGTTCGAACGCAAGGTCGTCGGCCGGATGCAGAACCGAATCGGCCCGAACCGGGTCGGCCCCTGGGGCATGCTGCAGAGCCTGGCCGACGGGCTCAAGCTGGCCTTCAAGGAAGACATCATGCCGGTGCTCGCCGACAAGCCGGTGTACTTTCTGGCCCCGGTGTTCTCCGCGGTGCCGGCGTTCCTGGCGTTCTCGGTGATCCCGTTCGGGCCGACGGTGAGCATCTTCGGTCACCGCACCCCGCTGCAACTGACCGACCTGCCGGTCGGGGTGCTGATCGTGTTCGCCTGCTCCTCGCTGGGCGTGTACGGCATTGTGCTGTCCGGCTGGGCCTCGGGTTCCACCTATCCGATGCTGGGCAGCCTGCGCAGCGCGGCGCAGATGATCAGCTACGAGGTGGCGATGGGGCTGTCCATCGTCGGGGTGTTCCTCTACTCCGCGTCGATGTCGACCAGTCAGATCGTCGGCGCGCAGCAGCGGCTGTGGCACGGGGTGCCGCTGATCGTGTCGTTCGTGATCTACGCGATCGCCGTGGTCGGCGAGACCAACCGGGCGCCGTTCGACCTGCCCGAGGCCGAGTCCGAACTGGTCGGCGGCTTCCACACCGAGTACTCGTCGCTGAAGTTCGCGCTGTTCTTCCTGGCCGAGTACATCAACATGGTCACCGTCTCGGCACTGGCCACCACCCTGTTCCTGGGTGGCTGGCGGGCCCCGTGGCCGATCTCGCTGTGGGCCGGGGCGAACTCGGGCTGGTGGCCGCTGCTCTGGTTCGTGGCCAAGGTCATCCTCGGTGTGTTCGTCTTCGTCTGGCTGCGCGGCACGCTGCCCCGGATGCGCTACGACCAGTTCATGCAGTTCGGGTGGAAGGTGCTGATCCCGGCGAACCTGGTGTGGATCATGGTGATCGCCACCTTCCGGGTGCTGCGCGACCGCGGCTGGGCCACCACCAGCATGCTGGTGGCGATCGGGATCCCGTTCGTCGTCGTGCTGCTGCTGATCGCGTTCTGGCCGTCGAAGCGACCCGAGCCCGAACCGGTACGCCGGGCCGGACCGGCGTACCCGATCCCGCCGATGGACCTGGTTGTGCCGCCCTCGCCGCGCATCGCGGTCGCCGTCGGCCGCCCGGTGCGCACCGACGGGTCGGGCCGGTCCGACAACGCGGGACACGCCGAGGATTCCCAGACACCCCAGGGAAGGTCCGATGTTTGATTCGGTGAAGGGGTTCGGCCTGACCTTCGGGCAGATGTTCAAGAAGGTCTTCACCGAGCAGTACCCCTACCAGGTCAAGAAGACCGCGCCGCGCTACCACGGCCGGCACGTGCTCAACCGGCACCCCGACGGCCTGGAGAAGTGCGTGGGCTGCGAGCTGTGCGCGTGGGCCTGCCCGGCCGACGCGATCTACGTGGAGGGCGCGGACAACTCCGAGGCCGAGCGCTACTCGCCGGGTGAGCGGTACGGCCGGATCTACCAGATCAACTACCTGCGCTGCATCTTCTGCGGCCTGTGCATCGAGGCGTGCCCGACCCGAGCGTTGACCATGTCCAACGAGTACGAACTGGCCGACGACAACCGGCAGGATTTGATCTTCACCAAGGAACAGCTCATCGCCCCGCTGCTGCCGGGCATGGAGGCCCCGCCGCACCCGATGCGGCTGGGCACCGACGAGCAGTCCTACTACGTGCGGGTGGCCGAGGCAGCGCCGTTTCCCGGGGTGAGGGAGCCGGCCGGGGCGCGGGCGACGACGGAGGGCGAGACGTGACCGGTCAACTGCTGGCCGCTGTGGCCAACACCGCGGCCAACCACGTGTCCACCGGCGAGGCGGTGGCGTTCTGGATCCTTGGGCCGCTCACGGTGATCGGCGGGGCCGGGATGGTGCTGGCCCGCAATGCCATCCACTCGGCCCTGTTCCTGGTGATGACCATGGGCTCGCTGGGCGTGCTGTACTTCGTCCAGCAGGGACCGTTCCTGGGCGCGGTGCAGATCATCGTGTACACCGGCGCGATCATGATCCTGTTCCTGTTCGTGCTGATGCTGGTCGGGCGGGACACCAGCGACTCGATCGTGGAGACGCTGCGCGGGCAGCGGACCGCGGCGATCCTGTTCGGGATCGCGTTCGCCATCCTGGTCGGCACCGCGGTCGGACGGTCGCTGGGCAACGTCACGCCGAAGAACCCGCCCGGCACCACGACCACGGTGTCGGGCATCGCGGCCAAGCTGTTCCACAACTACCTGTTCGCCTTCGAACTGACCAGCGCGCTGCTGATCACCGCCGCGGTTGGCGCGATGGTGCTCGCCCACGTCGAACGGCCGGCGGGCAGCCGGCGCGGCCAGAGGGAACTGTCCCGGGAGCGGTTCACCCGCCCGTACCCGGCGCCGGACCCGGGCCCGGGCGTGTTCGCCACCTCCGACTCGATCGCCACCCCGGCGATGCTGCCGGACGGGACCCTGTCGCAGGCGAGTATCTCCCGGCTGGTCGAACCCAACCTGACCGGCGCGCACCGGCTCACCGGTACCCCGGTGGAGGGTGGTTCGGCCCCCGATCACAAGGACAGCGGGCCCGTGTCGAAGAACAGGAGCGAGCCGTGAGGCCGGCGCGGGTTTGTGGAGTCACGGCCGTGTGGCCGTGGCGATTGAGTGTGGCGCGGCGGCGGAGCGGAGTCGCGACCCGTGAGCACAGGAGCGAGCCGTGACGCCGACGTACTATCTGGTGCTGTCCGCGATCCTCTTCACCATCGGCACGGTGGGCGTGCTGGTCCGGCGCAACGCGATCGTGGTGTTCATGTGCGTGGAGCTGATGCTCAACGCGGTGAACCTCACCCTGGTCACGTTCTCCCGCATCAACGGCAGCCTGGACGGTCAGATCATGGCGTTCTTCGTCATGGTGGTGGCCGCGGCCGAGGTCGTGGTCGGGCTTGCGATCATCATGTCGATCTACCGAACTCGTCGCTCGGCGTCCGTCGACGACGTGAACCTGCTCAAGTACTGACCCGACCCGGGATGGGAATCCGATGACAGGAAGGGGCGGACGGTGACCGCACTGGCCGAGAGCCAGCACTATGTCGCGGCCAGCGGCATCCTCGACTCGCTGTGGCTGCTGCTCCTGCTGCCGTTCGTCGGGGCGGCGGTGTTGCTCGTCGGCGGCCGGCGGACCGACCGGTGGGGGCACCTGCTGGGGTGCGCCACCGTGCTGGCCAGCTTCGTGCTTGGGCTGGTGTACTTCGTCACCCTGCGCGGCATGACCGACCAGGCGGTGCAGGTACACCTGTGGTCGTGGATCCCGGTGAACGGGTTCCAGGTCGAGGCCGGCATGCTCTACGACCCGCTGTCGGCGGTGTTCGTGCTGCTGATCACCGGTGTCGGGTCGCTGATCCATATCTACTCGGTCGGCTACATGGCCCACGATGACGGGCGGCGGCGGTTCTTCGGCTACCTGAACCTGTTCGTCGGCGCCATGCTGCTGCTGGTGCTGGGCAACAGTTTCCTGTCGCTGTACGTCGGCTGGGAGGGGGTCGGCCTGGCGTCCTACCTGCTCATCGCGTTCTGGTACACCCGGCCGGCCGCGGCCACTGCGGCGAAGAAGGCGTTCGTGATGAACCGGGTCGGCGACGTCGGCCTGTCCATCGCGATCATGGTGATGTTCGCGTCCCTGGGCACCACCTCGTTCCAGGGTGTGTTCGCCGGGGCGAACCGGATGTCGGCCACCACGCTCACCGCGGTCGGGCTGCTGTTGCTGCTCGGCGCCTGTGGCAAGTCCGGCCAGTTCCCGTTGCAGACCTGGCTGCCAGACGCGATGGAGGGCCCCACCCCGGTGTCGGCGTTGATCCACGCGGCCACCATGGTCACCGCCGGGGTGTACCTGATCGCCCGGTCCAACCCGATCTTCGACCTGACCCAGGACGCCCGCACCGCGGTCACCGTGGTCGGCGCGATCACCCTGCTCTACGGGGCGATCTGCGGCTGCGCCTACGACGACATCAAGAAGGTGCTGGCCTACTCCACGGTCAGCCAGATCGGCTACATGTTCCTGGCCGTCGGGCTGGGGCCGGCCGGCTACGCACTGGGCATCCTGCACCTGCTCACCCACGGCTTCTTCAAGGCCGGCCTGTTCCTCGGCGCCGGTTCGGTCATGCACGCCATGTCCGAGCAGGTTGACATGCGCAGGTACGGCGGGCTGGCCCGCTTCATGCCGATCACCTTTGTCACGTTCGGCCTGGGTTACCTGGCGCTGATCGGCTTTCCCGGGCTGTCCGGCTACTTCTCCAAGGACAAGATCATCGAGGCGGCGTTCGACAAGGGCGGCACCTCCGGGATGATCCTGGGCATCTGCGCCCTCCTCGGGGCCGGGCTGACCGCGTTCTACATGACCCGGCTGATGTTCATGACGTTCTTCGGCCGGCGGCGCTGGGTCACCGACGGCGAGCACGCGCAGCATCCGCACGAGTCGCCGCCGGTGATGACCTGGCCGATGATCCTGCTCGCGGTCGGCTCGGTCGGCGCGGGCGCGTTCCTGGCTCTGGGCAACCGGCTGGTGGACTGGCTGCGCCCGGCGGTCGGCTTCAGCGAGGCGGCCAGCCACCAGGTCGCGCCGGCCGTACTGACCAGCGTCACCATCGTGGTGGTGCTCGCCGGGATCGCGCTGGGTTGGGCGGTGTTCGGCCTGCGGCCGGTGCCGGCCACCGCGCCGGCCGGCTCGCCGATCACCCGGGCGGCCCGGGCGAACCTGTACGCGGACGCGTTCAACGAGGCGGTGCTGATGCGGCCCGGCCAGTGGCTGGTGCGGTTCGGCGTGTTCCTCGACAACCGCGGCATCGACGGCATCGTGAACGGCGTCGCCGCCGCGTTCGGTGGCGGGTCTGGCCGACTCCGCCGGTTGCAGACCGGATTCGTGCGCTCCTACGCGCTGTCGATGCTCGGAGGTTCGATCCTGGTGATCGCGGCCCTGCTGGCGGTGAGGTTCGCATGAGCGAGCGAACAAGACAGCGCAGAGTGCCTGTGCCTCATGCGTGCCCG
>DASULA010000399.1:0-8408 GCA_036278435.1 Mycobacteriales bacterium | reverse complement strand
GGGTGGTCGATGCCGCGGACCAGCGCGACCGCGTAGGCCACCGGGTCGCAGATGCTGGTGGAGGACTCGGCGCACACGTGCTTGCCGTTGCCCTTCTTGAACGCGTCCATGCCCCGGGCCCGGCGCTCCTGGTCGGGTTGGGCCGGATCCTGCCGCTCGACCAACCGCAGCCGGTGGTCCTGGTCATCCAGGCTGCCCTCGTGCCGCTCGGCCCCGTGGAAGCCGCTGCCGCCGAACGCGGCGTAGACCCGCCGCACGCAGCGCTCCTGACCTTCCAGCGAGGCGAGCCTCGCGGGGAACCCAACCGGCTCGGCGGTATGGGCGTCAGGACCCGCCTCGGCGGCGTGCTGGCGGTCGGGGGCGGCCCGGTTCAGCCGACCCGGGTCGAACGCCTCCAGGAAGTCCCGCGCGGTCCGGCCGCCGTCCAGATGGTCGTCGAGCCCCATCCGGCGCCGCTCGGCCCGCTCGGCCCGTTCCACCGGTTCCACCGTGGTTCCACCGGCAAAGATGTCGTCCGGATCGTCGCGGTAGACCTCCGACAGCACCCCGCGATCCGTCGGGGCCCGGTCGACCGCGATGCCGTCGGCGCGGCTCCAGGCGAACCCGTCGGCGCGCTCGTCAAGGTGGGTGTGCCGGTCACTGGCCATGCCACCGCCTCCGAGGAGACTGCGTCATCACTCAGCGTGGCAGCTCATGTCATTTTTGTCACCACTCGTCAGAGTGGCCGGACCGGCACCCAGCATCCGGACAGGTGGTCGTCGACCATTCCGGTGGCCTGCATGAGCGCGTAGCCGGTCGTCGGCCCGACGACCCGGAAACCCCGCCGGCGCAGCGTTCGGGCCATCGCCGCCGACTCCGGCGAGGTTGCCGGTACGTCGGCCGGACCGGCCGGCCTTGGCCGTCGGGGGGTCGGCGCGAACGACCACAGCAACTCCGACAGCCCCTCGCCCAGATCCACCGCCACCCTGGCGTTGGCCACCGTCGCCTCGATCTTCGCCCGGTTCCGCACGATCGTGGCATCGGCCAGCAGCCGGGCCACGTCGGCCGGGCCGAACTCGGCCACCTCTGGGATCGAGAACCGGTGGAACGCCCGACGGAAGTCCTCCCGCTTGCGCAGGATCGTCAACCACGACAGCCCGGACTGGAACGCCTCCAGGGACAGCCGCTCGAACAGGGCGTCGTCGCCGCGCAGCGGTCTGCCCCACTCCAGGTCGTGGTAGGCGAGGTAGTCGCGGGCACCCCGCGCCCACGGGCAGCGCGGGCGCCCATCCGGTCCGACCACGACGCCGGACGCCCCGGAACCGGTCGATCCCGTGGGCACAGTGGCCGGCGGGCCCGGCGTGGCCGGCGTGGCCGGTGCCGCGTCCGCGCTAACCATGCCGCCCCTCGTCACCGGCGGCCAGGTCGGCCAACTCGTTCGGGTCGCCGGTGGTCTCGCCACCGTGGTCGGCGTTGTCCTGACCGCGCTCGACGCCACCGGTCCGGCCCGCCGGGTCGGCGTCGCCGGCCGCGTCGTCGGGTCTGTCAGCCGGTTCCCCCAGATCGACCGGATCGGCCGGTCCGGGGCCCTCGGCCTGGTCACGCAGCCTGGCCAGCTCGCGGTCACGTTCGTCGATCTGGTCGGCCAACTGGTCCAGGATCCAGTCCACCTCGCTCATCCGGTAGCCGCGCAGCGTCACCGACATGCGCAGCCGGCGCAGGTCCCGGCCGGTCGCCGGCCGGGCCGCGGGCAGGGTCACCGGGGACACGTCCGGGGGCATTGGGGTCAACCGCTCCCCGCGACCGAACGTGAACGACGCGAGCAGGAACAGCAACCCGCCGACGATCAGCAACGCGACCAGATACGTCAGCGGGGTGGCAAGGTGCGTAAGTGCGCTGTTCACACCTCGATCGTGTCATGTTTGCGCGCCACACTGGCGAGCAGACCCGCGACGGGCGTTCGCCGAACCCGTGCCGATCCCGTGTCCGGTGCACCCGACAGCCAGATCCTGTCCGGGTGAGCACGCCGGACCGACCCCCGACCTGAGGACCCGCCTTGACGACGCTGCACCTGGGTACCCGGACGTTCGAGGACGGCGACATGGCCGTCATGGCCGTGGTGAACCGCACCCCCGACTCGTTCTACGACCGGGGGGCCACCTTCGGCCTGCGCGCCGCGCTGGAGGCGGTCGACCGGGCGGTCGAGGACGGCGCCGACATGGTGGACATCGGCGGGGTCAAGGCCGGGTACGGCGCCCCGGTTGACGTCGCCGAGGAACTGAGCCGCACCGCGGACCTGGTCGCGGCCGTGCGGGAACGCCACCCCGACCTGGTGATCAGCGTGGACACCTGGCGGTCGGAGGTGGCCGAGGCCCTGGTCGGGGTGGGCGCGGACCTGTTGAACGACACCTGGAGCGGTGCCGACCCGCGCCTGGCCGAGGTCGCCGCGGCGGCCGGGGTCGGCATCGTGTGCTCGCACACCGGCGGTCTGCCGCCGCGCACCGACCCGCACCGACCCCGGTACTCAGACGTCATGGCCGACGTGGTGTCCACGGTGACCCGACTGGCCGAGCGTGCGGTGTCCCTGGGGGTGCCGCGCCAGGGTGTGCTGGTCGATCCCACCCACGACTTCGGCAAGAACACCTACCACTCCCTGGAGGTGACTCGGCGGCTGCCCGAACTAGTGGCCACCGGGTGGCCGGTGATGGTGGCGGTGTCGAACAAGGACTTCATCGGCGAGACCCTGGACCTGCCCACCGACCAGCGGCTGGAGGGCACCCTGGCCGCCGTGGCGGTCTGCGGCTGGCTGGGAGCCAGGGTGTTCCGGGTGCACAACGTGCGGGCGGTCCGGCGGGCGGTGGACATGGTGGCCTCGATCCGGGGAACCCGCCCGCCCGCGGTCGCCCGCCGCGGTCTGGCCTGACCGGCCGGTGGAAGGGTCCGGCCTCCGGCCGGGGCGCGGACGGTCTTACCCGCACCGAACACCGCGGTCACGGTACGGGTACGAGCGCCGGGCAGGGTGGCGACCGAACCGACCGCACGGATTCCGACCCGGAAGGAAGTCCAGATGAGCAGGGGTCACCACGTCACCCGAATCGCCGGATGGGCGGCGGCCGGAGTCCTGGCCGCCGGCGCCGCCGGCGCCGGCATCGCCTACGCCGCCGATCCCACACCGGCACCGACCGCGTCCTCGGGCGGCACCGCCACGGCCGGGCCGGGCGGCCCGGGTCGCGCGGGTGGGCCGACCGCGGGCCGGCCCGGACGGAAGGCCCGCCGGCTCCCGGCCGGCCGGGGTCTGCTGGCCGGCCGGCTGATGCACGGCGAGGTGGTGGTCAGGGGCAAGGACGGCCAGCCGGCCACCGTGGACGTGCAGCGCGGGAAGGTCACCGCGGTGTCGGCGTCCTCGATCTCGGTGCGGAGCGACGACGGCTTCACCGCGACCTACTCGGTCACCTCGACCACCCGGGTGCGCATCAACGAGAAGGGCGCCACGTCGGCCCAGATCTCCGACGGTGACACCGCCGTGGTCACGGCCCACAAGAGCGGCGGCACCAGCACCGCCCAGGCGGTCATCGTCCGCCAGTAGCGCACCGCCGTCCGGCCAGCGGGCCGGTTCCCCGTCGTGGGAACCGGCCCGTGCCGTGCCATGCCCGCCGGCGGCGGCCGGCTGAGGATCACCCGTCCCGGACTCCGTTGTGGGTGTGCCGGCTGACCTGGGCGAGGTAGCGCTCCCGGTCGGCCTCGGCCAGTTGCTCGTCCCGCGCCGCGGCGGCGGCCGCGATCACCCGGACCGCCTCGGCGACGTCGTCGGTCACCGTGACCAGGTCCAGGTCGGGCCCGGCGATCTTACCGTCGGCCAGTGCCGTGTCGCGGAGCCAGTCCACCAGCCCGGACCAGTACCGCCGGCCGAGCAGGATCACCGGGAAGCGGGTCACCTTGCCGGTCTGCACCAGGGTCAGCGCCTCGAACATCTCGTCCAGGGTGCCGAACCCGCCGGGCAGGATGACGAACGCCTGCGCGTACTTCACGAACATCGTCTTGCGGGCGAAGAAGTACCGGAAGTTGATGCCCAGGTCCACCCAGTCGTTCAGCCGCTGTTCGAAGGGCAGTTCGATACCCAGCCCGATGCTCAGACCGCCGGCCTCCTGGGCGCCCCGGTTGGCCGCCTCCATCACCCCGGGGCCGCCGCCGGTGACCACGGCGAACCCGGCGCCGGCCAGCGCGGCACCCAGCGCGCGGCCGAGCGCGTAGTCCGGGTCGTCGCGCCCGCTGCGAGCGCTGCCGAACACGCTCACCGCCCGGGGCAGTTCGGCCAGCAGGCCGAACCCCTCGACGAACTCCGACTGGATCCGCAGCACCCGCCAGGGGTCGGTGTGCACCCAGTCACCCGGTCCGCGATGGTCCAGCAGGCGCTGGTCGGTGGTGCCCGGGTTCACCTGGTCGTTCCGGAGCGTGACCGGGCCGAGTTGCCGTTCGGGCGGGCGTTCGGACTCACGACCGTCCTGAGATATGCCCGAAATGCTTGATCTGGCCGGTCGATCCGGCTCGGGCGGAGGGCTGTTCATGAGCACCACCGTAGCGACCGTTGCCGCCTGGCCGGTGAACCCCGATCAGCCGGCACCGGTCAGGAATGTGGACAGCGCGCGCTCGCAGGCCAGCACCGCCTCGGCACGCACATGCTCGTCCCTGGTGTGCGCCAGATTCGGGTCGCCCGGGCCGTAGTTCAGCGCCGGGACGCCCAACTCGGCGAACCGGGCCACATCGGTCCAGCCGTACTTGGCCACCGCCGGCACACCCACGGCGGTGAGGAAGTCCCGCACGGCCGGTGCGTCCAGGCCGGGCAGCGCGCCGGGCGCGCTGTCGCGCATGGACACCTCGAAACCCGCGAACACCTGCCGCACGTGCGCCTCGGCAGCCACCACGTCGCGGTCCGGGGCGAACCGGTAGTTCACCGTGACCTCGCACTCGTCGGGTATCACGTTGCCGGCCACGCCTCCGCCGATCGCCACCGCGTTGAGACCCTCCCGGTACTGGCAGCCGTCGAGGGTAACGGCGCGCGGCCGGTAGGACGCCAGCAGTTCCAGCACCGGCGCGGCCCGGTGGATCGCGTTGTCTCCCAGCCAGGAGCGGGCGCTGTGGGCGCGCCGGCCGGACACCCGCACCACCGCCCGCAGGGTGCCCTGGCAGCCGGCTTCCACGTTGCCGTCGGTCGGTTCGAGCAGGATCGCCAGGTCGGCGGCCAGTTCGCCCGGCCAAGCCCGGGCCAGCCGGCCCAGGCCGTTGCGTTCGGCCTCGACCTCCTCGCAGTCGTAGAACACGAAGGTCAGGTCGCAGGCCGGGTCGGGCACGGTGGCGGCCACCCGCAGCATGACCGCGTCGCCGGACTTCATGTCCGACGTGCCGCACCCGCGGATCAGGTCACCGTCCCGGCGGGACGGCACGTTGCCGGCCGTGGGCACCGTGTCCAGGTGGCCGGCGAGCAACACCCGCCGGGCCCGACCCAGGTCGGTGCGGGCGAGCACGGTGTCGCCGTGCCGGCTCACCCGCAGGTGACCGAGTCGGCGCAGCGCGTCCTCGACCAGGCCGGCCAGCCGCGCCTCGTCACCGGACACCGACGGAACGTCGACCAGGGCGGCCGTCAGCGCCGCGGCGTCCAGATCCAGATCCAGCGCCGAGTCCGGGTCCACGGCGGGCACCGGCCGGGCCGACATCAGCCGCGCTCCGGCGTGCGGGGCGGCCACCCGGGCGGGCGGCGCCGGGTGCTCGGTCGTACACCGTGAGTGCGCCGGCAGGGCACCCGGCGGTCCGGTCGAAAAAAATCTGGGCAACGCATGGCGTCACCCTATCGAACCGCTCCGTGGCGGTCACCCAGACATTTCAACATGAGTTATCAACGAGCCTCCCGACATTCCTCACGAAAGCTCGGGACAACGACTCGGTAAGGCTCGACGAGAGGAATCCGCCGGGGAACCATCCGCCGACCGGGCCGGTTTAGCAGAACATTGGCGAACGCGCGGGACACGCGCCAGGCGTCAAGCGGAAACCGGCCTCCGGACATCCGGTGACTCATTTCTCACCGACCGTGAGTGGCATTTCCCGGTATCCGTCGAGTGCCGCGGTCAGGCACCCACACAACCGAAGAGCCCGCCTCCCGGTCGGCGCCGCCGACCCGGGTAGCCCTGTCGCGCGCACGATCGGCCGTCGTCAGGAGGCGGTGCCGCATCGAACGTGACCCCCACCCGAGATGAGGTATCCATCATCAGCGCCCGCAAACGTCTCGCCCTGCCGCGCGCGAGCACAGACCGCATCCGCAGGTCCGTGCTGGCGCCCGTACTGAAATCCGCCGGCGGATTCCTGGTCGCCTTCGCGGCGCTGGCCGGCGCGATTCTTCGGACCCTGGGTAATGCATTCGCCACACTGTGCACGACAAAGCTGGTGCCGTGCGCGGTAACCGTGCGCCGCCGGCTCGACCGTATCTGGCGGAACGCGATCGGACCTGCGCTGGCCGCCACCGGGACCGCGCTGGCCGCGGTGCTGGCCCGGCGGGTACTCCCGGTGCTCCGCGGCGTGCACCGGCTGGTGCTGCGGCCGGCCGGTCGCCGGCTGGCACCGGTGTTCCGGGCGGCCGGGCGCAGGCTGCTCGCGGCGCTGCCGGACGGCACCGTACCGGCGTTGCGGGCGGCCCTGGACCGGGCCCGGACGCTGTTCGACCACACGATCGCACCCCGGGCCGCGCGGGTGCTCCGGCCGGTCGGCGACGCACTGGGCCGGGTCGTCCCGGCCGGGGTCCGGCGCCGGATGCCGCGTGGTCGCGCCCTGACCGCCGGCCTGGTGGTCGCCGCCCTGGTTGCCGCGGCGCCGATCAGCATCGCGGCGGCCTCCGGCGGGTCGGCCGGGTCGGGCGGCCCGGCCCGGGTGTCCGGTTCGACCTCGCCGGTCGGGCCGGCGTCCGGCGGGCCGGCCCCGGCACCGCCCGGCCAGCCGCCGGCCGCGGTTCCGCCCGGCGCCCCGACCGGCCCGACTCAGGCGCCCGCCGCGCCGCCGCCCCCGGTCTCGGCTCCGGCGCCGGCTCCCCCGGTGCCCGCCGGAGTGTCGTCCGAGCAGGTGCAGAACGCCACGGCGATCGCCGAGGTCGCGGTCCAGCACGGGCTGGACGAGCACGCCGTCACCGTCGCGCTGGCCACCTCGCTCCAGGAGTCCGGGCTGGTCAACCTGAACTACGGCGACCGTGACTCGCTCGGCCTGTTCCAGCAGCGCCCCTCGGCCGGCTGGGGCACGCCGCAGCAGATCATGGATCCGCACTACGCGGCCGGCAGGTTCTTCCAGGCTCTGGCGCGGGTTCCCGGCTGGGAGAACCTACCGGTCACCGTGGCCGCGCAGATCGTCCAGCAGAGCGCGTTCCCGGACGCCTATGCCAAGTGGCAGGCACTGGCCGACGGCTTGGCCCAGGCCGTGGTCCCCTCGGCCGTCGCGGCGGTGAAGTGACCTGACGCCGGCCACGGCTCGACCCGACCCCACGCCGGCCACGACGTTCCCGGCGTGGCCGGCGTCCCCGGTCGTCGCGACGACGGGGTTCCGCGGTACGCAACCTTCCGGGTTCTCAGTGGAATCCCGACATCCGGGGCCAGCCGAGGCGATCACCGCACTACCGGTCGGTAGCCGATTGGCCGGGTTGTGGCCGCGCCAGCCGGCGTGCTCGGTACGGTGGCGGGCGTGACCTCGATCGTGACGTCCGCGTGGGGTGTGGGAGTAGCCACCCGTACGGACAGTCCCAACGACCCCAGCCACGTGTTGGACGCCTGGTATCCGGCTCCGGCTCTCGGCACTCCCGACCGCGACCCGGCGATCATCCGGTCCGAACAGGTCGGACCGGTCGCCGAGTTGGGCGCACTGGTCGGGCGGGACGAGCGGCGCGGCGTGCGCACCGAACTGGTGCGGACCGTGATCGACCTGGCCGCGCCGCCGGCAAGCGCGCCAGACGCGTACCTGCGGTTGCACCTGCTCTCCCATCGGCTGGTCCGCCCGCACGGGGTGAACCTGGACGGGGTGTTCGGTGTGCTGGCCAACGTGGTGTGGACCAACCACGGACCCTGTGCGGTGGACGGGTTCGAACGGACCCGTGCCCGGCTGCGCGCCTCGGGCACGCCGGTGCAGGTGTACGGGGTGGACAGGTTCCCCAGGATGACCGACTACGTGGTGCCCTCCGGCGTCCGGATCGCTGATGCGGACCGGGTGCGGCTGGGCGCCCACCTGGCCGAGGGCACCACGGTGATGCACGAGGGGTTCGTGAACTTCAACGCCGGCACCCTGGGCGCCTCCATGGTGGAGGGGCGGATCTCGGCCGGGGTGGTGGTCGGCGAGGGCTCGGACGTCGGCGGCGGGGCGTCGATCATGGGCACGCTGTCCGGCGGCGGGTCGGATGTGGTGTC
>DASULA010000398.1:0-4262 GCA_036278435.1 Mycobacteriales bacterium | reverse complement strand
GTTGGACTGGTCGGGGGTGGTCTGGCCTCCAGGTAGACGTGGGCCGGTTGAAGTGGCCGCGGGTTGGCGAGCCGGGTTGGCGGCAGGTGACTGGCGGCCGAGGAGCGTGGTGGCGGTCAGGATGGCGGCGGCCGTGGTGTGGGTGGCGCCGGTGCGGGCAACGTTGGCGGCGATGGCTGCGGTGGTGGCGAGGCGGGACAAATTGCCGGTGTACTCGTCGCGGAAGGCGCGGGCCTGGGCGAAGCGGCCGCGCAGGATGGCCGACCGTCGGGCGGATGCTCGGCGGGCGGTCTGAGTGGCGCGGGGTAGGTAGACGGGTACGCCGAGGGTGTACTTCAGCGCGGTGACGCCGATGCCGCCGGCCAGTGTGGTGGCGCGGTGGGCGGCCCGTCCGGTTGTGGTGGCGTCGAGCAGCGCGATCAGTCGCCCGGAACCGGTATGCGTGCGCGGGCCTGGGGTTCCTGGGCTTGTTGGGGGCGGGCTGCCGCGCCGTCGTGCTCTGTCAACGGCGTGGAGGTGCCGGCGGGCTCGGTAGGTGGCCAGTTGGGCGCGGTGGACGTGGCGGCGGAACGCTCGTTGGGTGTCACCGAGGTAGGTGGCCAGCGCGTACCCGCCGGCCGCGCCGGCGGTGGCAGGGGTGATCCAGCCGCCACGACCGGCGCCGCCGACGCGGGCGTGTTCGAGCCGGCGGGCGGTGTTGGTGCCGAGGTGGTGGGCGGCGGCGGTGAGACGTTTGCGCCACCGCCACCCGCCGATGGCGACGACGTCGATGACCAGGAACCGCACCGGCAGGCTGAGGTGCACCCCGGAGGCGAGGAACGCCTGGATGGTGGTGAGGAACAGGGTAAGAAACAGCATCGAGGCGATGACTCCGGCCAACGCGGCGGTGACTCCGCCTATCCGCCGGTAGAGCAGGACCCTCCCCGGCCCGGGAAGGATCGCAAACACCAGGGCGGCACCGGCCAGTACGGCCTCGAACGCGAGCAGGACCGGGGTGACGGCCAGGCCGATGGCGACGGTGTCGAGGAGCAGGTTGATCACGATCGCCGCGACCATCGCGAACCCGGCACCGAACGTCCGGTCGATGGTGGGGCGCCTGTTGTAGTCGGCGTAGGCCGGGTTGCAGCGCGCCATCATGTCCCACGGGTGAATGAACCCGTCGTGGCCGTACCAGGGTCCAGTGGCGACGATGGTGTCGTAGGTCGCCGCGCACCGGTCAGGGTGGTGCGGGTCGTCGAGGACGGCGCCGAAGTTGAGGATCTCGTCGGGTTGGCGGACCAGGGTGTCGACCAGTGCGTCGGTGACCGGACGCGACACCGCCGACGGATCGGCGTCAGCCTGGACACCGTGGGACAGGCCGAGGGATGCCACGGCGACCGACACGTCGCGGGTCTGGGCCATCAGCCCGTGTGGGCCGAGGAGCAGTCCGACCGGGTCGGCGAGCGCGGTGACCGCCAGGGCGGAGATGACCAGGCTCAGCGCGGCCTCGGCGATCCCGCGGGTGACCCGGCCGCGGAACACCAGCAGCGCGCACCACGCGCCGGTGACGGTGAGGAACAGGTGCCGCAACCCCAGCGGGCCGATCAGTCCAGTCTGGTACGCGCCGGCCAGGTCCCGTGCCGGGCCGGCGACGACGCCGACGAGTCCGAACCGCAGCGCCCAGTCGATGAGCCAGGCGGTGAACCCGGTCCAGATTCGGGCGAGAGCGAAGAACAGGTTGGCGACGAGCAGCAGGAGCTTGCCCGTGACGTTGAAGGTGCCACCGTCATCGGCGTACACGTCGTAGTGGTCGATGCCGACGCCGTGCCGGTCGGTCACGGTGAACGGCCCGAGGATCCCCGCTGGCGCCGAACCCGCCGAGTTCGGCTGAGTTGGCACCGGTTTGCCGTGACACGCGGTCGGAGCCGGGGTGGGGCAGCCGGGTTGCGCGGGGTCGGCCGCGGCCGGCGCCGGTACGGCGAGCAGGGCCGTGACGGCGAGGAGTACCAGGGCCGACCGGCGGAGCATGCTCACGCCCCCGGATCGGTCAGGATGGCTCGGGGGACGTTCTGGTACGGCGGGATGAGGATCTTGACCCTGCCGACGCGCCGGCGGGTGTCGCGGAAGAGGAACTCCCCGCGCCGCGCCTGTGCCTCCCGGGCGGGAAGGTCCAGTGGGGACAAACCAGTGGTGACCAGGTCGACCAGGTGGGGGTCGTCGTCCATGTCCATCCAGGCGAGTCCCCGCCGGGCCAGGGTGACGTCCCGGTGCCGGCCCAGCAGCCGTACCGCGATGAGTCCGCGCAGGGTGGGGGAACCGAAGTCGGCTTCGGGATCGTGGCCGCCCAGGAACGCCCCAGCGTTGTGTTTCCGGCCGTCCCGGACGGTCTCCAGGATGAGTTGCTCACCTTCTGGGGAGCAGGTCACCGAGTAGCACTCGTCCCAGATGATCGCGGTGAACCTGGGGTCGGCGAAGGCGACCTCCCGGCTGATCGCCGCGATCAACACGTGAACAGCGCGGCCGAACGCCTTGGCGAACGGCAGCCGGGTGGCCTGGTACTCGCTGGCCAACTCCTCGCGGGTCGGCATCGGGATCTCCGCGGTGGCGAACACGATCGAGTCCGCTCCGCTCACGTCCAGGGCGGGCAGGGTGTCGTCGAACGCCAGCCGGGCAAGATCACGGCGGGCCATCAGCCGCAGTTGCCGGGCAAGGTCCCGGGCAACAGGGTCGGCCGATCCACGCCGGTCCAGTTCCTCACACAGCCTGGCACTCGACGGCGTGCCAGCGTCCACCACGGCCTCGATGGCCTCGGCCAGTACCAGACCGTGGGGCGAGCGGGGGGACAGGTCCAGCCACCGGGCGTAGAACGATTCGGCGTGACGGATCGCGACCTTCCCGGTGAAGACCCGCAGCGGGTCCAGACTGATTGTCGCGTCCTGGCTGACCTCCACGACCTGGGCCACCCCGGGGCAGGCGGCGGCGAACCGCACGTACTCCCGCACCGGAGTGCGGTCCACCGCGACCACCCGCCCGCCCAGGCGCGCCAGGACCTCGAACCAGGTCTTCTTCAGCCACACCGACTTGCCGCCACCCAGTTCGGCGCACACCGCCGCGGACGCACTCGCCCCGATCCGCGGCCCGTACGACGGGTCGTAGAGCACAGGATGCGGCCCGTTGCCGTCCAGGCTGAACCCGAGCAGCCCACCGGTCGGGTCACCGATCTCGGCCGCCATCCACGGCATGGCCATGGCGAAGTCCCGGGCCAACAGGAACTGGGTGTAGTCCCCGACAACCGGCAGCAACGCCGAACCCGGCAGCATCGCCAGGTACAGCGGGATCTGGTGACCAACGGGTCGGGCCAACGCGAACTCCCCCGCCCCGTACCCGGTGCGCAGCGCCTGCGCCCGCGCGTCGGTGACGGCCGGGGAGTCGCCCCACACGCTGAAGATGACGGTGGCCTGCACCTCCACCTCGGTGGTACTGGCCGCCAGCCGCTCACCCTGCTCATCCAGTTCCGCGATCGCCTCACCAAGCTCGACCGGCGGGCCGTCCTCGCCGTGTTCGTCCCACTGCGCGGCCAACTCCCGAGCCTGGCGGCGGTTCTTACGCCGCGCCGCCTCGTTCGGCACGATCCGCAACCGGACCACCCAGTCCACCGGGAACCCGAACCCGTCCACCCGGCCCAACCACGCCGACCCGGGAAACCCGAACACCCGGGGCATCTGCGCCACCGCCAACAATGCCTGGTAACTCGACCCGCCCTCGGTGATCACCTTCACCCACCGCCGACGCAACCCCGCTACCGGCCCGAGCACCCGCCGCCGCGCCGCGGCCGCGAGCCCGGCCACGCCGCCATCGGCCGGGCCGGGTAGGTCATCGGTCCGGCCGCCCTCGTCCAGGACGACGTCCTCGAACGCGGCCAGCCCCACCCCACTCGACCCGTCGACGTCGCGAAGCCGCGTGTCCTGCACGCCGCTGTCACGCAGCACTGGTTCGTCCAGGCCACGGCGCGGCGCGCGGGTGATCCACCACACCAGCTCCGCCTCGGTGGCCGGCCGCAACCCCACCCCACCCGGCAACGCACCAACAATCCGATCCGCCCGGACCCGCGCCGCCGCCACCCGCTCGGACGGGACCGGCACGGGCCGCCCGCCCTGCTGCCTGCCCACGCCGCCAACCGCGGCGCGGACCGCAGTCCGCACCGCCGCCGCGCCGGTGCCGCGGTCGAGGGGCACAAGCAGCCAGTGGGTGCGGCCGGTCATCTCGATGTCGTCGAGCTGGTC
>DASULA010000397.1:0-3917 GCA_036278435.1 Mycobacteriales bacterium | reverse complement strand
GGGGCCAACCGGGACCCCGGGCGAGGCACTGTGGTCACCGTCGGTGGCCGCGCCAGGGCCGGTGCCTTCACCGCCGGGCGTCGGCGTCGCGTAGTGCGGGCCGGACTCGGTGGCCGCCCGCATCCGTATCCGGTCCGCACGCCTGGCCCCGAACGCGATGCCGTAGGCGGACACGTAGGTCTGGAAGCGGCGGGCGGCCACGCTGTCAGCGAACTTCGGCAGCAGCACGCCCGGGTCGCCGACGGCATCGATCCGGTACGGGGTGCTGACCGGCATCAGGTCGACCAGGATCGCGTCACCGGCCGCCCGGATCGGTGTGGTGGTCGACAGCCGCTCGCCGTTCACCGTGATCGCCTCGGCTCCGGCCGACCACAGCGCGTTCACTACGCTCTGGATGTCGCGGTCGAGGATCCTGCCGTTCTCGTCGGGCGGCACCACCACGGGCTGGCCGGTCACCGGGTCGGTCCTCCTGCTGGCTTGGGCGTCGCCGATCGTGACGGTCACTCCCGGTCCGGTGACCGCGGTGAGTCCGGTCATCGCCTCCAACCTGGCGAGCCGGTCAGCGGCGGCGTCACCTGCCTGGCTCCGGGCCAGCACCGAGTCACGCTCGTTGGCAAGCCTGGCCGACAGCGACTCGGCCTGCCGTTGCAACCGGTCACTCACGCCGGTCTGCCGTGCGACGTCGCGGGCCAGCCCGTCGCGGGTGCGTTGGGATGCCGGTGCGTGCTGTTGGGTCTGACGGAAGGCCACCCCGAGGATGACGCCGACGATCAGCAGCGCGGCGGCGGTCAGCACCCGGCTGGCCGGTCCCGGTCGGTGCGGCCGCTGGCCGGCCCGTTCGGCGGCGGCCCGGCGTGCGGCGGCCTGGGCGTACCCCTCGTCGAGGGTGTTGTGCATCAGGTCGTTGAGCAGGGACACCGACATCCCGCCCAGCTTGGGCCGGTGGCTGGTGGGACGGCGCCGCTCGGAGGTGGGCGGGTCCGGTGCCCTCACCGGTACTCCTCGCCGGTTCCGGGTCCGGCTGCCCTGGCCGGGTCACCAGCCGGGTCAGCGGTGCGGGCGGATCCGGTGGCGTGGGTGAGCCGGCTGACCTGGACGAGGTAGAGCAGTCCGGCCCACAGGTACAGGCAGGTTCCCCAGATGGTGAACGCCCAGGCCATCGGGCGGGCGACGTCCGAGGGTGTGCCGTGGCCGGCGGCCAGCAGAAGCAGCGGCAGCGCGTACAGCAGCGCGAACGTGGCGGCCTTGCCCAGTTGGTGCACCGGCAGCGGGCCGTAGCCGTGCCGACGCAACACGAGCAGTCCCACGCCCACCGCCGCGTCGCGCCCGACCAGCACGGCGGCCAGCCACAGCGGGATGATGCCGCGGGCCACGAACGCGATCACCGTGGCCAGGATGTAGAGCCGGTCGGCGGCCGGGTCGAGCAGGACGCCCAGCCGCGAGGTCTGGCCCAGCCAGCGGGCGAGCTTGCCGTCCAGGTAGTCGGTGACGGCCGAGGTGGCCAGCACCGCGAGCGCCCACCCGTCGGCGTGCGGACCGAGCAGCAGCCAGAGGAACGCCGGCACGCCGGCCAGGCGCAGCACGCTGAGCAGGTTCGGAATGGTGAGTACCTGCCCCGAGGGTGTCCCTGGCGTGGCGCGGCGCGGCGATTCCCCGGTCGTCGGTGACACCCGCCCTCCTCGTGTCCCGGCCCGCGGGCCCGTGACGCGCCCGAGGTTGGTGGGTCCGCCCGCGCCCCCGCCGGAGGACAGGCTGTGGACCTGTGACCCCTTGACCCCACTTGCCCTGGGGAAGACAACTGCCGATGGTACCCGCGGGGTGCATCCGGCTGGCGGGTCGGGCTGATTCCCGTTGCGTGCGGGCGGTTACCCGCGGTCGTCCAGCGGCAGGTAGCGCAGTTCGGCGGGCTGGTCGAGTTGCTGTTCCCGCTGCCGGTGCTCGTCGCGGATGTGTTCGACGTTCACGGCCAGGGCGAGCAGCACGGCCTCGTCGGTCTTGGCCTGGTAGTCGCAGATCCGCAGTTCGGCGGCGCGCAGTTCCCGCTCGATCTGGTTGGCGGTGTGTTGCAGGTGCAGGCCGCGTTCCCGGAACCTGAAGCTGCCCGACAGCCCGGCGCAGACCGCGACCGCGGCCATGAGCACCACGGCCACCCAGCGGGCCCAGTCGGCGGCGATCATGGCGGCGGTCAGGGTCGCCGCGGCTACCGATCCGGCGATGACGACGGCCTGCAGCGTGTTGTGCAGGCGCCGCAGCACGCCGGCTCGCAGCCGGTACGCCTCGACCATGTCCGGGATTCCGTCGCGGTAGCGGGTGTAGGCGGCGGTGCGCAACCGTACCTCCCCGTTGAGAAGGTCCCTGCGCTTGTCCCGCAGCCGGGACAGCTTGGACCGCAGCACGACCAGCTTGTCACGCTGGGCGAGCAGGTAGCCGGTGTGGGCGATCACCGCGGCGACCAACACGCAGCTTCCGTAGGTCGACAGCGGCACCAACGACGGCGCGCCGGTGACCACCGCGGAGACGACCAGGGCCAGCAGGATGAGGACGGTGGACAGGTAGGCGCCGACGTGTACCTTGCGGTGCGACCGCTCCCGTTGCACTTCCGCCTCGATCGACGAGATGTGGTCGTCGACATCCACACCCTGCAGGGTCGTCATCGTGCTCCTCGTGAAGGCCGTCGGGCAACGCGCGCGGCGAGCAGGCTACGGGATTGGCGGCGGGACCGTCCCGGCTTCCCCATTTGTCGGTGTCACGTAGCCGAACGCCCGAGCCGGCTGCCCGGCGGGGCGCACCGCCGCGGGGCCGGGCCGCCCGTCGGGGGCACCGTCCCGGGCTCAGGGCAGGCGTTCGACCTGGACGGACCGGTCCACCGCGTGCAGCGGCGCGGGTTCGGCGGTCACCACCGGCCATCCGCGGCGCAGCGCGCACCAGGCGACCGCTCCGGCCACCACGTCGGTGCTGCCGGAGCCGGCGAGGAACAGGCCCAGTTCGCGGGCGGCCGGGTCCAGGCAGTCCAAGACGACCACCGGCAGCCCCACCAGCACGTCCAGCGCGGCGTGGTGGTCCGGTTCGAGGGATGCCCAGGCGCGGGCCAGCGCGACGGTGGGCAGGGCCAGGACCCCGTCACCGTCCACCGCGCTCCACACCACCGCGTGGGCGTACACCGACCGCCGGGAGGCGAACTGGATGATGGCGCTGGTGTCGAGGACCTGGCCGCCGATCACGACGCCTGCGCGGGCTGGCCGCCGGCCCGGGCCCAGTCGATGGCGTGCTGGGGAGGCGGCCCGCCGAACAGGGTCTCCAGCCGGGACAGGGCGCGTTCGCGTTCCATCCGGGCCCGCACCGCGTCGGCGACGTACGCCGAGACACTGGTCGCGGTACCGGCCGCCACCGCGCGTCTGGCCTCGGCCAGCAGTTCGTCCGGCAGACTCACTGTCACCCGCTCGGTCACACTTTCACGGTACCGCGCGCATACCGCGGTGCGGAACCGGCCGCGGAATCGGCGGTCGCACCCGCTCTGCATCCTCTCGGTCAGCCGGCGGTGAGCAGGTCGGGTGCCTGCCCGTCGGCTCGTACCAGGTGGCAGCGGGCCGTCTGGCCGGTGTCTCCGCGAACCGGCTGGGGTACCTGGTCGCGGCACAGGGGCAGTTCGGCGACCGGGCAGCGGGGGTGGAACGGGCAGCCGGTGGGCGGGGTGAGCGGGCTGGGCGGGTCGCCGTCGAGGATCACCCGTCGGCGGGTGCGCTGCCGGACCGGGTCGGGCACCGGGGCGGCCGACAGCAGTGCCTGGGTGTAGGGGTGTTTGGGGGTGGTGAAGATCTGTTCGCGGGTGCCGACCTCCACGATCCGGCCCAGGTACATGACCGCGATCCGGTCGCAGAGGAATTCCACGGTGGCCAGGTCGTGGGCGATGAACAGGC
>DASULA010000396.1:0-4439 GCA_036278435.1 Mycobacteriales bacterium | reverse complement strand
CGTAGATGTCCTCGGCCTCGATCAGGTACTTCGACTCGTGCACCAGGTCGTCCGCATCATCCTCCTGGTCGGGGCGCCGCGCGGCGGGCACCATGGCGCCGCCGGCATACCGGGTGCCACCGCTTTGCGGGCCCACGGTCGGGCCGGCGCCGTCGGTCGACGTCCTGCGGTCGCGGTTCGCCGCCGGGGCGACGGCCTGCGCGGGTGCCGCCGACGCGGGTGCCGCCGACGATGTCGTCGTGCTGCCGGCCTCGGTGACCCCGGCCGTGGCGGCCGAGCGGGCAGCGGCAGAGGGGGTGGCAGTGGCGGGGGTGGTCGATCCGGCCGCACCACCGGTCGACACGCCCGCACCGGAGGTCGACACGCGGGCGCCAGTGGTCGACTCGCTCGCAGGAGTGGTCGACACACCAGCGGGACGGGTCGACTCGCCCGTCGTACCGGTCGACTCGCCCGGACCATCGGTCGACACGCCGACGGAGCCACGGGTCTCGGGCGCTTCGGCGGTGATCGGCGCCCGCTCGGTGGATGACGTGCCGCGAGACCCGGTGGGCTCCTCTACTGCCGATCCCGATGCTGACGAGCCGCGGCCGACCGTTGTCGACCGGACCTGGTCCGGCACCCGGACCGACGTCCGGACGACCGGGCCGGTGATCGGCGTGGTGTCCACGATCAGGGCCGGCGGTTCGCCGAAGTCGCCGAGGGTGCTGGTGTTGTCGTTGGTGGCCGCCTCGTACTGGGCCATCACCTGGGCCGCCTGCTGCGCCGCGAGCTGGCTGGACATCTCGGCGACCTCGTAGTCGACCTGCGCCGTGACCAGCTGCCCGATCTGGCCCGGCTGCTGCGGCACCGCGACCGGCGCCGGCATGTCGGCCCGCGCCTTGGCCAGCAGGTCGCCCTGCAACTCGGTGCTGATGCGCATCACGTCGGCGGCCGTGGCGGCCTGTTGGGCCCATTCACCGAGCGGGCCGAGGGAGTTCCTGGCCGCGTCGCCCGCCGTGCCGATCCAGGCGGCGCCCGATTTGGTCACGCCCGCGTTGATCTCCTGCTGGATGTCGGACAGCGCACCGGCCATGCCCGACCAGCGGTCCGCGATCGCGCCTGCCGCGCCGCTGCCCGGCCCGGAGTGCAGCATGTCGTAGAGCTCCTGGTGGCTGTAGCCCTGCCACCGGTTCCCGCCGCTCGCTCCACCATTCCGGCCCACCTGTGGTCAGCCGCCCTGGTTGCCGAATGTCGCGGTGTTCTCCGATTCCACGATCTGGTACTCGACGGCCACCTGCTCCAGGGCGTCCGACGCGGACTTCAGCTGGCGCTGGTAGGCGCGCAACGCGTCCAGCGCCGAGTCCGGGCCGTCCATCGAGTGGTCATTGAAGTCACCGGCGGCGTTCTCGCTCACCGGGTCACCCGCCCACGGGCTGACTCGGATGCCGCTCATCGCCATGTCGATCTGCACGTCGAGCTTGGCCAACGCCTGGTCGAACACTTTCCGCAGCTGCGGCACCGCGTCCTTGTCCACCCGTAGCGTCGCGTGGCCCGTGCTGTGCGGCGAGGGCATCGCGAACCTCCTCGGATGTGTGAGCTGGTGTCTGTTCAGCTGGTGTCTGTTTACTGTAGCGACAGCGCGTGAAGGCAGGATGCCGCGATCGTGAACACCGCTCGGGTGGACGAATCGTTCCCCCGAACGGGTCGTTCGACTGGTCAGCCGCGCGCTTTCAGGCTGGTGACCGCCGCTTCCGCCACCCGCTGCGCACCGAGGCACAGGGTGTTCTGCGGGATCGGCGGGGTGTTGCCGCCGTCCCGGAACAGCACGTCGAGGAACTGGGTCTGGCTGGTGTCGACCTCGACGTCGCACGCGTCGTCCAGTCCGGGCGTGCGCACGACGAGGGCGGGCCAGCCGGCCACCCGCACCGGTTCGGTCCGCACCTGTGCCTCGTCGCTGAGCCAGACGTCGACACCCATGTCCAGGACCAGCGCGAGCCGGGCCACCGTGCCGCTGTCCGGGCCGCGGATGCTGCACGCCTTCGCCTTGTCGAACTCCGCGTCGGTGTACGGCGCGGGCGTGCTGTCCAGGCTGAGGTCGGCGCGCTGCGACGAGGTCAGGATCGTGCACGGGTCGACGCCGTCCAGCAGCAGGTCACCCGGCCTCGGCGGCAGCGTGGGCGTGGCCGTGGTGGTCGGCGGTCGGGCCGAGAACGGTGCCGGCATGGCGACGCCGGGCTCGTTCGCCGTGAAGATCGGTGACCGGGTGCCGGTAGCCAGCGCCGCACCGACCACGACGACGAGGGCGATCCCGAGCGCGCCGATCAGGTGACCCGGATGGGGCGTCCGCACCCGGCCACCGTAGCCGCCCTGGCAACCACCGGGTACCGGGCCGCTGACAATCAGTGGTTGTCGGGTGCGCCGAACTTGATGCTGTGCACGACAAGGCCGTCGCGCATGCCGTGCCGGGTGAAGCCGCATTTGCGCGCGACCTGCGCGGATGCCCCGTTCTCCTCGTGGTGCAGGTAGTCCACCTGGGCCAGGCCCATGGCCGCCTCGCCGAACCGCAGGGCGGCGGCGAGCGCGACGGACGCGACACCCTTGCCACGCGCTGCCGGCGCGACCCAACAGCCCGCTTCGGCCAGGTGCCAGTGCTGGTCCAGCCGGATCAGGTCGATCTCGCCGAGCAGCGCACCGGACGTCGGCTCGGCGACCGCCCACGAACACCGCTCACCACTGCGCCACTCGTCGGCCCGCCGCGCCACGTAGTCGGTGGCCCCGGCGAAGTCGTCGATCCGCCACCGGGTCACGAACCGGCGCAGCTCGGGGTCGGCGAACGCGGCCACCAGCGCGGGACGGTCATCGAGCCGGTCATCGGCGCGCAGCTGACGCAGGTAGTACGCGCCCGCGTTGATCTCTACGGGTTCCACCGGCTACCAATCGCGGCCACGCCGCCGGATCTCCCGCCGCTCCTGCCGGTACCGCTCCCTGGACAGGCGCCGCTGGTGCTTCCAGTCGTCACCGAAGATCGCGCCACCGAAGATCACGACGACGGCCGGCAGCAGGAACACGATCCAGAAGTGGATGGTCAGGAACAGACCCAACGCGACAAGACCGGCCAGCGGTACGGCGGCCGCCATCGCCCGCTGGCGGAACGGGACACCGGGCGCAGGCGGCACAACGGAGACCTGCTGGGCGGGCATCGGCGGCGGCTTGGGCGTGCCGAACGCCGGGTGCGGATTGGGCAGGTCCGAGAACAGCTCGGTCAGCTCGCCCCAGGTCTTGGCCATCGGCACGCGCGCCGACCGGTCCCCGTACTCGTCGATGTCCAGCCGGCCGGCACTCATGTGTTCCCCGAGCGCGGCCAGCGCGGACTCCCGCTCGGTGTCACCGATGCGGATCTGGGAGCGCTGCTCGTCAACCACATGTCGATCGTACGGCTGTTCGACGTGCGATGACCGTGACATCCGGACTATCTGACCTATGACGTCAGTCCTGGATCTCCAGCAGCACGCTGCCCTGGGTCACCGCGTCGCCGATCGCGACCGCCAGCCCGGTCACCGTGCCCGCCTTGTGTGCCGTGACCGGGTTCTCCATCTTCATGGCCTCCAGCACCACGACCAGCTCACCAGCGGCGACCTGCTGTCCGTCGGCCACGGCGACCTTCACGATCGTGCCCTGCATCGGCGCGGCCACCGCGTCACCGGACACCGCGGCCGCCGACTTCGTCCCGGACCGCTTGCGCGGCTTGGCAGCACCCGCGGCCGGACCGCCGCCACCGCCGAGCGACAGGTCGCCCGGCAGCGTCACCTCAAGCCGCCGACCGCCCACCTCGACCACGACGGTCTGCCGGGCGGCATCGTCCTCGGTCTCGGCCGCACCCTCGAACGGCGGGATCGTGTTGTCGAACTCGGTCTCGATCCACCGCGTGTGCACGGTGAAGCCGTGCTCGTCGCCGATGAAGGCCGGGTCGCGCACGACCGCCCGGTGGAACGGCAGCACCGTGGCCATCCCGGTGACGACCAACTCGTCCAGCGCCCGGCGGGCCCGCTCCAGGGCCTGTGTCCGGTCCTCGCCGACGATGATCACCTTGGCCAGCAACGAGTCGAACGCGCCACCGATCACGCTGCCCGACTCGACACCGGAGTCCACCCGGACACCGGGACCCTCCGGTGCGATCCATGTGGTCACCGTGCCGGGCGCGGGCAGGAAGTTGCGGCCCGCGTCCTCGCCGTTGATCCGGAACTCGATGGCGTGGCCGCGCGGAGTCGGATCCTGCGTGAACCGCAGTGGCTCACCGGCCGCGATCCGGAACTGCTCGCGCACGAGGTCGACGCCCGCGGTCTCCTCGCTGACCGGGTGCTCGACCTGCAACCGCGTGTTGACTTCCAGGAAGCTGATGGTGCCGTCCTCGCCGACCAGGAACTCGACGGTACCGGCGCCGTGGTACCCGGCCTCGCGAC
>DASULA010000395.1:0-17528 GCA_036278435.1 Mycobacteriales bacterium | reverse complement strand
AGGGTATGAAGCACACTCATCCAGGTTCGGCGACCGGCCGGTCCGGTGGTGTGAAGGGGTCTGCGAGTGCGCGAGTTCTCGGTTCCGGCCACGGCGGGCGTGCCGGCCGGTTCGAACCTCACCGACATGGTGTACGACAACGCCCGGTCACACCCCGACGCGGTCTCCTTCAGCCGCCGCACCGACAGCGGCTGGGACGAGGTGACCGCGGCCCGGTTCGCCGCCGAGGTCACCGACGTGGCCGGCGGTCTGGTGGCCGCCGGTATCGAGCCGGGCGACCGGGTCGCGCTGATGTCGCGGACCCGCTACGAGTGGACCCTGTTCGACTACGCGATCTGGGCGGCCGGCGCGGTGACCGTGCCGGTGTACGAGACGTCCAGCCCCGAGCAGGTGCGCTGGATCCTGGCCGACTCCGGCGCGGTCGCCGCCGTGCTGGAGACCGCCGAGCACGGCCGGACCCTGGACGGGGTGCGGGCCGATCTGCCCGCGCTGGGCCAGGTGTGGCAGATCGACCGGGGCGCCGTGCACACCCTGCGCGGCCTGGGCGCCGGCCGGCACGGCGAGGAGATCTCCCGCCGCCGCGCCGCGCTGGGTGCCGACGACGTGGCCACCATCATCTACACCAGCGGTACCACCGGCCGGCCCAAGGGATGCGTGCTCACCCACCGCAACCTGCTCGCCGAGGTGCGCGGCATCCTGCCGGGGCTGCACCGGCTGTTCAACCCCGACGCCGCCACGCTGCTGTTCCTGCCGCTGGCACACGTGTTCGCCCGGGCGATCCAGTGCGGCGCGGTGTACAGCCGGTGCCGGCTGGGCTACACCGCCGACGCCAGGGGCCTGGCCGCCGATCTGAGGACGTTCCGGCCGACGTTCCTGCTGGCCGTGCCGCACGTGTTCAACCGGGTCTACAACACCGCCCGGCAGACCGCCTACCGCGACGGTCACGGCGGTCTGTTCGACCGGGCCGAACGGGTCGCCATCGCCTACAGCCAGGCCCTGGACACCGGCGGCCCGAGCCCGCGGCTGCGGTTGCGGCACCGGTTCTTCGACGCGCTAGTGTACCGCAAGCTGCGCACCGCGCTGGGCGGCCGGTGCCGGCAGGCGATCTCCGGGGGCGCCCCGCTGGGCACCCGGCTGGCCCACTTCTACCGCGGCATCGGGGTGACGGTGTACGAGGGCTACGGGCTGACCGAGACCACCGCCGGGGCCTGCGTGAACCTCGACGGCGCGACGCGGATCGGCTCGGTGGGCCGCCCGGTGCCCGGCGTGTCGGTGCGCCTGGCCGACGACGGCGAGGTGTGGCTGGCCGGCGACATCGTCTTTCCCGGCTACTGGAACAACGACGCGGCCACCGCCGGGTCCCTGCTGGACGGCTGGTTCCGCACCGGGGACCTGGGCGAACTGGACTCCGAGGGCTTCCTGACCATCACCGGCCGGATCAAGGAGCTCATCGTCACCGCCGGCGGTAAGAACGTGGCGCCGGCCGTACTGGAGGACCGGCTGCGGGCGCATCCGCTGATCAGCCAGGCCATGGTGGTCGGGGACGGCCGGCCCTACGTGGCCTGCCTGGTGACCCTCGATGAGGACTTCCTGCCCGACTGGCTGACCGCGCACGGCATGGCCGCGGACACCCCGCTGGCCGACCTGCGCGACCATGATGGCCTGCGCTCGGAGATTCAGGCCGCGGTGGACCGGGCCAACGAGGCGGTGTCGCGGGCCGAGTCGATCCGGCGGTTCGGCGTCCTGGCCGCCGACTTCACCCTGGAGGCCGGCGAACTCACCCCGTCACTGAAACTCCGCCGCAACGTCATCGCCGACCACCGCGCCGCCGACATCGCCGCCCTCTATCCCGCGCGCTGAACCCACCTGGCGACCTCACGGATAAGCCGGCGGAGACGCGACGGGCCTGGTGGTCAGCCGCACCAGCCGGTCGCCCGGGGGCGTGAGATGCCGCGGCGAGTCGGCTCCGACCGCGTCCGAGCGCATACCGGTCGGTGACGACCACTGGCGGCGTGTCGCGCGATTCCGCTACAGTCCGTACTTGTTCCGGCACCCGTTGTCGTGATCGACCGGGTGAGGGTCTGCTGTTGCCCGTGCTTGCTCCAAAATGCCGTGTAAAACCACGGGGAGTGATTGTCTCGGCTCGCACGGACCCCTAGTCTGAGCCCCGATCTTCTGGGCGTCCGCCACCAGAATCCGGTGGCACCAGCGGATCACCGCCGAGTCGGGGCCGGATCGCGGTCCGGTCCTGAGCCGGGGAACCAGGTAACACACCGTGGGGTGAGTCGGCGCCGCCTTCCCCGGGCAGCACCGTAGGGCAGTCCCTTCCCTTGCCCGAACCCGTCAGCTAACCCGGTAGGCGGTCGAGGTGGAAGGAGGAGTGCCGCCTCAGTGGCGACCTCAGGACTGACCACGAGGATGTTGCGCACGGCCACCGTCGCGGCGGTGGCATCCCTGGCCGTCGGATTGGCGCCCGGCGCGGGAAACGCCGCGCCGCCGCAAACGGTGTCGGGAGCGCAACAGCAGATTCTCGCCCTCAACGGCAAACTCGAACCGATCGTCGAGAAGTACAACGCCGCGCAGATCGAGTTGGGCCGGAAGAAGAAGGCCCAGAGCGCGGCCACGCACCAGGCCAGGGCACTGGACGTCAGGATGCAGAGCCTGTCGGGCAAGGTCCGGCAGATGGCGTCCGCGGCCTACCGGTCGGTGCCCTTCGGTGAGTTCACGTCGATCATGACGAGCCGCTCGCCGCAGGACTTCCTCGACCAGCTCAGCGCGCTCGACACCATCGCGTCCCGCCGCGACGCCGCCATCCAGAGCCTCTCGCAGGCAAAGGCCAAGGCGGACAAAGCAGAACAGAACGCGCGCAAGGCGGCGTCCGACGCGCAGGCGCTGTTCAACCAGATCCGCGCGCAGAAGGCGTCGATCGAGAAGCAGGTCACCCAGGCCCAGTCGTTGCTGAGCCAGCTCACCGCTGATGAGCGGGCGTCCCTGTTCGCCGGCCGGGCGAGCCGGAGCACCACCCGGGTCGACATCTCGAACCTTCCCGCCCCCCCCAACGCCGAGGCCAGGACCGCGGTCAACGCGGCGCTGGGCAAGCAGGGGAGCCCCTACGTCTGGGCCGCGGCCGGCCCGGACACGTTCGACTGCTCCGGGCTGACCATGTGGGCCTGGGCGCAGGCGGGGGTGAGCCTGCCGCACCAGAGCCAGTCGCAGTACGCCACCGGCACGCACGTCAGCAGGGCCAACCTGCTGCCAGGCGATCTGGTGTTCTTCTACAGCCCGATCCACCATGTGGGCCTGTACATCGGGGACAACCTGATGGTGCAGGCGCCGCAGACCGGTGATGTGGTGAAGATCTCCAGCATGGACGACTTCCCGTACACCGGGGCCACCCGGGTCTGGTAGTCACCCCACCTGAGGGGGCGGTGGTCAACAGACCCCGCCCCCTCTCCGGTGTCCGCCGGCTCGCTGGGCGGGCACCGGTCGCACCGGTCCGGACCGGCCGGCCGTACGATTTCGACGTGACCTCCCCGCCCTGACCGGCGCTGCCCACCTCGCGTGGTTGTCGCTCGACGGAAGAAGGCCAGCCGATGCGCCGGACGAACGCCAATTCACCCCGCGGTGCGCGGCGGCGGCGCCGGGCGACATCGCGGTGAGCCGGTCGCCGCGACCCGCCGGCGGGTACCGGCGCGGGCCGGGCCGGCGCCCGTGGCCGGTCACCCTGCTTCTGGTGGCGGTGCTGGTCGAACTGACGGCCGGCGTGGCCGGACTGCGGCACGTCGCCGCCGCCGGCGCGACCCGCCCGGCGGCGGGTTCTGCGGCCCTCCGGCCGACCGGCGTCAACGCCCGGCCGACCACCCCGGACTACTCCGGCGGTCTTGGCCAGGACCGGGCCGGCCGGGCCGCCCGCACCGCCGCGGTGCGTGACCTGCTCGAACGGCACGCCTCGGCGCTGCTGCGGCGGGACCGGGCCGCGTTCCTGGCGACGGTGGACCCGCGGGCCACCGCGTTCCGGGCCAGCCAGTCGGCGCTGTTCGCCAACCTCGCCCAGGTACCGTTGGAAAGCTGGGACTACAAACTGGACCCGAGTTCCGCCGAACCGGTCAGTGACCCCTCGTTCGCCCGGTACGGCGACCCGGTGTGGGCGCCCAGGGTGACGCTCCGCTACGCCCTGCGTGGGTTCGACCCGGTGCCCACCGACCGCCCGCAGTTCCTCACCTTCGTCCGCCGCGGCGGACGGTGGTACCTCGGCTCCGACCGCGACTTCGACGGCCGGGGCGACCGCACCTGGCGCGGGCTGTGGGACTTCGGCCCGGTGGTGGCCTATCGAGGCAGCGCCAGCCTGGTGCTGGCCCACCCGCGCAGCGCGAACCGGCTCGCGACGTTCGCCTCGGTCGTCGACCGGGCCGTGCCGCACGTGACCGACGTGTGGGGGCCCGGCTGGAGCCAGCGGGTGGTCGTGCTGATCCCCGACACCCAGCAGGAGATGTCGCACCTGATCGGGGGCCAGTTCGCTCTGGCCCACATCGCCGCGGTGGCCACCGCGGACTACACCGACGCGTCCAGCCGCACCGTGCGCGGCCAACGGGTCGTCATCAACCCGAGCAATCTGGACCGGCTCGGTTCGGTCGGCCGTCTGGTCGTGCTCCGCCACGAGATCACCCACGTGGCCACCCGCGCGATCACCGGCCCGGCCGCGCCGATCTGGCTGGTCGAGGGCTTCGCCGACTACGTCGGTTATCTCGACACCGGCGTGCCGGTCACGGTCGCCGCGCAGGAACTCCGCGCCGAGGTCCGGCGGGGCCGGGTGCCCGCGGCCCTGCCCACCGCGAAGGACTTCGGCGGAGACAACCCGCGGCTGTCCCAGTCCTACGAGGAGGCGTGGTTGGCCTGCCGGCTGCTCGCCGCCCGGACCGGCCAGGCCGGCCTGGTGCGGTTCTACCGGCTTGTGGGCTCGTCCACCGGCGACCCGCGACAGGCGGTCACCCGGGCGTTGCGGGTGACCGCACACCTGTCCTACCCCCAGTTCGTCGCCGACTGGCGGCACCTGTTGGCCACGGACCTGTCGTGAGGCTCGGGTGGAGCGGCGACCCCGGGGCGGAACCGGACCCCGCTGGCATCGGTGTCGGCGCCGGCCTGGCGCTGGAGAGGTCCCGGTGGTCCGGTCGGCGGGGCGCGGCGCTGGGCGCGGCCGGGTTCGGTGTCGCCCTGGTCGCGTTCGTGGTGGTCACCACGCCGTGGACGGTGCTGCCGGCCCCGGTCGGCGGCCGGACCCCGGTCCGGGTGCGGGACGACTTCACCGCCACCCAACTGGCTACCGAGAACGCGTTCCACCACGCCGTGCAACCGTGGTCCTACGCCGCGCTGCTCGCCGGCCTGGCCGTTTCGGCCGTGCTGGGGTTGACGCCGGCCGGCGGGTGGCTGGTCCGGGTGGTGGCCAGGCCGTTCGGGGGTGGCTGGGCCTGGCAGGTCGGGCTCGGCGGGGTCGCCCTGGCCGCGGTCGGCCAGCTCACCGCGCTGCCGTTCGCGGTGCACAACGAGCGGGTGTTCCGGCGGTACGGGGTGTCCACCCAGGACTGGTCGGCGTGGGCGGCCGACGTGGGCAGGGGTTTCGGGCTGGACGTGGGCCTCACCGCGGTGGCGCTGATCGGGTTCTACGCCCTGGTGCGGCTCGCGCCGCGCACCTGGTGGGCGTGGACCGCGCTGTCCGGTGCGACCCTGGTGATCGCGGTGTCGTTCGCCTACCCGGTGCTGGTCGAGCCGCTCTTCACCCGGTTCCACCCGATGGGCGCCGGACCGCTGCGATCCTCGCTGCTCTCCCTCGCGCACCGGGACGGGGTCAGGGTGACCGACGTGCTGGTGGCCGACGCGTCGGCGCGCACCACGTCGCTCAACGCCTACGTCTCCGGGTTCGGCGGCACCCGACACATCGTCGTCTACGACACCCTGCTGCGCGACGCCACGCCCGGGCAGGTGCGGCTGATCGTCGCGCACGAACTCGGCCACGCCAAGCGGGACGACGTCGGCCGGGGCACGTTGATCGGAGCACTGGGGGTGGGTCTGGCCTGCTGTCTGGGGTACCTGCTGCTCGGCTCGCAGCGGCTGAGGCGGCGGGCCGGGGCCGGCTCCACCGCGGATCCGCGGTCGCTCGCGCTCGTGCTGTTCCTGCTGGCCGCGGGCACGTTGGCGGCCACGCCGGTGGAGTCGCTGATCTCCCGGCGGGTGGAGGCGCGGGCGGACGTGCACTCGCTGAACCTGACCGGTGATCCGCGGACGTTCGAGGAGATGCAGGTCAAACTGTCGGTGTCCAACCTGTCCGACCTGGACCCCAACCCGATCGCCTACGCGCTGTTCGCCGACCATCCCACCGGCCCGGAACGCATCGCGCTGGCCCATGACTGGGCCCGGCTGCACGGCGTCCCGGACACCTGAGCCGCCGGTGGACCGCACCCTGGTGATCACCAACGACTTCCCGCCCCGGCCGGGCGGGATCCAGTCGTTCGTGCACTCGCTGGCGGCCCGCCAGCCGGCTGGCTCGGTCGTGGTGTACGCCTCGACCCACCCGGGAGCCGAGGCGTTCGACGCCGCGCAGCCGTTCCCGGTGGTGCGGCACCGGACCGGCCTGCTGCTGCCGGTCCCGGCCGTGCTGCGGCGGGCCCGGCAGATCGCCCGGACCGAGGGCTGCGAGACGGTGTGGTTCGGCGCGGCGGCGCCGCTGGCCCTGCTGGCGCCGGGGCTGCGCCGGGCCGGGGTGGCACGACTGGTCGCCTCCACCCACGGGCACGAGGCCGGCTGGGCCGCGCTGCCGGTGGCCCGTCGCCTGCTGCGCCGGATCGGCCGCACCGTGGACACCGTCACCTACCTCGGCGACTACACCCGCCGGCGGCTGGCCCCGGCGCTGGGGCCGGACGCCACCCTGCACCGGTTGCCGCCGGGGGTGGACACCGACGCGTTCCACCCGGACCTGGACGGCTCGCCGGTGCGGGCCCGGCACCGGTTGGGCGGTCGGCCGGTGGCGGTGTGCGTGTCCCGGCTGGTGCCGCGCAAGGGCCAGGACACGCTGATCCGGGCCTGGCCGGCGGTCCTGCGGCGGGTGCCCCGCGCGGTGCTGCTGGTGGTCGGCGCCGGGCCGTACCTGTCCCGGCTGCGTCGGCTGGCCGCGGATATCGGCGTGGCCGGGGACGTGGTGTTCACCGGCGAGGTGCCGTGGGCCGAACTGCCGGCGCACTACGCGGCCGGGGACGTGTTCGCCATGCCGTGCCGCACCCGCCGGGGCGGGCTGGACGTGGAGGGGCTGGGCATCGTGTACCTGGAGGCCTCGGCGACCGGGTTGCCGGTCCTCGCCGGTGATTCCGGCGGCGCCCCGGACGCGGTGCTTGACGGGCGGACCGGATACGTGCTGGACGGGACCTCGGTGCCCGCCGTGGCCGACCGGGTCGCCGCGCTGCTCGGCGACCCGACCCTGGCCGCCGCGATGGGCCGGGAGGGCCGCCGCTGGGTGTGCGCCGAGTGGCGCTGGGACATCCTGGCCGCCCGCCTGGACACCCTGCTCCACCCCTGAGCTGGCCACCAGCGTTGAGGTTTTCTCGCGAAAACCTCACGGCTAACCGGTTACATCGTGAGGTTTTCGCGCGAAAACCTCGGGACTGCTCGGCCGGGGAACGTTACTGGTCACTGGCACTACCCGCGGTCGAGCAGCCGCAGCAGGGCGACCGCCGCGATCGGGTAGGCGCCGGACCGGCGCACCCCGTCGGCCACCTCGCGGTCGGAGGAGACCACCACCACCGGGCGGCCGGCCGGTTCGGCCGCGACCAACCGGCGGATCAGGTCGTCGGCGGTCTCACCGGTCCGGCTGAACAGCACCCGCACCCCGCGCGGTGTGCCGGGCATCACCGGCGGCCGGTCGGCCCCGTCGAACACGCACGTCACCTCGGCCCGGGTGCGCGCGGCCAGCGCGCCGAGGGACTGCACCAGCCGGTCCCGCTGGGTGGCCAGCGGGAGCCCCCCGTACCCGGTCTTGGTCACGTTGTATCCGTCGATCACCAGGTGCACCCGGGGCAGCCCGAGCAGCCGGTCGAGCAGCACGTCATCGGGCGGGCCGGCGGTGGTCCGCTCCCCGGGCAGCGCCGCGGCCACCGCGTCGGCCGGCCGGTCCTCGGTCGGGCTCAGCGCGAGTTCCCGCCGCAGTCCCTGCACCGCGCCGGACGCGGTGTCCAGCAACAGCCACAGCCGGGTCTCGTCGGCGCTGCGGGATTCCCGGGCCGACCGGCGGGCCGCCTCCAGCCCGTCCTCGGCCTCGGCCAGCCGTTGTCGCAATCGGCGGATCTCCGCCTGCCCGGCCGAGTCCGCGGCCGCGGCCCGCCTGCGTTCCTCGGCCAGCGCCTCGGCGGCCTCGGTGCGGGCCCGCTGCGCCGCCCGCAGTTCCCCGGTCTGGGCCCGCAGCCGCCGGCGCAGGGTGTCCAGTTCGGCACGGGCCTGGGTGAGCTGCCCGGTGAACCGTTCGGCGTCGGCGGCCAGCGCGGCGCGGGCCTCCTCCACCTGCGCGCGCAGCCGGGTCACCGCCTCGTCCCGCTCCCGGGTGCGGGCCCGGTCGGCGCCCTCCCGCAGCGCCTCGGCGGCCCGCCGGACATAGCCCTGCCACCCGTCCAGCCGCAACAGGTAGGCGACCGCGGCCAGTTCGACCGGATCGGCCGCGGCCGGCAACTCGCCGTCCCGGATCGCCTCGACCAGGGCCGGCCCCCGCGCCTCGGCCAGTTCCAGGGTCCGCAGCCGGAACAACTGGTCCCGTTCCAGCGCGGCGGCCAGTGCTCCGGCGGCGAGCCGGGCCCGCTTGCTCGGGGTGAACCGGGCCGCCGCGCGCAGCGTGCTGGGAACCTCGTCGTGCCCCAGCGTGCCGAGGGTCTCCGCGGCCAGGGCGACCACCCGCTGGCGCACCGGTTCGGGCAGCACCGCCCCGTCGTCGGCGGTCAAACCACACCCCGCGCGCGAAGGTCGGCGATCTGCGCGGGCGAACGCCCCAGCCCGGCCAGCACCTCGTCGGTGTCGGCGCCCAGGCGTCCCGGCAGGTCGCCGGGACGGGCCGGGGTACCCGTCAGGGTGGGCGCCAGAGCCAGCACCGGGAACGGCGTGCCGTCTGGCAACGCGGTGTGGGTGAGGGTGCCCCGCTGGGCGGCCACCTCGTCGTCGAGTGCCTCACCGAGGTCGCGCACCGGCGCGACACAGGCGTCCACCCGGTCGAACAACCCGGCCCACTCGTCCCGGGTACGGGTGGCGAACATCCCGGCCAGCCGGTCGGCCAGTTCGTCCTGACGGGCCGGGTCCAGGTGCCAGCCGGCCAGTTCGGGCAGGCCTAGGGTGTCGACCAGGGCGGCGAAGAACCGCGGTTCCAGGGCGCCCACGGCGACGTGCCGCCCGTCGGAGCAGCGGTACACCCGGTAGCAGGCCAGGCCGCCGGACAACGTGTCGGTGCCCGGTCCGGGCAGCCGGCCGGTGAGGCTGTACCCGGCCGCCTGCAACACCAGCCAGGCCCGGGCGCCGTCGGTCATGGACACGTCGCAGAACTGCCCCTCCCCGGTGCGGTCGCGTACCCGCAGCGCGGCCAGCACGGCCACCACCGCGGGCAGTGCCCCGCCGCCTATGTCGGCGACCTGGACCGAGGGCTGCCACGGATCGCCCGGCGGGCCGGAACCGGCCAGCACCCCGGCCTGGGCCAGGTAGTCGATGTCGTGGCCCGCCTGGTGCGCCCTGGACCCGGTCGAGCCGTAGCCGGTGACGGCCACGTACACCAGGCCCGGATTGACCGCCCGCAGCGCCGGGTAACCGATGCCCAGCCGGTCCATCACACCCGGCCGGAACGACTCGACCAGGACGTCGACGCCGGACACCAGCTCACCGAGGATTTCCGCGCCCTCGGGGGTGGACAGGTCCAGGGTCACCGACCGCTTGCCGCGGTTCAGCGCCAGGTGGTAGGCGGACCGGCCGTCCGGGGCGTACGGCGGGTACGCCCGGATGTAGTCGCCCTGCCCGGGCTGCTCAACCTTGACCACGTCGGCACCGAGGTCGGCCAGCACGGCCGTGGCGTACCCGCCGGGGAGCAGTCGGGTCAGGTCCAGGACCCGGATCCCGTCGCACGGACGGCCGGGGGGCGCCGGGCTGCTCACCGTGCCCCGATCCGGCCGGGACGACGATCGCGACACGGCACGGGCGGCCGGCGGGTCGGCTCGACCGGAACAGGCACTCGAACTCCTTCGAACGGGTTCCTGATGTGCTGGGCACACGGTTCTGGCATGGACGGGACCGAGGGTAGTGCCGAGCCGGCCACCGCGCCTGACCGCGGCCGGGCGGCTGCCCGCACCCCGGCCGATGGTGCCGACCGGTGCGACCCCGACAGTCGAACTGTCGGCTCCAGCCCCTACGGTGCCCCCGTGCCACCCGCGACGCCCCCGGGGCCCACCTCGGGCCCGACCCCCGGGGCAACCCCCGTGCCGGCTACGGCGGCGCCGGGGGCGCGGCACGTGCAGGGGTCGTTCGACGAGCTCGGCGAGCCGTTGCGCGAGGTCACCTTCGTGGTAGTGGACCTGGAGACGACCGGGAGCCAGCCCGGCACGCACACCATCACCGAGATCGGTGCGGTCAAGGTACGCGGCGGGCAGCCGTTGGGTGAGTTCCAGACCCTGGTCAACCCCGGCACCCGCATCCCGCCGTTCATCACGGTGCTGACCGGGATCAGCGACCCGATGGTGCTGCCGGCGCCGCGGATCGACGCGGTGCTGCCGGCGTTCCTGGAGTTCGCCCAGGGCGCCGTGCTGGTCGCCCACAACGCGCCGTTCGACACCGGGTTCCTGCGCGCCGAGTGTGCCCGCACCGACCGGCCGTGGCCGCGGTTTCCGGTGGTGGACACCGCGGTGCTGGCCCGCCGGGTGCTCACCCGCGACGAGGTGCCCAACCACAAGCTGGCCACGCTTGCCCGCTTCTTCCGCGCCGCCACCACGCCGACCCACCGGGCCCTGGACGACGCGCGGGCCACCGTGGACGTACTGCACGGGCTGCTGGCGCGGCTGGGCTCGTTGGGCGTGCAGTCGTTGGAGGAGCTGACCTCGTTCACCCACCGGGTCAGCCCGCAGCAGCGCCGGAAACGGCACCTGGCCGCGTCGCTGCCGCACGCACCGGGCGTGTACGTGTTCAGGGACGAACGCGGTGTGCCGCTCTACATCGGGACGAGCCGCGACATCCGGACTCGGGTGCGGTCGTACTTCGTGTCCGGCGAGACCCGCTCGGCGATCCGCGAGATGCTCGGCCTGGCCGACCGGGTCGAGGCGATCGTGTGCGCGCACGCGCTGGAGGCGCAGGTGCGTGAACTCCGGCTGATCGCCGAACACAAACCCCGGTACAACCGCAGGTCCCGCTTCCCGGAGCGGGCCACCTGGATCAAGCTGACCGCCGAGCCCTTCCCGCGGCTGGCCCTGGTCCGCGCCGTGCGCGACGACCAGGCCGGCTACCTGGGGCCGTTCTCGTCCCGGCGCACCGCCGTCGAGGTGGTCGCCGCGGTGCACGAGGCCCTGCCGCTGCGCCAGTGCGTCGACCGGTTGCCCCTGGTGCCACGGGGCACGGCCTGCGCGCTGGCCGGGATGGGCCGGTGCGGGGCGCCGTGCGAGGGCCGGCAGTCCCGGGAGGAGTACGGCCGGCTCGCCGCGGTGTTACGCGCGGCGTTCGGCGGTGACGTGCGCCCGCTGGCCGACCCGCTGCGACGGCGGATCGACCACCTGTCGGCGGCCCGCCGGTACGAGCAGGCCGCCACGCTGCGGGACCGCACGGCCGCGCTGGTGCGGGCCTGCGCCCGGTTGCAACGGCTCACCGGGCTGACCTCGGTGCCGCAGCTCGTGGCCGCCCACCCGGACGGTTCGGGCGGGTGGGAACTGGCGGTGCTGCGGCACGGCCGGCTGGCCGCCGCCGGGGTGGCGCCGTCCGGGGCGGCGCCGTGGCCGCTGGTGCGGGCGCTGCTGGCCACCGCCGAGACGGTGCGGCCGGGCCCGGGCCCGCTGCCGGCCGCCACCGCCGGGGAGACCGAATGCCTGCTGCGTTGGTTGGAGACACCGGGCAGCCGGCTGGTCGAGCTGGAGGGAACCTGGTCGTGCCCGGCGTACGCGGCCGGCTCGCTGCACCGGTGGCTGGACCTGGCCGTCGCCGCTCCGGGCGCGGCCGACCCGTTCGGCGACGGTCGCCCCCGCCGGGCGTCCTCCCCCACCCCGAGCCGTCCGGCGAACCGAACGCCCCCATGACCGCCCCGCACCCGCCACAGCACGGCACCTGCCCGGTGGTGGACCATGTCATTCGACCATCTGATTCAGACTGTCGCGACCAGACGGTTCGTGCCAACCGCTCAGGTCTGGTCCCTTGGGGACGATCAGGGTGGGGTTGATCTTGCCGTGGGTGGCGTAGTAGTGCCGCTTGATGTGGTCGAAGTCGACGGTGTCGCCGAACCCGGGATGCGCGAACAGATCACGGGCGTAGGCCCACAGCACCGGCATCTCGGTGAGCTTGTTCCGGTTGCACTTGAAGTGGCCGTGGTAGACCGCGTCGAACCGGACCAGCGTGGTGAACAGCCGCACGTCGGCCTCGGTGAGCCGGTCGCCGGCCAGATAGCGCTGGTGCGCCAACCGGTCGGACAGCCAGTCCAGCCGGGCGAACAGCCGGTCGTAGGCCTGCTCGTAGGCCTGCTGGGTGGTGGCGAAACCGGCCCGGTACACGCCGTTGTTCACCTCGGCGAAGACGACCTCGTTGACCGCGTCGATGTCGGCCCGCAACTCCGGCGGATACAGGTCCACCGCCCCGGGGGCGTGCAGCTCGCGCCACTGGGTGTCGAAGTCCAGGGTCAGTTGCGGGTAGTCGTTGCTCACCAGCCGGCCGGTCTGCCGGTCCCACAGGGACGGCACCGTCCAGCGGCCCTGGAAGGACGGGTCGGTCCGCTCGTACAACTCCGACAGGTACTCCGCGCCGGTCACCGGATCACGCCCGCCCGGACACAGGCTGAACCGCCAGCCACGCTCGTCCCGGATCGGGTCGACCACGGTCATGGACAGGTGCCGATCCAGACCCAGCAGCCGCCGGACGATGACCGACCGCTGCGCCCACGGGCAGGCCAGCGACACGATCAGGTGATACCTTCCCGACTCCACCGGGTACCCGCTGGACCCGTCCGCGGTCACCCGGTCGGTGAACGCGTTGGCCTGCCGGACCCACTCGCCGCGCGACCCCGTCTCGGCCTCGAACTGTGCCTTGGTCATGGTTCCAGCATGCCCCGGTCGGGATCCCGTCGCGAGGGGACCGGCGAAGCCCGACCCGGCCGATGTCGGCGACCAAGGATCGGATGGCCGGTCGGCGCCGGGAACCAACCCGCGTCGCTCTACCATCAGTCCACCACCGAAGCCGCGACCGCCGAGGAGCCCGCGTGATCACCGCCATTGTCATGGTCACCGTCGTCACCGACCAGATCCCCGAGGTGGCCGAGACGATCGCCGACATCGACGGGGTCAGCGAGGTCTACTCGGTCGCCGGGAACGTGGACCTGATCGCGGTGGTCCGGGTGCGCGAGTTCAGCGACGTCGCCGAGGTGATCGCCGGGCGGATCAACAAGGTGCCCGGAGTGAAGGACACCGAGACACACATCGCATTCCAGGCCTACTCCCGGCACGACCTGGAGGCCGCGTTCGCCATCGGCTACGGCGACACCGACTGACAGTGCTGGCCACGCGGCCACCGAGCTACACCCGGCGGGCGATGGTGACGACCTCCCGGCTGCTCTCGGTGACCGGGCTCCGGTCCCAGTCGCCGTACTGGGCCTCGATCGCGAACCCGGCTTCGGTCAGGAACTGCCCCAGCGTGGGCACGTCCAGGAACCGCAGTCTCCCCTGGTCCACCCGCGACACGGTGTCGTCGCTGGCGTCCGCGGTCTCGGTGGACAGTGTGACCACGTCGCCGACCACGGATTCGACCCGGTGGGCGACCCGCAGGGTGCGGCCGGCCGGGTCGGTGACCTCGGCGGCGTTGTCCGGATTCCAGCCCTCCCACGCGCGGGCGGCCGGGTGCCGGGTCTCGAACGCGAACCGGCCACCATCGACCAGCGCGGCCCGGATCGCGGCCAGCGACGCGCGCATCTCCTGGTCGCCGATCAGGCACTGGAAGGCGTGGCTGGTCATGGTGGCCAGGTCGAACCGCCGGTCCCAGGCGGCGTCCGCCGCGGCGCCGAGCACCCACTCGCCGTCGGTGCGCCGCCGTGCCCGGTCGAGCATCGCCGCGTCCGGGTCGAGGCCGACCAGACGCCCGGTGTGTCCGAGATCGCGCGCCTGGTGCAGCATCGAGCCGGTCCCGCAGCCCACGTCCAGGACGGCGCCGACGGCCATCACCAGGTCGGTGTAGAACGCGTCCGAGCCGAACCTGGTGCCGTCCCACGGGTTCATCACGTCGTACAGAGCCGCGATTTCAGCGTCGGAGTACACGCCGCAGGCTAGGCATGGCGTCCGCCAGCGGACAATCGACTTTCAGGGCCGGGTCACTGCCCGTGCGGCCCGGGCGCGAAGCAGGTCGGCGACGGTCCGGGCGGCGGTCACCGGGTCCAGCGGCCGGGCCACGGTTGCGTCGGCCAGCGACCAGGTGGCCAGCCACCGGTCGTCCCGCCGGCCAAGCAGCACGCAGATCGGCGGGCAGTCGGCGATCTCGTACTTCAACTGGCGGCTGATCCCCATCCCGCCGGTCGGCTGGGCCTCGCCGTCGAGGATGGCCAGGTCGACACCGCCGACGTCGACCTGGGCGACCACCTCCTCACCGGTGGCGCACTCGACGTAGTTGATCCGGCCGAGGTCCCTGGCCGGCCGCCGCCCGACCGCGGTGCGGACGGCTTCGCGCACCGCCGGGTCGTGGCTGAACACGATGACGGTGTGGACGCGCTGGTCAGTCGGGCTGGTCATGCGAGGGACTCCCCGGATCGTGGCACTGGACGCACGTACGGATCGTAGCGACACCGCCGGATCCGGCCGACCGGGGGACGTGCCCCGCGGGATACCCGACCGGCGCGATCAACGCCGCGCCGGCACCCGGCGGACGGCCGGAGCGCTTGGCTCGCGGCGCTGGACGAGCGAGGAGTGTACGAAGCAGTTGGGGCCGGGGTTGTACGAGGACAACCGCTCGCCGCACATCGTGCAGTACCGGGTGTCTGTGGAGACCTTGCGCACCGGCCTGCGAGCACCAGAACCGGGACGTGTACCTGCGACCACCGTTGCCCTCCCTGACGGAACGGCCGCTCCCCCGGCACGGACGCGAACGGACGATGTCACCGTAGGCTGGTCGGACCAATCGGTCAATGGTGCTCTTCAGTACACGCATGACCTAAATCAAAGTTCTACCCTAGCGACGTCTGGTCCAGACCTGAGCGCGGGCTCATTCCGCCTGGTCGCCGACAGGATCGTCCACAGCCTCGCCCACAGCGTCTCCCGCCTCTCCGGCGGCGTCGCGGGCGCCGCCACCCGCGGGCTGTCCGGCCGAGTCCGGACGGCTCGTCAGGGTGGGTGGGCGATCCTCCACCGGGCGGCCCGGGCCGTGCGCCGGACGGGCTGTCGCGCCGCCCGGCCCGGCGGCCCTGACCGCGGCGGCTGCCTGCATCGCCTCCAGCCGGTCAATCCGGCGGTCCTCCCGGACGGCCTCCCGTTCCGAGGCCGCGGCCCACTGCACGAACACGCTGGCCAGCATCAGCAACCCGATGATGTCGCCGGAGCCCCACAGCAGCCCGCCGGCAACCTTCTGGTCGGACACCGGATTGGACCAGGTCAGCGCCAGGCTCGGGTAGTAGTCCCCGCCGATCAACTGGTGCGCGCCCAGGATCGACACGCCCAGGATCGCGTGGAACGGCAGCGCCGCGAACAGCAGCAGCAGCCGGAACGGGTACCCGACCCGACCCGGTACCGGGTCCAGCCCCACCAGCGGCCACAGGAACAGGCATCCGACCAGGATGAAGTGGAAGTGCAGCAGCTCGTGCAACCAGTCGTGCCGCAGCGAGGCCGCGTACACCGGGGAGTAGTACAAGGCGAACGGGGTGCCCACGAACAGGAACCACCCCACCGCCGGAAAGGTCAGCACCTTGGCCACCCGGCTGTGCAGCACCGCCAGGAACCGTCGACGGTCGCGCAACGGCAGGGTGCGCAGCGCCAGCGTGACCGGCGCGCCCAGCGCCAGGAACATCGGCGAGATCATGCTCAACACCATGTGCTGGACCATGTGCACGCTCAGCAGGGTGTCGTCGTAGGCGCCCAGCCCGCTCATGGTGGCGAACGCGATCGTGCCAAGGCCGCCGGCCAGCCAGGCCACCGTCCGCCACGGATCCCACCGGATGCCCCGCGCGGTCAGCGACCGCACCCCCCACAGGTACAGCCCGGCCGCGACCACCAGCGTGGTGGTCAAGAACGTGTCCAGTTCGGTCTCGGTGAACAGCCGCACCGGCGTGAACGGCGGCAGGTTCGCCGGATCCGCGCCGATCGCGAGTGGGTCTACCAACACGGGACCACAGTAGGCGCGCCGGCACCGACCCCGACGATCGGCCCACCTGCCCGGGGGTAATAATGACGCGTGTGACCTCGACCGTAACGCCCTTCGAAACAGGCAGGGTTCACTCGCTGACGCGCCCGAACATGGTGAGCGTGGGCACCATCGTGTGGCTCTCCTCGGAGCTGATGTTCTTCGCGGCCCTGTTCGCGATGTACTTCACGGTGAAGGCCGCGCACGGCGAGCCCTGGCCACCGCCCCCGACCCACCTCGACATCCCCTACGCGCTTCCCGTCACGATCATCCTGGTGCTGTCCTCGGTGACCTGTCAGATGGGCGTGTTCGCGGCCGAGCGTGGCGACGTCTACAACCTGCGGCGCTGGTTCGCCTTCACCTTCGTGCTGGGTCTGGCGTTCGTGCTGGGCCAGGCCAACGAGTACCGGATGCTGGTACACGAGGGCACCTCGATCTCCTCGTCCGGCTATGGCTCGGTCTTCTACCTGGCCACCGGGTTCCACGGGTTGCACGTCACCGGCGGCCTGTTCGCTTTCATCTTCATGCTGATCCGCTCGACCATGGGCCGGTTCACCCCGGCCCAGGCCACCAGCGCGATCGTCGTGTCCTACTACTGGCATTTCGTGGATATCGTCTGGATTGGACTGTTCGCCACGATCTACCTGATTCAGTAGGCCGGCCCGGTGTCCCGAACCCCAGCCTGTGCGGGCCACCCACCCGCCAACGCGGGCTTCCGTCCACTACCTCAAGGTGCGCACTGATGAGTCAGTCCACGAAACCTCGGCCGAGCCGGCTGGCCCGACTGCGGCGCCGAGCCGCCGGAGTGCTCGCGCTGGGCGTCGCGCTCGGCGCGGTCGGTGTCGGCTACGCGGTGATCGCGCCCGCCGGCCACGCCCAGGACGACGCGACGCAGTCGGTGAACGTCCGGATGGGCAAGCAGCTCTACGACGAGAGCTGCATCACCTGCCACGGCCGCAACC
>DASULA010000394.1:0-5359 GCA_036278435.1 Mycobacteriales bacterium | reverse complement strand
TGGTACGACGCCCGCCGACCTACGTTGAGCGGAGTCGGAGCCGCGGCCTGGTCGGCCTGGCACCGCGACGGCCCCGGGCCGACCAGGCCGGCGACCCCGGCCGGATCGGTACCCGCACCGCTGGGAGGGGCTCGTTGACCGGGGCGGTGGACTTCGTCGCTGGCGCGCCGGTGGCCGGGGACCTGGCCGTGCGGTGGATCCACGGCTCGCGCTCGGCCCGGCACGACACCGGTCCGGCGATCCAGGCGCATCGGGTCGACCCGCACACGTTCGTGCTGCGGCAGAACAAGGCGGTGCACTACGAGGCGCCGTTCCTGTACCTGTTCTGCGGCAATGACCGGGCGCTGCTGCTGGACACCGGAGCGACGGCCGAGGCGGACCGATTCCCGCTGAGGGCCACCGTGGAGGGCATCCTCGATGACTGGCTGGCCGAGCATCCCCGGAACTCCTACGAGCTGGTCGTGGCGCACACCCACGCGCACGGTGACCACGTGGCCGCCGACCCTCAGTTCGCCGACCGGCCCGCCACCACCGTGGTGGGCTTGGACGTCGACGCGGTCCGGTCGTTCTTCGGGTTCACCGACTGGCCGGCGCAGGTGGTGACCTTCGACCTGGGCGGGCGAGTGCTGGAGGTGACCGGATGCCCGGGCCACCACGACACCTCGATCGCGGTGTACGACCGGTGGTCGGGTTTCCTGGTCACTGGCGACACGGTGTACCCGGGCCGGCTGTACGTGCGGGACTTCCCGGCGTTCACCGCCAGCCTGGACCGGCTGGTCGCCCTCGCCGGGTCCCGGCCGGTCATCCGGGTGATGGGCTGCCACGTCGAGATGACCCGGAGGCCGGGGCGGGACTTCCCGATCGGGGCCACCTACCAGCCCGGCGAGGCGGCGCTGCCCATGACCACCGACCAGTTGGTGGCCCTCCGCGACGCCGCCCGGTCGGTCGCCGACCGTCCGGGGGTACACGTGTTCGACGATTTCGTGATCTTCCACGGCAGGTGTCGCAGCGCCCTGCCCAGATACCTGGCACGCGCACTGTGGGGCAGGCTGCGAAACCGGGTGACCGCGACATTGCACCGCAGCCGGTGACCTAGGGTCACAGCATGCGGATCACCCTGGGCGATCTGACCTTTGACGTGCGGACCGACGGGCCGGTGGACGGTCGGCCGGTGCTGCTGTTGCACGGATTCCCGCAGACCGGGCGCTGCTGGGAGCCGTTGGCCGAACGGCTGACCGCCACCGGCCTGCGTACCCTCGCGCCGGACCAGCGCGGCTACTCGCCAGGCGCCCGGCCCGCCGGGGTCTCCGCCTACCGGCTGGACCTGCTGGTCGGCGACGCGGTGGGGCTGCTCGACGCGCTCGGGCTGGCCGCCGTCGACGTGGTGGGCCACGACTGGGGCGCGGTGGTGGCCTGGGCGCTGGCGGCCGGGCACCCCGACCGGGTGCGCACGCTGACCGCGGTGTCGGTGCCGCACCCGGCCGCCTACGCCTGGGCGTTGTCCAACGACGCCGACCAGCAGGTCCGCTCGGCCTACATCCGGCTGTTCCAGACCGAGGACAGTGCCGAGCGGGTGCTGCTGGCCGAGGGCGGGCGCCGGTTGCGGGCGATGTTCGGCGACCTGGACCCGACCGCGGTGGACGGCTACCTGGCCGCGATGTCCGAACCGGGCGCGCTGACCGCGGCGCTGTGCTGGTACCGGGCGTTGCCGACCGCGCCGGTCACCGGCCCGGTGGCGGTGCCCACCACGTACGTGTGGAGCAGCGGGGACGTGGCGGTCGGGTCGGTCGCGGCGCGACGGTGCGGCCGGCACGTGACCGGCCCGTACCGACTGGTGGAGCTGGCCGGGGTCAGCCACTGGGTGCCCGAGGAGGCCCCGGACGCCCTCGCCGGCGCGGTGCTCGACCGGATCGCCCCGGATCGTTGACGCCCGCGGCACCGGCGGTCCGGAGCGGGCCAGGTACCCCGATCCGGTCAACCGAGCACCGGGGCCAGGCAGTCGGCGATCGCCTCGGTCACGGTCGGATAGATCCGGAACACCTTGTTCATGTCGGTGAGCTGGAACAGCTTGAGCACGTGCGGGTGCGGGCAGGCCACCTTCAGCCAACCGCCGTGCCGGCGCACGTGGGCCAGCGCCCCTGCCAGGGCGGCGATCCCGGCCGTGCCGAAGTACTCCACGTCCCCCATGTCGACGATCAGCTCCGACCGTCCGGACTCGACCAGTTCGCACAGGGTTGCCCGCAACCGCGGCGCCGTGAACAGGTCGACCTCGCCGCGCAGCCGGAGCACCGTGTGGGTCGTGAGAACCAGGTCCATCGGTGACCACCCCCTCCAGGTCCGGCGGTTCCGCCCCGCGCCAGATGTTCCGCGAGACCGCAGGACCGGTGCGCCGCCAGCCCACGGCGGCGACCGGCGACGGCCATCGGCGGGTCCGGCGGCGGTGAACCCGCCACCCTGAGTGTCGCGCCACGCCTTTCCGATCGACACGACGTACGGTTCATGGTCGGTCGCGCACCGCGATGGAACAAGGAGCAAGATTCCGTCAGTCCGGAAGTCCGGCATGCTCCTCAAGTCGCCAATTAGACGAATGAGTCCCAATGAAGTGTCCCGAGACAGGGCCGATGCTGCCCTGTCTTGCCACTGTTTGCTGTGGTGTGATCCGGGGGCGTGGTTGGCGGAGCCTTCCGAAACGGGTCAGGGTGGTGAGCCGGTCCACGCTGCCGCGCGGGTGAGTCGACCGCCTCGGTGCCGGCGCCGGTGACCCGCGGCTGACGACGATCGGCGCGGGTGTGCCCCCTCGCCCCGGGACCGGATACCCGGTTACCACCCCTCCGAGCCGACGATCGTGCACATGGCCGCCGCGACCTGCTCGGCATGCCGTCGGAGCGCCCCGGACAGCCGCTCCCGGACGGCATCGAACACCGGGATCGGCACGGTGACGGCCAGCGCCCCCACCACCTGGGCGGACAGCCGCACCGGCGCGGCCACGCCGGCCACGCCGGCGCGGAACTCACCCACCTCCACGGCCACCCCGGCCCCGGCCAGCCCGTCCAGTTCGTCGCCCAGCCGGGCCGGGTCGACCACGGTTCGCCCGGTGAACGCCGGCAGCCCGGCCCGCTCCAGCACCGCCCGGCGCCGTTCCGGCGGCAGCGCCGCCAGCAGTACCTTGCCGTAGGCGGTGGCGTGGGCGGCCTGGCTGTAACCCACGTCGATCGGCTCGACCCGGGGCCGGGCGGAGGAGTCGACCACGTGCCCGACCACCACGTCGGCGTCCCGGTAGACCGCCAGGTAGGCCGGCGCGTCGGCCTCAGCGTGTAGCCGGGCCAGCGCGTTGCGCACGTCGGCATTGACCGCCAACTGATCCCACAGCACCCGAGTCAGGCTGACCACCTGGTAACCCAGGCCGTAGCCGCGGGCCTCGGGCAGCCGCACCAGGTATCCGGCCGCGACCAGGGTGTTGAGCACGTTGTAGCTGGTGGACAGGGTGCACCCGAGCCGCCGGGCGACCGCCTTGGCGGTGACCCCGTCACCGGAGTCGGCGACCAGTTCCAGCGCCCGCAGCGCGCGTTCGACCGAGTGCAGGGTGCCCTTCGCCGGCACCTGGACCGCTCCGGGCGCCCGGAGCGGCCATCGGTCCGGCGACCCGCCGGCCGGAGCGAGCCTCTGTTGTGGACCGTCCGGACCCATGTGGTCACCTCCCCGTCCGCACCCGGCGACCGACCTCGCGGGATCACACACTGTGGACAGTAGGTGAGGAATGTTCAGTTGGCGCGGCGAGACGCCGGTAGCACCCGATTCTGGTCTGGCCACCGCCACCGCGCGGGTGATCCGCCGACGCGCGGCGGCACCGCCCGCGCCGGGTCAGTCGATGGCGTCGAGCAGCGCGGCCAGCCCCGCGGCGTCGAGCAGGTTCGTTGGCCGCACCGTCTGGTTGGTCCGGACATAGTGGAACGCCGCCCGGACCTGTTCGGGCGGCACCCCGGCCAGCTCGGCCCAGGCCAACCGGTAGGCGGCCAGTTGCACCTCGGCGGCCCGCATCGCCGGGCCGGCCGGGCGGGTCCCGGTCTTCCAGTCGACCACGTCGTAGCGACCCTGCCCGTCGGCAAACACCGCGTCCATCCGGCCGCGCACCAGCAGCCCGCCGACGAGCACCTCGAAGGGCACCTCCACCCGCAGCGGCCGGCGCTCGGCCCACTGGCTGGCCAGGAACCGTTCCCGCAGCACGTCCAGGTCGCCGTCCGGGGCGGCGTCCTCGTCGGCGGCGCCGGGGAGCTCGTCCAGGTCGAGTAGCCGCTGCCCGGCGTAGCGCTCCTCCAACCACGCGTGGAACGCGGTGCCGCGCCGGGTCACCGGGGCCGGCCGGACCGGCATCGGACGGCGGATCTGGCCGGCCAACTCGGCCGGGTCGCGGCGCAGTACGACCAGCGAGGACACCGACAGGTGACCGGGCAGCGGCACCTCCGCCGGCCCGCCGGCCCGCCGGCCGGCCCGCTCGGCGAGTAGCAGATCCACGTCGCCGGACCAGGCCTGCGCCTCCGGGTCGAACAGCGAAACCTGCCCGCCGTGGCGATCCCCGCCGTCGCCGTCGGCGGCCCCCGCGCCCGGACCGGGTCCGACCGGCCCGACCGGCCCCACCTGCCCCACCTGCGCGGCCGGTGCGGCCGGTGCGGCCGGTGCGGCCGGTGCGGCCAGCGCGGCCCGGACCAGGTCGGCGCCGGCCCGGACGTCCTCGCGCCGGTGGGCCAGCGGGTCGGCCGGCCAGTCGAACCGGGGCGCCTCGGCCAGCAGCGGGTTGGGTTCGTCCTCGGCCGGCGGCGGCTCCCACCTGTCCACCTCGCCGGCGCCGGCAAGGCAGGCCGCACGCACCTCGGTCAGAAATTCGGATGGCCCGCGCGGCCGGGTCGCCTCGTCCCACCAGTACCCGCCGCACAGCAACCGCCGGCGGGCCCGGGTCACCGCCACGTAGGCCAGCCGGCGCTCCTCCAGCGCGCCGCGCTGGCGGCAGCGGCGCACGAAGTCCTCGCGCAGCTCGTCGAGTTCCTTCTGGTCGTCGGCCGCGTCGGGTTCGAAGTCGGGCAGGTCCGCCGCGTCGCCGCGCAGCGGGAAGGGCAGCGTGCCCGGGCTGGTCGCCCACCCCGACCCGCGCACCGCGTCTCGGTCCGGGAAGACCGACCCGGTCAGGCCGGGCACCGCCACGACGTCCCATTCCAGGCCCTTGGCGGCGTGCACGGTCAGCACCTGCACCCGCTCATCGTCGACCTCGACCTCACCGGGCCGCAGGCCGCGCTCGGTCGCCTCGGCTGCGGCCAGGTAGGCCAGGAACGCCCCCAGGGTGGCGACCTCGGCCTCCTCGGCGAAC
>DASULA010000393.1:0-7918 GCA_036278435.1 Mycobacteriales bacterium | reverse complement strand
GCCCGGACCACCTCGGCGGCCTCGTCGATCGGGTACGGCGCGGGCAGGTCGCGGGCCGGCGCGCGCCGGGCCAGCGCCGCCTCGACCGCCGGGGCGAGCCGCTCGGCCTTGGCCGCCTCCTGTTCCTCGCGTCCCTCGGCGAACTCCGGCAGCACCCGCGAGCCGAACAGCTCCAGGCTCTCGCAGACATGGTCGTGGTTGTTCCGGCCGGACTGGATCACGAAGATCACCTGGTCCACCCCGGCCGCCTCGTACCGCCGGACCAGCTCGGTGACCTGCTCGGGGGTGCCGATCGCGCCGCGCAGCGAACCGAGCCCCTGCTGCATCAGACGCACGCCCAGCGGAGCCTCGTCGGGGGTGACGATGTGCCGGGCGAAGCCGGCCTCGTCCCGGCGCCGGGCGAACTCCTCGGCGACCGGTTCGCCGCCGATCACGTGTTCCATGCCGTAGTAGTGGGCCAGGGAGTACCCGAAGAAGTGGGCGCCGTCGATACCGCGCTCGATCGCGGTCCCCTCGTCGGGGTGCATCATCATCGGCACCACCACGGCCAGGTTGGGGTTGACCGCGAACCCGGCCGGCACGCAGTCGGTCGAGGCGATGATCTGGTAGTACTCCTTGGCCCACGCCTGCGCGTCTTCGGGTTCGACGAAGGAGAACGACAGGGCGCCGATCCCGTTGCGCGCGGCCAGCAGGATGGTGTCCCGGCGACTACAGGCCACCCACAGCGGCGGGTGCGGCCGTTGCAGCGGCCTGGGCACCACCTCCCGCGGAGGCATCCGCACGTACTCGCCGTCCCAGCCGGCGAACGGGTCCTCCACGAACATCCGGGTGACCACGTCGATCGACTCCTGCCACATCGCCCGCTTGTCGTCGCGGGGCACCCCGAACCCGCCCAGCTCCGCGCCCGAGCTGGACTCGCCGGTGCCGAAGTCGACCCGCCCGCCGGACACCAGGTCCAGGGTGGCGATCCGCTCGGCGATGCGGGCCGGGTGGTTGACCGGCGGCGGAAGCTGGACGATGCCGTGGCCGAGCCGGATCCGGCTGGTCCGCTGGCTGGCCGCCGCCAGGAACACCTCGGGAGCCGAGGAGTGGCTGTACTCGGCCAGGAAGTGGTGCTCCACCTCCCAGACGTAGTCCACGCCCACCCGGTCGGCGATCTCGACCTGCTCCAGGGCGTTGGCGAGCAGCCTGCGCTCGTCGTCGGCCGCCCAGGGGCGGGGAAGCTGGTGCTCGTAGAAGATCCCGAACCGCATGGCTGCCTCCTTTGATGTGCCCCGCCCCCTGAAAGGGTAGGACCTGGCGGCATGTTCGGAATTCCGCAGGTCGTGGCGGTTGCCCGGTTTTTCGTCGAGTGGACCGACACGACGCAAGGCATCCTGCCGATGCGGCCGGCGCGTGCCGACACCGTTTCACCGCTGTGCTCCGGGCAGAATGACCCCGTGCCCGATGCCCGCGTGCCCGCCGATGCCACCGCCCCTCCGCACCGGCGGCCCGCCGCGTCGGCTGCCCGCGTCCCGGTACCGCCAGGGCGAGGTCGGGCATGAACCGGCTCACCGACTCCGAGGTGGCCCGGCTGCGAGACGCCCTGCGGCACGCGGACTATCGGGTGGACACCGTCGACGAACTGCTCGGGCCGGTGGCACACGCGGCGCTGGGTCGCGGTGAACGCGTGCCGGCGCTACGCGCCACCACCGGCGGATCGCCGCTGGAAACGCTGGTACGGCTGTTCCTGGCCGGCGCCGACGAGCCGGAGGCTGCGGTGGCCGCCGCACTGCCGCTGGAGGTCTGCTACGCGGGAAACCTGGTCGAGCCGCACGGCACCGGGCTGCGTGCCGCGGTGGATCTGCGGCCGTACCACGACTGGTGGGTGGCCTCCGACGTGGGCGCGCGGTGGCGGCCCGGGCCGCTGCGCTGCGACCACGTGCTCGGGGTCGGCGGCGCCTCGGTGACCCTGGCCCAGGCCACCGTGCCGGTGCCCGGCGGGGCGGCGCTGGACCTGGGGGTGGGCTCGGGCGTGCAGTCGCTGCACCTGTGCCAGCACGCGGCCACCGTGACCGGCACCGACGTGAACCCGCGCGCGTTGCACCTGGCCGACCTGACCGCACGGCTGAACGGGATCGGCTGGGAACTGCTGCCGGGCAGCCTGTTCGAACCGGTGGCCGGCCGCCGGTTCGACCTGATCGTGTCCAACCCGCCGTTCGTGCTCGGGCCGGGCGACGACTACGCCTACCGCAGTGCCGGGTCGCGGGACGGCGAGCTGTGCCGGCGGATCGCGCGGCGTGCCCCGGGCCTGCTCGCGCCGGGTGGCTGGTGCCAGTTCCTGGCGAACTGGACGCACCTGCGCGGGCGCCCGTGGCAGGAGCAGGTGACGTCCTGGTTCGACGGCACCGGTTGCGACGCCTGGGTGTGGCAGCGGGAGGTGCAGGACCCGGCCGAGTACGCCGGGATGTGGCTGCGCGACAGCCACGAGGACACCAACCCCGATCACGAACGCCGGTATGCCGAGTGGCTTGACTGGATGGACGGGCACGAGGTGGAGGCGGTCGGGTTCGGCATGGTGACGATGCGGGCCGCCGGCGCGGCCGACCCGGTGGTGCGGGTCGAGGAGGTGCGCCAGCAGGTGGTCCAACCGGTGGCAGGGCCGATCGCGGACTGGTTCGGCCGGCAGGACCGGCTGCGGGCCGTGCCGGACCTGCTCGACGCCCGGCTGCGGGTGGCCCCGGACGTGGTGCTCGAACAGGTCGCCTCACCGGCCGGAGGCTGGCAGGTGGACGTGCAGCGCCTGCACCTGACCAGCGGGATGCGCTGGCAGGGCGAGGTCGACCAGCTCGCCGCGTCCCTGGTGGCCGGCTGTGACGGGGTGGTGCGACTGCGTGACCAGCTCGCCCTGCTCGCGGCGGCCTACGGCTACCGCCAGGACGATTTGGCCGGGACCGCGCTGCCGGTGGTACGGCACCTGGTCGAACGCGGTTTCCTGCTGTTCGACTGACTCCACCCGAGCACCGCCCCACTGTGCCCGTGCCTGCCTCGGGTGGGAGCATCCGGATCCAGACTTCGAATCAGCGGTCCGGTAGCCGGCGACGATCGGGAGAACGGTGCGAGCGGTCCTGCAACGGGTGTCCTCGGCCAGCGTGACCGTGGACGGGCAGGTGGTGGGCGAGATCGGGGCCGGCCTGCTGGTCCTGGTCGGCGTGACCCACACCGACGGCGCCGAACAGGCCGCCGCGCTGGCCCGCAAGGTCTACCAGCTGCGCATCCTGGACGGGGAGCGCTCGGCCCAGGACACCGGCGCGGAAGTCCTGGTGGTGAGCCAGTTCACCCTCTACGCGGACACCAGCCGGGGTCGGCGCCCGTCCTGGCACGGCGCCGCCCCCGGTTCGGTCGCCGAGCCGCTGGTGGAGCGGTTCACGGCCCTGCTGCGGGAACTGGGGGCACCGGTCCGCACCGGGGTCTTCGGCGCGCACATGCGGGTGGCCCTGGTCAACGACGGCCCGGTGACCCTGGTCCTGGAGGCTTAGGACCCCGGTCGGTGGGTACGGAACGGCCCTGCGGCTACCCGCGGGTAGGGACCTGTGACCCCGCCCCATGGTCGGCTCCCGCCGACACCGGCGGCCGGCGGCCCGGTGAGGTGGCCACGGCCGGTTCGGTCAACCCTGTCGGGGAACACAACGTCCACTGAAGCGTTAACAACACAGGCGGTGAATGACCCGTGCGACCCCCCGCCCACCAGACCGCCACGACGTTGGGATTACCAGTGACCTTGCCTCGTCCCACCCCTGCAACGACCCGGAGAAGCTCCGCGGTCGAGCCGCGCATCAGCTCGCGCCGGCATCGCAGCCAGCGGAGCGTCGAGGTGAACAAGACCGCCCAGACAGAGGGCACCGAAGACGAGCGCCCGGATCTGGACGAGACCGTGGTGTCCGCCGATCTGGTGCGCGTGTACCTCAACGAGATCGGCAAGGTAGCCCTGCTCAACGCCGCCCAGGAGGTCGACCTGGCCAAGCGGATCGAGGCCGGCCTGTACGCCGAGCACATGCTCGCCGAGAGCGGCGGCGCGCTTCCGGCCCCCCGCGGCCTGGAGCTGCGCACGCTGGTCCGCGACGGCCAGCGGGCAAAGGAGCACCTGTTGCAGGCCAACCTGCGGCTGGTGGTGTCGCTGGCCAAGCGCTACACCGGTCACGGCATGCCGTTCCTGGACCTGATCCAGGAGGGCAACCTGGGCCTGATCCGCGCGGTGGAGAAGTTCGACTACGCCAAGGGCTACAAGTTCTCCACCTACGCCACCTGGTGGATCCGCCAGGCGATCACCCGGGCGATGGCCGACCAGGGCCGCACCATCCGGCTGCCGGTGCACCTGGTGGAGCAGGTGAACAAGCTCCAGCGGACCCGGCGGTTCATGCACCAGCAGTTGGGCCGGGACGCCACCGAGGAGGAACTGGCCGCCGAGCTGGACCTCACCGCGGAGAAGGTGGGTGAGCTGTTCCAACACTCCCGCGACCTGATCAGCCTGGACCAGACCGTCGGCAGCGACGAGGACGCCGAACTTGGCGACTTCATCGAGGACACCGACGCGCCGCTGGCCGAGGACGCGGTGGCGTTCCGGTTCATGCGCGACCAGATCGACAAGGTGCTGGGCACCCTGGAGTCCCGCGAGCGCGACGTGCTGCGGATGCGCTACGGCCTGGACGACGGCCGGCCGCGCACGCTGGACGAGATCGGCCGGGCGTTCGGGCTGTCCCGGGAGCGGATTCGCCAGATCGAGCGGGACACGATGGCCAAGCTGCGCCACCCGAGCCGCTCGGAGTCCCTGCGCGACTACATCGAGGAGTAACGCTCACCGGCCACCCTGCCAGCATCCCAGGCGCCTCAGAACCTGCCGGTGAAGATCAGTTGGGCGACGTGGGAGATGGTGGCGGTGCCGTCGGCGTAGCCGCCCTGGCCGTTCAGGCTGTTCATCATGGCCAGCGTGTAGCGCTGACCCGGCCCGACGAAACCGACAGAGTTGATCACCCAACCGCCCTGTTCCAGTGACCAGCCGTCCTTGTTGCCCGGCTGCGCGGCCGGGCCGGCGCCCCACACTCCCCACTGCTGGTCGGCGGCCACGTGCCGCATCTGGTTGACCACGTAGTCGCGCAGGTCGACCGGCAGCCTGGTGAGCACGTACTGGATCAGCCGGTCCAGGTCGCTCGGCGCGCACTTCATGTACCCCCAGTAGTGCTGGAAGCCGGGTACGAAGGTGATGCCGGTCAGCCCATAGGACGGGAACCGGGTGGCGAAGTCAGCCCCGCCGTATTTGAACCACAGCGTGTCCGCGGCGTTGTCGTCGCTGAAGTTCAGCATGTTGTGGATCAGCCCACGGTCGGCGTCGGTCAGCGTGATGCTGCCGGCCCGGTCGCGCAGCAGCAGGTCCACCGACATGGCGAGCTTCACCGTGGAGGCGGTCCACACCAGCGTGTCCGCGTAGCTGTTCCGCCACACCGCGCCGGTGGTCCGATCGCGCACCACGATGCCCACCGTGCCCGGCCGGGTCCGCAGGTACGCCTGGGCGGCTGCGAACCGGTGCTGGAAGTCGCAGTCGAACCCGCTGGTCGGGTACGGGCAGGCCGGCGTCGGCTTGGGAGTGGGCGTCGGGGTGGCGGTCGGGGTGGGTGACGGCGAGGCGACCGGTTTGGCCGGTCCAGCCATCCGCCCGGCCTGGCTCGGATCCGCGGTGCGGGTGGCGTGCGGGGACGACACGGCCGTCGGAATGGGCGCGCCATGCGCACTGTCCGCACTGGCCCGTTCGGCCGCGCCGCATCCGGTGGCGGCGAGCAGCACGGCGGCGAGGCTGGTGGCGACGAAGGTGGCACGGACGGACATGCCCGGCAGGCTACCGGGCGTCCCGTCCTGCCCGGTGCCGATACCGCGCGGCGATGCGGCACAGCCGCTCGGCGGTCAGGTCAGGCAGCGTGCCGGCGAGCCGGTCTGTCAGGTAGAGGAACAGCCGAGCGGTGGCCTGAGCGCGCCATGCCGTGCCGGCCGCCGCGTCGGGCAGCCGCAGCCGTGCCCGCACGGCCAGTTCGGGCAGCGAACCGGGTGCGGCGTAGGGCCACACCCGCCGGACCAGCGGCAGGGTGTCCAGCACGGCCGGCGGGCGCAGGTCGGGCAGTTCGGCGTCCAGCGCGTCGGCGACCACCCGGGCCCCGTGCGCGACCAGCCGCCGGGTGTCCAGCACCGCGGCCACCTCGCCGGCCACCGCCGCGAACGGCGCTCGGCCAGACAGTTCGCCGACCCGGATGCCGTACCCCCGGATCGCATGACCGGTGACCGGCCGGGTCGGGCCGGCCACCCAGGTCAGCGGCGCGCTACTGACCGCACCCCGGTCGATGGTGACCACGGACAGTTCGACGATCTCCGGTGGCCGCTGACCCGAGGTGTGCACGCTCACCGCGGCGAACCGGTGGTCGGCGAGTACGGGGTGCGGGGTCATGGCGGCTCCTGGCGGACGGGTCGCCGGCCCGGTGACGGCGGCGGGCGCGGCAGCGCCGGTCCCAGCCTGGGCCGCCGTACCGGCCGATCCGCGGACGTCTGGCGGTCGTCCACGGACCCGACCGTGACACGGCGTCGAACCGTCGGTGCGCGGCGTTACCCTGCGCGCATGTCCGAGCACCTGACCCTGCTCAAGCGCCTGCTCACCGACCGGCACTGGCAGACCTACCGCACCTTCCTCCGCGAATACGGCCGCGCCGCCGCCCACATCGACCCCGTGCTGGCCCGCACCACGCCGTGTGAGAAGCAGTACCAGCGGTGGATCAACGGCCGCCTGCTCGGCCTGCCCCACCCGGTGCACTGCCAGATCCTCGAAGCCATGTTCCCCGGCTACTCGGTCCACCAACTGTTCGCACCCGACCGGACACCTGGCGTCACCGACGCCTCCGGTGCCATCCTGGGGACCCCGGCACTGGCGGCAGAGGAGCAACCCACGGACCGGCGCGACGCACTGAGAACCGGCGGCGCACTGGCCGCCGGCTACCTGCTGGACTCCCTACACACCGAACCCGACCGCCTACACGCCATCCTGGACACCGGCACGGTCGGCGCCGAACGGCTCGCCGCCCTGGAACACACCGCCGAGGAGTTGGGCGTGCGGGCGGGCCGCACCAACCCGCCGTCGGTGCTCGTCCCGGAGGTGCTGGCCGAGTTCCGCGCGGTGCGCACCCTGCTGGAACACCGGCAGCGCATCGCCGACCAGGTCCGGCTCACCCGCGTCGCCGCCAGGCTCGCCACCGTCCTGGGCAGCATCTCCTTCGACGAGGGGCAACTCGCCGCGTCCGGCCGGTGGTACGAGACCGCCCGGCACGCCGCGTTGGAGGCGGGCGATGTCTACCTGGCCGACATGGCGTTGGGGGCGAACGCCTACCTACCCGCCTACTCGCAGAATCCGGGCGGGGTGCTGCGCCTGCTCGAACCCCGGCTGGATGCGGCGAAGCTCGCGCCGAGCCCGGCCACGGCGTTCCTGTGGGCGTCGGCGGCACGCGCGCACGCCACCCTCGGGGAGAACATCGCGTTCCGACACGCCATCAACCGCGCCCGCCAGGCCATGGACGCCCGCCCGCCGGACGACCACCGGCACAGCGTGTTCACCTTCCTGCCCGGCAAGCTGGCCTTCTACCAGGCCACCGGGTGCGCCCGCCTCGGCGACGTGACCGGTGCCACCGAGGCAGCCGACCGGGCGCTCGGCCTGTACGACCTGACCATCACCGGCGAACCCGCGCTGATCCGGCTGGACAAGGCCACCGCCCTGGCCCGGGCCGGCGAGATCCCCGAGGCCACCCGCATCGCCTCGCACGCGTTGCTCGACCCGCACACCTACCTTGGCAACGGCGTGCTGACCCGAGCCCGGGAGTTCGACGCGCTGCTGGGCGCGCCGCGCACCCCG
>DASULA010000392.1:0-27253 GCA_036278435.1 Mycobacteriales bacterium | reverse complement strand
GCCGTCGTAGCCGCCGCGGGCCGCCTTGACCACCACCGGCCAGCCCGCCCGGTCGGCGAACGCCGCCACGTCGGCGGCCCCGTCCACCGGGGCCCAGCGCGGCACCGGCACGCCGAGCTCGCCCAGCCGCTCGCGCATGAGCCGCTTGTCCTGGGCGTAGACCAGGGCGTCGGCGCCCGGCCGGACCGCGTGGCCGGCGGCGGCCAGTGCGCGCAGGTGCTCGGTCGGGACGTGTTCATGGTCGAAGGTGACCACGTCACAGCCCTCGGCGAACGCCACCAGGTCCGAGTAGCGGGTGTACTCCCCCACCGTGACGTCGTGTGCCACCAGGGCCGCGCCGTCGTCCGGCGTCGCGGCGAACACCCGCAGCGACTGGCCCATCGCGATGGCCGCCTGATGGGTCATCCGGGCGAGTTGGCCCGCGCCCACCATCCCCACCACCGGCAGGCCGGTACGCAGATCCACGGTCAGTCAGCGTACTTGGCCGGCCTGCCGCCCGACCGGGCCGGTGCCCGGCGCGGCGGTGGGCGACACGCCACCCGGCCGTACGCGCGCGCCGGGCGCGACCGGGCCCGCCGAGTACAGTGAACCGTTGACATTCTCCCCGTCTGAAGGCGGGGGATTCCAACCGGTCGGCCCGTCAGGAGGCGAGGGGTTGAGGTTCACGGTTCACCGGTCCCGGCAGCCCGGGGCCTCCCCGCGCGGTCACCGCACGCCCTGCGGCGATGTTCCGGCCCGCGTTCACGTCGGCGTCACACCGGAATCGGCAGGACCGGCTCCCTGCTCCCCGGTAGGACTTCGCCTCCGGAACCGGCCGGGACCAACAGAACCGCACCCATCCGATCTTCGGGACGAACACCTCGCCCACATGCCGGAACAGGCGGCGGACATGGTCCGGAGTGACGCGGACGATCCGGAAACCCTCATGCCGCCCGGCCTTCCGCCACGTCGGCCGCCGGTGCGTACCGGCGAACAAGTTGGACATCGCCTGGGCAAAGTCCCGCAACGCCTGCTGTTGCACGGTCACCGACCCGGCGGCCAGTCACTGGCGCTGTCCCGGTGAGAATCGTCGCCCGCATGGGCACTCCCTGGCAGGTCTTGGCCAAGGAGGTGTCCGCGTTCGGCGTGGTCGGCGCGGTGAACGTGGTGGTGGACACCGGCGTGTTCAACGCCAGCCACTTCTGGCTCGGTCTGGGTCCCACGACGTCGAACGTGATCTCCACCGGAATCGCGACGACCCTCTCGTACTTCGCGAACCGTCACTGGTCATTCTCGCACCGGGCCCGCACCGGCCTGCGCCGCGAGTACACCCTGTTCTTCCTGCTCAACGCCGCGGCGCTGGGCATGTCGCTGGTGTGCATCGACGTGACGTTCTACCTGCTGGGGCTGACCAGCCCGCTGGCCGTCAACGTGGCCAAGCTCGTCGGCCTGGGCTTCGGCACGGTGTTCCGGTTCTGGTCCTACAAGCGCTGGGTGTTCCTGCCCGCCGACCGGCTGGAGGACGAGCGCGCCGCCGCCTAGTGCGGGTGACCACGACCCCTGCCGGTGTGCCCGGCCCTCGGCGTGGTCGCGCGGCGGTTCGGTGCTCGATCCGTTGAGCCTCAGGCCGCCGTCCGGCCCGGAGAGTCCTGGAGAGTGCGGATGCGGGCATGATCAGGGTGTGGGAGTCTCGCGGTGGTCCCGGCCGGTCAGCGCCGAGGGGTCACGCCGCTTCGGCCGGTACACGACCGGCGCCTGGGCCTATGACCTGCTGGCGTTGGAGTGGCCGATCTACCGGGCGGGCCGGCGGGCCGGGATCGGGTTGCTGCGGCTGCGACCCGGTGACCGGGTGCTGGACATCGGCTGTGGGACGGGGTTGAACTTCGAGCCACTGAACGCCGTGGTCGGCGCGACCGGGACGATCATCGGGCTGGATGTGAACGCGCCGATGCTCGCCCGTGCGCACGCCCGGACCCGGCGTCACGACTGGGTGAACGTGCGCCTGGTGCGGGCCGACGCCGGTCGCTGCGATCTGGCCGGACTGGTCGGCGCCGGTGCGGTGGATGCCGTGTTGTTCACCTACGCGTTGTCGGTCATCGAGGACGGGCCGGCCGCGTGGGCATCGGCACTGCCGGTGGTCCGCCCAGGCGGTCGGCTGGCGGTGGTGGATTTGGCGCTGCCGACTGGCCGCGCGGCGGTTTTGGCTCCGGCGGCCAGGTTGGCTTGTCTGGCTGGTGGGGCGCGGCTGGGACGGCAGCCGTGGCGGTGGGTGGCCCGCGACACCGGTGAGGTGGAACAACGCAGCCTGCGGGCGGGCCACATCCGGGTCGCCGCTGGCACCGCGCCGGAGCGGCCCGACCGGCCGTTCGCGTGACCGCGACCGGCGGCGAGTGCGGGAACGATGCCGACGGGTCGGCGGGTTTCCGGGATGTGAGCAATCCGGCGGCGCACGGCACCCTGGCCCGGGACCAGGCGTTTCGCCGCTTCGTGGAACCGGAGATCGAGGTGCTGCTGCGGGTCGCGCGGACGCTGACCGGGTCCTGGGCCGACGCCGAGGACGTGGTGCAGGACACGCTGGTCCGAGCGTGGAAGGCCGTGGACCGCTTCGACGGGCGGAATCGGCGGGCCTGGCTGCTCACCATCCTGCGCCGGGCGCATCTGAACAGTCTGCGCCGGCAACGCCCCGACCTGATCGTCGAGGCCACCGACCTGGACCAGCGGCGCCCCGCGTTCGGCGCGGTGCCTCCGCACAGCGCCGAAGACGACGTGGTGGATCGGATGCTCAGTTCGGCGGTGGAGTCGGCTCTGGCGGGCCTGGACTCCCGCTACCGCACCGTGCTGCTGCTCGTCGACGTCGACCAGCTCAGCTACGCCGAGGCGGCCGAGGTCCTCGGTGTCCCGCTCGGCACGGTCATGTCCCGGCTGAGCCGGGCCCGCGACACGATGCGCCGCCGGCTTCGCGCCGCCGGCCGGTCCGACGAGAGACGCTCTGGATGATCACGATGATGCGCGGCATGCTGACCTGCCGCTGGGCGGCCCGCCGGATCCAGCGCTACCTGGATGCCGACCCCGCGGCGCTGCTCGACCCCGCCGAGGTGGCCCGGCTGCGGGCACACCTGGCCGCGTGCGCGCGGTGCGGCCGAAGGGTCGAGGAGTACGCGCGGCTGAGCCGGGCGCTCGCGGCCTGGTCGCGGGTGCACGCCCCGCAGCCGCAGGTGCTCGCGCGGGTACACCAGGCAGCCGAACGGATCATGACCGAGGACCCCGGGTGAACGGCCCGCCGAACGAGACCGATCCGGGCGAGCCTCCGGACGGGCGGGCCTGGGACCTGCTGGTGGTCGGCGGTGGCACGGCCGGCATCCTGGCCGCCCGAACCGCCGCCGGGTTCGGCGCGTCGGTGTTGCTCGTGGAGCGGGACCGTACCGGCGGGGAGTGCCTGTGGACCGGCTGCGTGCCGTCCAAGGCGCTGCTCGCCGCCGCGGCGGCCGCCGCGGACGCTCGCAACGCCTACCGCCTCGGGATCACCGTCGCCGGCGTCACGGTGGACTTCGGCGCGGTGCTGGCGCACGTGCGGGCCGCGGTCGCGGCAATCGAACCGGGCGACTCACCACGGGCGCTCGCCGAGGCTGGGATCCGGGTGGCGCGCGCCTCGGCCCGGTTCACCGGCCCGGCGACGGCCGCCGTCGCCGGGCGGGTGGTGCGATTCCGGCAGGCCGTGATCGCCACCGGCTCCGAGCCGGTACTCCCGCCGATACCCGGGCTGGCCGAGGCCGCGCCGCTGACCAGCGACACGGTCTGGTCACTGACCGAGCTGCCGCGGCGGCTGGCTGTGCTGGGCGGAGGCAGCGTCGGCTGCGAACTCGGCCAGGCGTTCGCCCGGCTCGGGTCGCGGGTGAGCATCATCGAGGCCGCCCCGCGGCTGCTCACCGGCGAGGACCCGGATGCCAGCGGCGCGGTGACCGATGGGCTGCGCGCCGACGGGGTGACCGTTCTCACCAACGCGGCCGCCACCGCGGTGCACGCCGATCGCACCCTCGTCCTGGGCGACGGGACGCGGCTCGGCTTCGACACGTTGCTCGTCGCCGTGGGCCGGCGCCCGCGCACCGACGATCTTGGGCTTGGTGAGGCCGGAGTCGCGTTCGACGAGGGTGGCCATGTGCGCGTCGACCCACTACTGCGCACCAGCAACCGGCGGATCTGGGCGGCCGGGGACGTCACCGGGCATCCCCAGTTCACCCACACCGCCGGGGTGCATGGCAGCCTCGCCGCCGGCAACGCGATCCTCGGCCTGCGGCGCCGAGTCCGGCTGGCCGCGATGCCGCGAGTGACATTCACCCAGCCGGAGGTCGCCGCGGTCGGGCTCGGCGACGAGATGGCCCGCCACCACGGGCTCGCCGCACGCACCGTGTGCCACGCGCACGTCGATCGGGCGGTCACCGACGGGCACACGGGTGGGTTCAGCCGGCTGGTGATCGACGGCAGGGGCCGGGTGCTGGGCGCGACGGTGGTCGGCCCGCGCGCCGGCGACACGCTGGCCGAGCTGGTTCTCGCGGTCGGCCGGGGGCTACGGACCCGCGACCTCGCCGCCGCCACCCACCCCTACCCCACCTACGGGTACGGCCCGTGGGACGCGGCGATCGCCGACGTCGGCGGCCGGTTGCGCCGACCGGTGCCGATGCGGGCGATCACCGTGCTCGCCGCGGCCCGGCGCCGCTGGATGGACCGCCGTGCCCACCCCGGCTGAGCACCCGGCCGCCGGTGCGGCCGAGGGTCGCCGGATGGGCGGCACACTGACGGGCTGGCGCACGCCCGGCGATGCCGCCCGCACCGTCGTGCGGGGTCGCAACCTGTGGCGGCTCACCGGGCTGATCGTCGGCCTGCTGCTGGGTTCCCGCCGGTCGCGGAACTTCCGCTCGAACGGGATCTGGGCAGCGTGAGCGTCAGGCCGAGCGCTGCGCCGGCGAAGCCGGCGAGCACCGATTCGACCAGGGCGCTGCCCGAGCCGGTGAGGGTGGGGCCGCGTAACGCGTGCGCGGCGGCGAGCACCACCACCGCGGCCAGGGTCACGCCGACGCCGCCGAGCACGGCCAGCACCGACCGCAGGACCGAAGGCGAGCGTCCATGCCGCCACCAGGAAAGCGCCGGCCACGCGAGCACGGTCAGCAGCGGCGCGAGATGGTATGTGGTGGTCGGATGGCTGAGCGCGAGCACCACCAGCCAGAACGCGGCGAGGGCCACCGAGGCGCCGGGCAACAGCAGTGCCCGGAACCGGTGCCGCACCGGCCCACCGGTCGGCGCGCCCGCGCCCTGCTCGACCAACTCCGGTCGCTGTGCGCGGACGGCATCGATCACCTGCCCGGCGCGCGGATTCACCAGCCCGGTCGTGCCGATCACCACGGTCGGCACCGTTTCCGTTCCGTCCGCGATGGAGCGCACTACCGCGGCGGCCGCGGGATCCCGCCAGATGTTGATCTCCCGAACCGGCAGGCCGGTACGGCGCAGGTCGCGGCGCAGCCTCCCGCAGAACGGGCAGCCCGGCCGCCAGTACAGCAGCACCTCGAATCCGTCCGGCCCACTCACTGGTGCACCCTCGCACTGTGTTCCCTGGTTCGCTCGATACGCACCCATACTCGCCCCATCGCCGTGGACCAGCCCGTCCAAAACGGAAACCCGCCGAGCCAACGGCATCCTTCCCCTGACCCGGCTCAGATCGCGCAGCGCACCGGCCGGGGCAGGCTGCCGTCGGCGAGCCGGGCGGCCAGGAAGCGTTCGGTCACCAACTGCTTTCCCCGTTCCAGGGTGGTCCCGGTGGGAGCGAGGTGCATGTCGGGGCTGGTGGCCAGGTCCGCTCCGGCGGGGTGCCAGTGCAGCCCGTCAGCGGTGACGGTGAGCTCGGGGACGCTACTCTCCCGGTCGATGTCCAGGCCGTGCCGGGACAGCCCGCGGTGCAGCAGGGGCCGTACCGCGAAGTGCTGGGCCGGCACACCCAGGGTGGCCAGCAGTTCGGCGACCGCGCCGATCTCGTGGCTGTTGTCGGGTGTCTCGGTGAGGGCGACCCGGAGCGGGAGCCCGAGGTCGACCAGATACCGGATCCCGTCGATCACCCGGTCGAAGGAACCAGCCCCCCGGTGCCGGTCGTGGGTGGCCCGGGTGGCGCCGTCCAGTGAGGTCTGGACGATCAGCCCGCGGTCGGCGAGTCGGTCCAGCCCGCTGGCTCGGCGCCCGCGCAGCAGCATCGCGTTGGTCAGCACGACGGTGGGCAACCGGGCGCTGGCATGGTCGAGCAGGTCGATGATGTCCGCGTGCAGGAAGGGTTCGCCGCCGGTCAGGTAGAGCTCGGTGAACCCGGCGTCGACGGCGTCGTCGACGATGCCGCGGACGGTGGCGGCGGACAGCCGGCGCGGCGCCGCCGCCGGGGTGGAGGCGACCGCGCAGTAGTCGCAGGCGAGGTTGCAGTGGAAGTTGGTGTAGATCCACAGCCTCGACGGGAAGTACGGGGTGCCGAACAGGGGCACCACCGGCCGCTGGTCACCGCGCGGCGGTGGACCCGGGTCGGGCCCGTCCCAGCCGCCGCCGGCTGGGGTGAACCCGGTTGGGAGCGTGCCGCGGTAGAGGTGGAACCGGCCGGTGGAGCGTTCGCGCGGTGGCAGGACCTCCAGGCAGGTGGTCCACCATCCGGTCTCGATGGTCTCGACGAACGCCTCGGGAAGTCCGGCCGCGCGCATCGAGCCGGCCTGGGCGCGCCAGTCGTAGGGCAGCGCGACGAGTTCGGCGCTGGCGTTCCCGCCGTCGAGGTCGACCACGGCGTACCACACCTGCCGGCGGCCGTTGTTGGCCGGTTTGCCCAGCACGCCGACGTTGACCGCCAGGGTGTCGCCGATCCGGCGCTGCCAGGGCAGGCCGCTGTGCGTGCACAGCACCACGTCCGCGCCGCTGGCGCCGGCGCGCAGCCGGTGCTGGTCGTCGGGCCGGGACTCCCACCAGAAGTCGTTGAGTGCCAGCGGTGAGCCGTGCACCATGTGGACGTCGCAGCCGCCGATCCGTTCCCGGTGTTGGGTGGGCAGCCGGCCCATCCAGGCGGCGAAGTCCCGGCTGGTGGTGGCCAGGGTGTGGTCGTAGACGATCTGGGCGAAGTGGTTGTCGGTCGGGTCGCGGTAGCCGCATCCGCAGTCGGGGTCCCCGCGGGCGATCGCGACGTCGTAGTTGCCGGCGATGCACTCGACCCGGGCGTCGGCGAGGATCGGCCACAGCGCGTCCACCTCGGCGCCGAAGCCACCGAGGTCGCCCAGGCAGAACAGCCGCTGGCAGCCGCGGGCGTGAGCGTCCGCGACGAAGGCCCGCAACGCGTAGGGGTTGCCGTAGGGTCCGCCGCACACCGCGATCCGCATCGGTCGTCTCCAGGTCATCGTGGTAGGGAAAGGGTGGACCGCGGGCGGGTGGGGACGGGCCGTAGCAGGCTCACCGCCTCCAGGGGCCGGGTGGCCCCGTCCACGCCGCCGCCGAGCCGGTACGCGCCGATCGCCGCCGCCCCGGCCAGCCAGCAGGCCCCGACCAGCAGGTAGGAGGCGGTCGAACCCAGCCGGGTGGCGATGTCCGGCAGGGCGAGCGTGCCGACGATGGCGCCGACCCGCCCGACGGCGACACAGGTCCCCACCCCGGCGGCCCGCACCGGGGTGGGGAACAGTTCGGTGAACGTCGGGTAGGCCGACGTCCACGCCGCGGTGGCGAAAGCGTTGGCGGCCAGGTAGGAGACGGTCAGCCAGGCGACGCTGCCGGTGCCGGTGGCCCAGGCGAGCAGACCCACCCCGGCCGCGGCCAGCAGGTAGCACGCGGCCACGGTGCGGTGCCGTCCGACCCGGTCCAGGACCACGGACATGCCCAGCCCGCCGGCCAGGCCGCCGAGGTTCCCCGCGACGAAGAAGAACGGGACCTGCGCCGGACCCAGGTGGATCCGGGCGAACACCACCACCGACAGCAGGGCGAAGATGCCGTAGTACCCGAACGACTCGGCCAGGTCGAGCGCGGCCCCCAGCACCAGCCGGCCGCGGTACTGGCGCAGCAGCGTGCCGACCGCCCGGCGCGGACCGGGTCCGGGATCCTCGCCGGGGTCGGACGGCACCGCAGCCCCCGGGTGGCTGACACCGGAGCGGGCCTCCAGCATCACCACGACCGCCTCGGCCTCGCCGTACCGGCCCTGGGCGGCCAGCCACCGCGGCGACTCGGGGACGCGGCGGCGGAAGTACAGCACCACCAGCGCGATCAGGCCCCCGGCGACGAACAGGTATCGCCAGGACACCGCGTCGGGCAGCGCGAGGACGTTCAGCAACAGGTAGCCGACCAGGCCGGCGAGGACGGCGCCGGCCGGCCAGAAGTTCATCACCGCCGCGCTGGCCGTGCCCCGCACCCGGGCCGGCATCAGCTCGGCGATCGCGCTGTTCACGATGGCGTACTCGGCGCCGACTCCCAGCGCGGCCAGGAACCGGAACCCGTAGACGAACCCGAGCGTGGGGCTGGTCCCGGTCAGCACGGTGAACCCGGCGTACCAGAGCAGGGTGAGCACGAACATGCGGCGACGGCCGAACCGGTCGGCGAGCCGTCCACCGGACAGCGCGCCCAGCAGGATCCCGCCCAGCCACACCGCGAGGATCGCGTCCCGTTGGAACACCGATGCGCCGAAGTGCTCGCCCAACGGCCCGACCGCGCTGCCGAACAACTGCACCTCGAAGGAGTCGAACAGCCAACCCGCGCCCAGCGCCACCAGGACCGTGGTGTGCGTGCCGTTCCAGGCAAGCCGGTCAAGGCGGGCGGCGAGGTCCGATTCGCGATCCCTGGTCACACGGTGGGAACCCGGTCAGCGGGCCGTCTTCTTCCGCCTGCCGACCCGCGCCGGCGGTCCGGCCGCGTAGCGGCGGCGGATGCGTTCGGGGTCGACGCCGAGGTGGTAGAGCAGTTTGAGGTACTGCATGAACACGATCATCGGCCAGGTGCCGTGCTCGGTGAACCGACGGGCCGACGCGGTCGAGGTCGCCGGCAGCAGCCGCAGTTCCCCGCGCCGGTGCAGCATCCGCGACATCTGAAGGTCCTCCATGATGGCCAGGTCGGGGAATCCACCGAGTTCGTCGAACACGGTGCGGCGGACGAACAGGGCCTGGTCACCGAAGATCTGGTGCAGCCGGCGGGCCCGCAGGTTGGACGCCCGGGCCAGCCAGTCCAGGCCGCGCGACCGGCGGTCGAACCGCAGCCTCAGCCCGCCGCCGACCACCCGGGGGTCGGCCAGGCAGGCACGGATCTGGCCGAGCGCGGCCGGATCGACCGCGGAGTCGGCGTGGACGAACCACAGCACGTCGCCGGCGCAGTGACCGGCGCCCTCGTTCATCTGCGCTGCCCGGCCCCGCGCACCGGGCACGACGGTGGCCAGTGGCGCGGCCAACCCGACCGTGCCGTCACTACTGCCACCGTCGACCACGACCAGGTCACAGCCGGGAAAGTCCGACCGCAGCCGGCGCAGCGCCGACTCGATGACGGCGGCCTCGTTCAGGACGGGCACCACGATCGACACGGTGAGCCCGGCGGAGTCACCGGCTGGGGCGCTCACCGGTCCCCGGCTCGGCGGTTTCCGGCTCATCGGTCAGCGACTCTGCGGAGCAGGGCCGCGACCGGGGCCGGCAGCAGCGGGTCGTCGAGCAGCGCGCAGGCGTCGCCGGGGGTGTCCAGGTCCCGCAGCGGGGGCAGGAGCTGGACGTCCAGACCTCGGCGGGCCGCCTGCGCGAGGGTGGCGGCCAGTACCGAAGCGCCGCCCCACAGGGCCGGGTCGATGTCGAACAGGGCTGCGTCGGGTTGGCGCATGCCGATGAGGTAGTAGCCGCCGTCGACGGCCGGTCCGAGCACCACGTCGGCCCCGCCGGTCAGGCCGGCGAACGCGCCGGTGAGCCCGTCGGCGGTCAGCGTCGGCGTGTCGGTGCCCAGCACCACCAGCGGTCCCGGACTCCGGGCGAGCACGTCGGTCGACGCGGCAGTCAGGCGCTGCCCGAGATGGTTCCCGCGCTGCGGGAGGAGGCTCACCCGGCCGGGCACCAGCCGGCGCATCCTCGGGTACTCACCGGCCGGGTGGAACGCCAGGAAGGTATCGGCCCCCAGGTCGGCCACCAGTCCGAGGGTGTGCCGGATCAGTGCCTCCTGCAACGACGCGCATCCCCGCGGGTCCAGCAGCGGGTGCAGCCGGGTCTTCACCGTCCCGGGCAGGGGCGCCTTGGCCATCACCAGCAGGGCCGGAACCCGGCCGCCGGCGGGCCGGTCACCCGGACGCATCCCGGCCGGGGTGGATCTCGACCAGGGGCAGCAGCGTGCGCAGCCGGGCGTTCTCGGCCGGGTCGAGCACCGCGTGCTGCACGCAGGCGGGCACCAGCGTGCCGTCCTCGGGGTGAGCCATGGCGTAGTGGCAGGCGGCCAGCCGTTCCTGGGTCTCCCGTAGTTTCGGGTCCTGGCTGACCCTGCCCTGCCGCATCATCCGCCAGGCCGGGGCGACCTCGGTGGCGTCCATGAACTGGTGCATGACGAAGGTCACGACCCGCACCTCACGGCGGCACCGCCACAGCCTGCCCACGCCGACGCGGCGGACGGTCCGGCACAGCCACCGGACCGCGACGGCCACCGCGCCCGGATGCCGCAGTGCGACCCGGGCCAGCCTGGCCGCGAGCGGCACCGGCGGGGTGCCGGTGAAGTTGACCGGCCCGAGGTACCGGAAGAACGCGTCGCGGGCGGCCAGGTCCCGCCGGTCGGCGCCGTCCAGGAACGGGTACCACGTCTCGCCGACGTAGAAGCCGTAGGCGGTGCGGTTACAGCGCACGTCCCCGTTCTCGAACACGTGGTAGTCCAGTGTGGTGCCGGCGCCGCGCTCGATCTCGGCCCACACCGCGTCGCCGGTGGCGTCCCGGTACTTCTCCTTCCACCGCCGTTCGTCGCCGAGGAACGCCGCCGGCTGGAAGGAGAACAGGCCGAACCCCAGGTGGTGGCAGTCCCGGATGACCCCGGCGACCTCGTCGAGGTTGCCCGGGGTGACGGTCATGTTGTGGGCCAGGAAGGACCGGACCCCGTACTCGCGGCGCAGCCGGGCGAACATCTCGGTGAACCTCTGCCGGTACGGGTTGAGGGCCCGCTCGTCGGGTGGGCGCTCGATGCCGCGGCGCCCGTACATGAACCGGTCGAAGTGCGCCGCGAAGGACAACCGGTCGAACCGGCGCCGCCCGTCCGGTCCGACCGCCAGCGCGGTCAGGTACTCCTGGTCGAAGTCCCCGTGGGTGAAGCTCATCGGCTCCCGCCCGTGCGCCCGCATCACCGCCAGTACCGAGGCGTGGTCGTCCGGGGGGAGCAGGCTGACCTCGCCGCCGATGAGCTGGGTGTGCGCCCGTGGCCCGCGTAACCGGCGCAGCAGGCCGAGCTGCGCGGTCACCTGCTCGCGGGTGTGCGCGCCGTCCACCCGCACCCGGTTCGCGTCCCGGGAGTGGTAGCACGGTGTGCAGGCCAGGTCGCACCGGGGAAAGACACCGTGGGTGCCCTCACATCCCACCGCGTGCCGGCCCAGCACCTGCCCCGGTGTCCGCACCACCTCGGGTAACTCGGCCCACCGCCGCTCCAGCGCCCGGGCGAACTCCGGGTCGACCGGCCGGGACGCCCGTTCCACCGCACGCAGCCTGGTCCACAGGCCCACCGGTCACCTCCATGTCCGTCCCGGTTGATGCCTACCGGGTAACCCTGCACGGCCACCAGCGCGACCCGGGCGGCCGGCCGGCCCGGTCCACCGCCAGCCGGTAGGGGGCCGGAACGGGTTTCCACGCCGCCACCTCGTCGATCGACAGCACCCGCTCGACAAGCCCGGCCACGCCCATCCGGTCGAGGAACGCCCGAGTGGAGGTGGCGGACGACGTCCAGCGAGGCCAGCGTCTCGACCACGTCGAAGACGACCACCTCGGGCCGGACGCGCGGGGTCACGGCGCGGCCCGCCGCCGCGTCGGCCGCCCGGCGAGGGCGGCGCCGGGCGGGCGTACCGGAATCGGGGACACGACCCCTCCGATTTAGATGACACCTACGGCATGGGAACCCGCTCACCGACCTGGATACTTCCCGATCAGGACCAGTCCAGGCCGCATCGTGTCCCGGGCGACCGCCGTGGCGGTGCGCTCCCGCCTAGTCTTCGGTGGCGGCCCGGCGCAGGAACACCGCGAACACCGGCGGGCGGGGCCGGCGCAACTCCAGTCGGCCGCCGTCGGCCTCGGCCAGGGCGCGGGCCAGGGCCAGGCCCAGCCCGGTGCCGCCGGCGCCGCTCACGCCGCGCTGGAACAGCCGCGGTACCAGGTCCGGGGCGACCCCGTCACCCACGTCGGTGACCTCCACCACCACGTGTTGGTTGGCCTGCCGGGCGGCCACGGTGACCGTGCCCCGGCCGTGTTCGAGCGCGTTGTCCACCAGTACGCCGACCACCTGCTGGAGCCGGCCGATGGTGGCGCAGGCCATCAGTTCGGGTTCGGAGTCGATCACCACCTGCCGACCCAGTCGCTTGATCGCCGGGGCCCGCTCGTCCACCACGATGCGCAGGGCCTGCGCCACGTCGATTTCGGTGGCGCTGGACGCGCGTTTCTGCCGGGCCTGGGCGAGCAGGTCGTCGATCACCCCGGACAACCGCTCGACCTGCTCCAGCGCCGCGCCGGCCTCCGTCCGGACGCTCTCGTCGTCGGACAGTGCGATCTCCTCCAGCCGCATCTGTAACGCGGTCAGCCGGGTGCGCAACTGGTGCGACACGTCACTGGCGAAGTCACGTTCCCGGCGCAGCAGGTCGGCGATCTGCTGGGCGCTGCGGTCGAGCACGTCGGCGACCCGGTCCAACTCGGCGATGCCGTGCCGCTCCGGAGCCGGACGGAAGTCGCCGGAGCCCAACCGGGCGGCCCGCGCGGCCACGTCGAGCAGCGGGTCGGTGAGCCGCCGGGCGGAGAACACCGAGACCGCCGCGGCCACCAGCGCCGAGAGCAGCACCAGCGCCCCGACCAGCATGCTGGCCCGCACCTGCTGGGACCGGACCTCCCGGGCCGACCGGATCACCCGCACCTCGCCGCCGCCGTTCAGCGGCTCGGTGGCCTGGAACGTGTGGTCGGCCAGGTTCGGCCCGGCGCTGAGCACGGCGCCCCCGGCGGTCACGACCTGCACCTGCTCGCCGGCCGGCACCAGCCGGTTCAGCCGCGGCGCCACCGGCTCGTGGTCGTCGATCCGGTCCTCCACATAGGCCGACACCGTCTGCACCTCGCGCAGCAGGTCGTTGTGCACGGTGTCGTCGATGAGCCGGACGGTGACCACGAGCAGGGGCAGACCCAGGACGAGTACGGCCACGATGACGATGCCGAAGCTGGACAGCAGCAGCCGGCGGCGCACGTCCGGTCAGCCGGTCTCGAAGCGGAAGCCCACGCCGCGCACGGTGGTGATCAGCCGGGAGTTCTGTGGCTCGTCACCGAGCTTGCGACGCAACCACGAGATGTGCATGTCCAGCGTCTTGGACGCGGTGCCCTCAGTGTCGTCCCACACGTCCCGCATGATCTCCTCCCGGGTGACCACGCTGCCGGCGTGTTCCAGCAACACCCGCAAAAGTTCGAACTCCTTGTTGGCGAGCTGTAACTCCACCTCCTCCTGCCAGACCCGGCGCGAGGAGATCTCCATCCGGACCCCGTTGGCCTCCAGCACGTCCACGCTGCGCCGGCGCAGCAGGGCGCGCACCCGGGCGAGCAGTTCGGCCAGCCGGAACGGCTTGCCGACGTAGTCGTCGGCGCCGGCGTCCAGGCCGACCACGAAGTCCACCTCGTCGGTGCGGGCGGTCAGCACCAGAACCGGCACCGTCGACCTGGCGGACCGGATCTGCCGGCACACCTCCAAGCCGTCCATGCCGGGTAGACCAAGGTCAAGCAGGACCAATCCGACCGCGCCGGACAGCGCGCAGTCCAGTGCGGACGGTCCGTCCCGGCGTACCACGACCTCGTAGCCTTCTCTCTGTAGCGCCCGCGACAGCGGGTCGGAGATGGCCGGGTCGTCCTCGGCGAGCAGCACAGTGGGCACGGCGACACCTTAGGCCGAACAGGTGTTGATGTGGCGGGAGTATGGCGGCTTGCGTGTGCCTACCGTCGGGCCGACGGCGGCGAGGATGCCGACCCGATCCCCTCAGTACCACGGCCCGGGCAGACCAACCACACCGACCGGCTCGCCGGCCCAACTCGCCGGAACCGCGGCCAGCGCCTCGGCGCCGCCCAGCAACGGCCCGAGCAGCGTCAGCAGCGCGACCAGCGCCGCGTACGGGTTGCCCGGCCCGCCGACCACCCACCGCCCGTCGGGCAGTTGGGCCAGCGCCTGCGGGCGGCCCGGACGGCGGGCCACCCCGTCCACCACCACCCTGGCGCCGACCACGGCCAGGGTGGCCCGCAGCGACACCAGTTCGCCGCCCAGGTGGCGCACCAGCCCGGGCAGCATCGGGCGTGCCCGGGAGGGCCGGAGTGCACTATCTCGTCGCCGGTGACCAGCGCCGCCACCCAGGCCCGGTCCGGACCGGCAGCGCCGCGCTCCAAGCCGGCCCGGGACCAGCCGCCTGATCCGCCCGCTCAGGCGCCCCAGCTCTCGGCCAACCGGCTGACCACGCCGGCCAGTTCGGCCGTGGCCGCCGGGTTGGCCGAACGTCCGACCGCCACTCCGAGCAGAAACGTGGTCAGCGGCGCGGCCGGCCGGGCAACGCCGTGCGCCACGTCCCGGGCCAGGTCGAGCACGGCCGTGGTCATCTCGGCGCGGTCCACCGCGTCCTCGATGCCCAGTTCCCGGCACACGGTGTCGGTCCAGTCAGCCAACGTACTCACTGTGCCACCCGATTCGCTCGCCAAAGCTCACTCATGCCCGTCCTCGCTCCGCTCCGGGCGAGCATGAGGCACAAGCACACTGTGCCACCCGATTCGCTCGCTCACGCTCACTCATTGACCGTCCTCGCCGCTCGTCGTCCGCGTCCCGTGCCCGATCCATCCTGCCGGGCCGGGACGCCCGCCCAGCGGATCTTCCCCGGAACGGCTGAAATGTCACCACCAGGTCCCGCCGATCAGGTTCGGACGTCAGCGCCGCGGGTCCAGCCGGTGCCAGGACGTCGGGGGTGTCACAGTCGAACCATCTCGATGTGCACCGGCAGCGGGGCCCGGGCCAGCGCCTCGCTGGTGTAGCCGGGTCCGGCAGGACGTCCAGGAAGTTGCCACCGGAACTGATCAGCACGTCTAGTTCGCCCTCGTGCGCCGCGTCGATCATCTCCGCGGCGGACAGCCCGTTCCCGCTTGGCACGTCGGAGCCCCCCCGCGCGCAAAACCCCAAGGCAATCCCTCTATCTCCTGCGGTGGATCGGCCAACGGAACGGCCGCGGCCGGCGTCCCCCACAGCGTGGGCATCCAGATCGGCAGGCGGGAGTTCCTCCGGGCGGCCGGGCTGGGCGCCGCCGCGGGCACCCTGGCCGGGTGCCGGCCGCGCACCAGCGCCACCGCCGTGCCCGCCGGCGACCGCCCCAGCCCGACCGCGACCGCACCGCACCCGGACGCCCCGTCCTCACCGGCGGCCCGGCCCGGCGGCCCGGCCGGCCCGCCGCGGCCGTCGGACTGGGACGCGCTGGGCCGCGGCCTGCACGGCCGGCTGATCCGGCCCGGCGAGGACGGGTACACCTCGGCCCGGCAGCTCTACAACACCCGGTTCGACGGAGTACGGCCGGCCGCGGTGGCGCGCTGCGCCAACCCTGAGGACGTGGCCGGGTGCGTGGCGTTCGCCCGGCGCTTCGCAGTGCCGCTGGCGGTCCGCTCCGGCGGGCACAGCTACGCCGGCTGGTCGACCGGGACCGGGCTGGTGCTCGACGTGGGTCCGATGGGCTCGGTGCGCCCGGACGGCGACCGTGCCGTGGTCGGCGCCGGTGCCCGGCTGGTCGACGTGTACGCCGGGGTGGCCCGGGCCGGCGCGGGCGTGCCGGCCGGTAGCTGCCCGACCGTCGGGGTCACCGGGCTGACCCTGGGCGGCGGTGTCGGCGTGCTCACCCGGGCCTGGGGGCTGACCTGCGACAACCTGCTCGCCGCCGACGTGGTCACCGCCGACGGCCGGCTGCTCGGCTGCGACGCCGGCCACCACCCCGACCTGTACTGGGCGCTGCGTGGCGGCGGTGGCGGCAACTTCGGCGTGGTCACCTCGCTGACCCTACGCACCCGGCCGGCCGGGCAGATGTCGATGGTGTTCCTGTCCTGGCCGTGGCGGCAGGCCGCCACGGTGCTGCGGGCCTGGCAGTCCTGGCTGCCCGGCACGCCCGACGCGCTGTGGTCCAACGTCCACCTGCTCACCTCGGCGTCCGGCGCGCCCAGGGTGACCGCGAACGCGTTCTACCTCGGCTCGGCCGACGACGCGGCCCGGCAGGTCGACGCCCTGGTCGCGGCGGTGGGCAGCGAACCGTCCAGCCGCGGCACCCAGACCGGTTCCTACCTCGCGGCGATGATGCGACTGGCCGGATGCGCCGACCTGTCCGTGCCGCAGTGCCACCTGCCCAGCCAGGACCCGCACGGGCGGCTGGCGCGGGACACCTACGCGGCCAAGTCGCACGTGTTCGGTGGTCCGCTGTCCGAGTCGGGCATCGCCACCCTGCTGGCCGGGGTGGAACGGCTCGGCCACACCGGCGACGCGGGGGCCGGGGGCGTGCAGTTGGACGCCCTGGGCGGGGCGGTGGGCCGGCTGGCGCCGGACGCCACCGCGTTCCCGCACCGGCGGGCCCTGGCCGTGGCGCAGTACATCGTCTCCTGGGCGGCCACCGACCGGCCGGCCGTGGCCGCGGGCAGCCTGGCCTGGCTGCGGGCGTACCACGACAGCATGAGCGGGTACGCCACCGGCGCGTACGTCAACTACGTCGACCCAGACCTGCGCGACTGGGAACGGGCGTACTACGGGGCGAACTACCCGCGGCTGCGCCGGGTCAAGGCCCGCTACGATCCGGACCGGCTGTTCACCTTCCCCCAGTCCGTTCGCCCCGCCTGACCGGCCCCACTCTCCCACGACAGTCGACCGGCACCCACCCGCCGCCCGGCCGGCCCACGCCAGGCCAGAGGTTTTCGCAAGAAAACCTCACTATGTAACCGGTCACCCGTGAGGTTTTCGCGAGAAAACCTCACGTTGGGTGGGTCGGAGGAGACACCGGGCTGGTGGTCGGCGCGCTGGTCGGTGCTAGTCCTCGGACACCGGTGGGGGGTAGGCGGCGGTGCCGTACGGGCCCTGCGGGTAGGCGCCGGGCGGGTAATCCGGCGGGATCCGCCCGGTCTCCGGGTACTGCTGGCCGCCGGCGTGGGCCTCCCTCGCCCGGCGGTCCTGGTCCTCCTCGATCAGCCGGTTCAGCAACTGCTGGATCCGGTCGGAGTGCGGGATGTTGTACAACGTCTCCTGGCCGCGCTCGCCGGCCGACTCCACGGTCAGCGAACCCGCGCCGATCATGCGCTCCCACAGGGTCTGCTCGAACGCCACGTCGTTGATCCGACCGAGTGGGATGTCACGACCGGTGTGGTTGAGGATGCCGGTGCGGATCAGCACCCGGTGGGTGGTGATCACGTAGTGGGTGGTGCGCCAGGCCAGCACCGGGACGGCCACCAGCCACAGCACCACCACCACGGCCAGCCCGGCGATCGCCAGCCGGAGCGGGCGCTGGGCCGACCCCGGCGGCATGATCGCGGCCAGGTAGGACGCCACCCCCACGATCACGACGAAGATCACGACCGGGGCCACGAGGGTGGCCCAGTGCGGATGCAGGTGCTTGACCACCCGCTCGTCCTCGGCCAACAGTTGGTCCGGATAAGCCACCGTCAGTCTCCCCTGTACACCGCTGGTCAGCGCCAAACCTCCACGCCCGGTTTCGGCGTGGTCGGACCCAGCATGACGCAGTTCTCCGTCGAAGGATAAGAGCGACGCGTTTGGTACTCCGACCGGTGCCGCTGGCAGGATGCGCTGACCCGTCGAATGCGGCAGAAAACTACAGGAGGGGCGAGAGTGCCCATCTACCCACAGCGTGGCCTACATGGGCAGGTCGTCCGGGCCGTCGGCCAGCGCATCGTCCGGGGCGACCTGCGGCCGGGCGAGGGGATCGACGTCGAGGCACTCGAACGGGAGTTCGGCGTCAGCCGCACGGTGGTGCGCGAGTCGCTGCGGGTGCTGGCGGCCAAGGGGCTGGTGGACGCCCGACCCAGGCGCGGCACGTTCGTCCGGGACCGGTCGGACTGGAGTCTGCTCGACCCGGACCTGCTGCACTGGCGCTACGAGGGGCGACTGGACGAAGGGTTCCTGGACAACCTGGCCGAGGTCCGCGCCATCGTGGAGCCGGCCGGTGCCCGGCTGGCCGCGCTGCGCTGCGACCCCGACGACCTGGCCGCGCTGACCAACGCGATGGAGGGCATGCGACGGGCCGGCGAGGACGACCGGCAGGTGATCGCCTCGGACGTGGGCTTCCACCGGGCACTGCTCGGGTCGTCCCACAACGAGCTCCTGGAACGGATGGAGGTCATCATCGAGGTCGGCATGCAGGCCCTGGACCGGATGGTCTGCCGGGTACAGAACTTCCGGAACTCGCTGCCCGGACACCAGGCCGTGCTGGATGCGGTGACGGCGGGCAACCCGGACCACGCCGAGGCCGCGATGCGTGCCCTGCTCGACCAGGCCTGGCAGGACATCAGGGCGGTCAGCCGCGGCGACACCGGATCGGCCGAATCCGCCGATCCGCCGGGTCCGCCGCCTCGGCAGCGGAACGGCTGACCGCACCGGCGGCCTGACCGCCACCGCCCGGCACCGACAGTGCCGGGCGGCGCGGTTCAGCGGACGTGGACGACGTCGCCGGCCGCCACGGTGCGTTCACCCCCGGCGGTGGCCACCACCAGCCGGCCCTCGGCGTCCACGCCGGTGGCCACCCCGACCAGCACCTCGCCGCTGGGCAGCGCCACCGACACCGACCGGCGCACCGTGTCGCAGACGTCCAGGTACGCCGCGCGCAGCCCGCTGCCGACCGGGTCCCCGCCGGCCTCCCGCCAGGCCCGGTAGTCCGCGGCCAGCCGGCCCAGCACGGCCCGCAGCAGCGCGTCCCGGTCCACCCGTCCGCTCCGCTCGGCCGGGCCGGCCCGCTCAGTCCGCGCGGCCCGCTCCAGGTCCAGCGACGAGGCGTCGGCTCGGGGCAGTTCCTCCGGCCGGTTCGACACATTCAGCCCAATGCCCACCACCGCCGCGCCGGCGGCGACCACCGACAGCACGCCGGCCAGCTTCCGCCCGTCGCGGACCAGGTCGTTGGGCCACTTCAGCGCCGCCTCGACGCCGCCGGTGGTCCGCACCGCCGCGCACAGCGACACCCCGGCCAGCAGCGGCAGCCAGGCCAGCCGGGCCACTGGCACACCGGTCGGGCGCAGCAACACCGAGAACGTCAAGCCGGCCCGGGGCGGCGACAGCCAGGTCCGGTCCAGCCGGCCCCGGCCGGCCGACTGGGACTCGGCCACCAGCACCACACCCTCGGCGGCGCCGGCCCGCGCCGCGGTGACCAAATCGTCATTGGTCGAGGCGGTCTCGGCGACCACCCGCAGGTCGGTCCAGCACCCGCCGGGCCGGACCAACTCGGCGCGCAACGCCGATTCGGACAGCGGCGGTCGTTGTGAGCCGGGCATGGAACCAGGCTAGATCGTCGAGTCCACACCCGAGCCACGGCACATGCCCGGGAACGACTGGAACCGGGCCGGATCGCGGCGCGTCAGCACTGCTGACCGGCCACACCAGCCAGAGGGGAGCCGACCGTGGGCGATGCGGGCGAGCTGCACGTGCGACCCGACACGCTGCGCGATACCGCCCGCGGCCTGCACCACCGCGCGGACGACCTGGTCGAGGTGCGCCAGCGGTTGGACACCACCGGACTCACACCGGAGGACTGGGGAACGTCATGGGCGACCGACCAGGCCCGCGAGGCATACCAGCGGACCCGAGCCCGGCTGCTGGACTCGATCCACTCGGCGACCCGGGACCTGGCCGACACGGCCGAGCGGCTGCGGCGCAGCGCACTGGAGTACGAGCGGGCCGAGGCGGACAGCACACCGGCGGGGTCGGCAGGTCCCGGCGCGGGCTGACCACAACGGCCGAGGCACTCACCATGTCGCAGTACCTGCTCTACTCGCCGGGCGTGCGGGCACTGCTGATGTGGGGCGGACGGCAGGCGCACGACACGGTCGGCACGATCGCCGGCCTGGCGGTCAACCAGCCCAGGCTGCACGAGACGGCCCGGAGCTGGCACGAGGCGGCCGGGCGGGTCGGGTCGGTGGCCGACGCCCTGGGCGTCGAGGCCACCCGGCCGGACTGGGACGGCACCGCCGCCGATCGGTTCGCCGGCGAGATGGACCGGCAGGTCGGGCGGTGCACGGCGCTGGCCCGCGCCTGCCGTGAGGTCGGCGACACGCTCGCCTCGATCGCCGAGTTGATGGGCCAGGCACACCACGCCCTGGTGGCGGTGACCATGGCCGCCGGGGAGTCGCTGGCCACGGTGGCACCCTCCGGAATAGCACCGGAGGCCGGCGGCGCGTCAACGGCGGTGATCGTGGACTGCTGGCGCTCGGTCTGCGAGCAACTGGTGCGGTACTGCCGAGACCTGTCCGGTTCGGCCGCGGTCACCCTGGACGCACTGCCGGCCGACCCCGGTCCGACCTGAGCCAGCGGACCGGCCCGACTCCCGCCGGGACCGGTCGCGGCGGACTGGGACCGGCGGGCCATCCAGTCAGGACAGCAGGCGCTTGAGCACCATCACGGTGAGCGTGAAGCTGTTCGGATCCAGCGCGACCAACGGACCCACGTGGTCCACCACCGCCCAGCGTTTCTTGGTGTCCGGCTCGTCCACCGCGCGTTCCACCTCGTCGGCCCGGTCCAGGGTGTCCTGCCGCAGTCCGCGGGCCAGGATGTTCTCCGCGTCGGCGCGCAGCGCCACGTACAGTTCGCGCAGGTTCTGCTCGGACGGCCCGGACACCACCACCTCACCGGTGTCCACCCCGTCGCGGCCGGGAGCCCGCCCGCCGGGCCGGTCGGCGCGGGGCGGCCGGACCCCGGTCGGCACCAGCCGGCGGAAGTTCAGGTACGTCACGGTGGGCGGTTTGGGTTTGGTCTCGACCGGCGCCGCCCGGCGGTAGCCCCACTCCCACCACCCGGTCGAGGTGAGCCGCAGGAACGCCGGGATGAGGGCCAGGCCGGCCCGCCCGCGCTGCTCGGCCCAGTCCCGGTCGACCAGATCGCGCACCACCTGGTACCGCTCCCGCCCGTTCCGGCCGCACTCCCACACCATCGAACGCGCGTCCACGAAGCCGTCCCGGCGGGCCGGGGCGGTGGCCAGCGAGGTCAGCAGTAACTCCACCCGCTGGTTGCGCACCCCCTCGGGCAGCCGCGGCCCGGTGCGCACCCGGATCGCCGGGGCGAGCGCCAGTAACACCAGCACCGCGAGGGCCGCGGTGAGGAGCAGGGCGTCTACCGCTGCGTTGTCCGGCACCCGTATCCCCCGGCAGGGCGTTCTGCCCACGCCGTGGCCGGGGCCGGTCACGGCGGGTACTTCGGTGTTCACAGGAGCACGGTCCGGCTGGCGGCCGGACACCGACCTGTCCGACACACTAGAACGAGTCCGCCGGCCGCGCGGGACGCTGGCGCCCGGCGCGTCGGCTCCGGACGCCGCCTCCCGGGGCGGGCGGCACGGCGCCCGCGAGCGCCGATAGGGTGGGCCGGACCCGGGCGCTGGTCCGCCGGGCGTGTCCACGGCGGAGGTGGTGGAGGTGACCGCGACCGGGCCCGCGCCTCGGTCCGTCGATCGGCCGGATCCCGACCGCGACGACCGGGTCGACGCCGACATCCACACGACCGCCGGCAAGCTGGCCGATCTGCGTCTGCGCCAGGATGAGGCGGTACACGCCGGATCGGCCCGCGCGGTCGACAAGCAGCACGCCAAGGGCAAGAAGACGGCCCGCGAGCGGATCGAACTGCTGCTCGACCCCGACTCGTTCGTCGAACTGGACGAGCTGGCCCGGCACCGGGGCACCGGCTTCGGGATGGACCGCAACCGCCCGTACGGCGACGGCGTCGTCACCGGGTACGGCACCATCGACGGCCGCGGCGTGTGCGTGTTCTCCCAGGACTTCACCGTGTTCGGCGGCAGCCTGGGCGAGGTCTACGGCGAGAAGATCTGCAAGGTGATGGACCTGGCCCTCAAGACCGGCTGCCCGATCATCGGCATCAACGACGGCGGCGGCGCGCGGATCCAGGAGGGCGTGGTCGCTCTCGGCCTGTTCGGCGAGATCTTCTACCGCAACACGATCGCCTCCGGCGTGATCCCGCAGATCTCACTGGTCATGGGCCCGTGCGCCGGCGGCGCGGTCTACTCCCCGGCGATCACCGACTTCACCGTGATGGTCGACCAGACCTCGCACATGTTCATCACCGGGCCGGACGTGATCAAGGCGGTGACCGGCGAGGACGTGGGCTTTGAGGACCTCGGCGGGGCCCGGACCCACAACACCCGCTCGGGGGTGGCGCACTACATGGCCACCGACGAGGCCGACGCGGTCGACTACGTGCGCGCGCTGCTGTCCTACCTGCCCAGCAACAACCTGGACACCCCGCCCGGCCACGACGTCGAGGCGGATCTGGCGGTCAGCGACGCCGACCGGGAGCTGGACACGTTCGTGCCGGACTCACCCAACCAGCCCTACGACATGCGCGGGGTGCTCGCGCACGTGCTGGACGACGGCGAGTTCTGCGAGGTGCACCCGCTGTTCGCGCCGAACATCCTGGTCGGGTTCGGTCGGGTGGAGGGCCGGCCGGTCGGGGTGGTGGCCAACCAGCCGCTCCAGTTCGCCGGCACCCTGGACATCCAGGCGTCGGAGAAGGCGGCTCGGTTCGTGCGGACCTGTGACGCGTTCAACGTGCCGGTGCTCACCTTCGTGGACGTGCCCGGGTTCCTGCCCGGCACCTCCCAGGAGTGGGACGGCATCATCCGGCGCGGTGCCAAGCTGATCTACGCCTACGCCGAGGCGACCGTGCCCAAGGTCACCGTGATCACCCGCAAGGCCTACGGCGGCGCGTACGACGTGATGGGGTCCAAGCACCTGGGCGCGGACGTGAACCTGGCCTGGCCGTCCGCGCAGATCGCGGTGATGGGCGCGCAGGCGGCGGTGAACATCCTGTACCGGCGGGAACTGGCCGAGGCCACCGACGCGGCCGATGCCGACGCCCGGCGGACCGAGCTGATCGGCGACTACGAGGACACTCTGTACAACCCGTACGTGGCCGCCGAGCGCGGCTACGTGGACTCGGTCATCCCGCCCTCGCACACGCGGAAGAGCATCGTGCAGGCGCTGCGGATGCTGCGGAACAAGCGGCAGACCCTGCCGCCGAAGAAGCACGGCAACATCCCGCTGTGACCCGGTCTGGCCGCCCGGCGCGGCGCACGGCACCGTCCGGCCACGCCGGGCCACGCCGGGCCACGACAGAGGGGTCGTCCGCGATGAGCCAGACGCCAGGGGCCGAACCGGACCCGCCTCCCGTGGCGGTCGTGCGGGTGGTGCGGGGCGACCCGACACCGGAGGAACTGGCCGCGCTGGTCACGGTGCTCACCACCGTGGCGGCCGGCGCTCCGGCCGCCCGACCAACCCCGGCCGGGTCCGGTTGGGGCGACCGCGGATCGCTGCTGCGCCGGCCACTGCACCCGGGCCCGGGAGCCTGGCGGGCCAGCGCCCTGCCACCCCGCTGAGCCCGCCGGACACGCGTGTGCCGGTCCGGGGGTGGCGCGGGCCGGGTCGGCCGCTACCCTCCCCCGGTGACCAGACTGGTCCTCGCCTCGGCCTCCCCGGCCCGCCGCCGGTTACTGGAGGACGCCGGCCTGCGGGTGGAGGTGATCCCCAGCGGCGTGGACGAGTCCGGTACGACCGCGCCGGACACCGAGTCGCTGGTCGGGGCGCTGGCCATCGCCAAGGCCCGGCGGGTCGCCTGGGAACTCACCGGTGACGCGTTCGTGCTCGGCTGCGACTCCATGCTCGACATCGACGGGGAGGGCTTCGGCAAGCCGGGCACCGGCCCGGAGGCCCGGCGGAACTGGGCCCGGATGTCCGGCCGCTGCGGCACCCTGCACACCGGCCACTGCCTGATCGAGGTACAAGACGGCGAGTCGGTGCGCGAGTCGGTGGCGGTGGCCTCCACCAGCGTGCGGTTCGGGCGTCCCGACGCCGAGGAGGTGGCCGCCTACCTGGCCACCGGCGAACCGCTGGCGGTGGCCGGCGGATTCACCCTGGACGGGCGGGGCGGGTGGTTCGTGGAGGAGATCCTGGGTGACCACGGCACCGTGATCGGGCTGTCCCTGCCACTGCTGCGCCGGATGCTGCGCGACCACGGGGTGCGGGTCACCGACCTGTGGAGCTGACATGACACGGCGCGGCCCCGGAGGGGAACTCCGGGGCCGCGCCGCCAGACCGTGTGCCGCGGTTGGTTGATCGGACGGTCTTCGTCAGTCTTCGGTGGTCCATTCGCCGTCGGTCGACCCGTCGACGACCAGCGCGCGGCGCCGCCGGGCGGCCACCAGCAGGCCGGCGCCCAGCAGCACCATGGCCGTGCCGCCCGCGGTCAGCGGGATGGCGTTCGGCACGCCGGTGCTGGCCAGGGACCGCGCCGAGATGGCGTTCGCGGTACTGCTCGGCGTAGGCGACGGCGTAGGCGGTGGCGTGGTCTGGGTGGGCGGTGGCGTGGTCTGGGTGGGCGGTGGGCTGCCGTTGCCGCCGTTGTTGTCGGCCGGCGCGACGTCCACGGTGGCGAACGCCGAGTCGGTGGTGTCACAGGTGAGCGTGACCGTGTCCAGCGGGAACCCGTCGAGCGCAGACAGGTCCAGGTGCGCGACGATCTCGGTCGGCAGGCTGAACGTCATCGTGCCCTCGGCGGTCGCGGTGAACCCGGACAGCGGCTGGGGGCTGACGACGGTGACGGTCAGCGTGCCGTTGTCGCTCGCCTGGATGTCAACGGGGACGTCGGTGAGGGCTGCCGATCCGGCGTCTGCGCCGTTCGCGTCGGTCGCGCTGACGGTGAGGTCCTCGAAGGCCCCGGTCGCACGGACCTTCGAGAACTGCACTTCGGTGGCTGACATCGCCAGCCGGAAGCCGCCCAGGGTGACCGCGTCACCCACCTTCGGCGTGCCCGCGACCGCGCCCACGGCCGTGACGGTGAGTGTGAAGTGCCTGACGGTGCCACTGCAGGTGTAGCTCAGGCTGGTCGGGTCGGCCAGTGCCGTGCCGGCCGATAAGCCCACCACCGCGGTGGCCAGCCCGCAGACGAACGCGGCGCTCGCCGCGACCGCGGCCCGCCTCTTCGGGGTTCCCCCATGTCGCACGAGATCGCTCCTCGCATAACAGGACTAAGTAATTGTCATGCATCGTAGAGCACCTGTCGGGGAAAGAGCGAACAAACTACGTCCCCAAACAGTGTTATAACTGATTCGACCCGTATCGCACATCATGGGTCGTATCCCGACGCAGTGCAGCCCTGTCACGGAGCTGTCGTGTTCACCCAGAGAAACACCGCGCGGCCCGGATGGTCGGGGCCGCGCGGTGTCGGGTCGAGCTCTGGTCAGACCTCGGTGTCCGCCTCGGCGCTGGACGGTCCGTCCGATCCGTCCAGTCCCGCCGGTCCGTCCAGGAGCGGGTCGTGGCGGCGCCGGGCGGCCAGCAGCATGCCGGCGCCGAGCAGGACCAGAGCGGCTCCGCCGGCCGACATCGGGATGGTGTACGGCACGCCGGTGCTGGCCAGCGTGGGCCGCGCCGATGTGGTGTTCGTCGTCGCGGTCCCGGTGTTGGTGTTCTGCGCCGGAGCCGTGCCGGTGGGCGCCGGGCTGTTCGAGTGTGGCGGCTTCGGATGGTGTTTCCCGCCGGTGCTCGTGGTCGGCGGTGCCGACGTGGTCGGCGGCGGAGCCGCGACCACGGTGACGCTGGCGACCGTTCCCCCGCCGGCGCAGTGCACCGTCACGGTGTCGACCTGCGTCCCGTTCAGGGACAGGTTCAGGGCCGCGTCGAAGTCACCAATGCTGAAGGTCAGCGGCCCGGCGGCCTGCGCGGTGAACCCGGTCAGGTCCGCCGGGCCAGCCGGGGTGGTGAACGACAGCGAACCGTCGGCGCCGACGGCCGTGTCAATCGACAGGGCCGGGGTGGCCGACTCGGCCGGTGTGTTGTTGTCGGTGACGGCGGCGGTCACCGAGGTGCTGGTGATGTGGTCAATCACTCCGACCAGGGCCTGGTCGGTACCGCTCAAGGTCAGTTGGAATCCGCCCAACGTGACCGCGTCGCCGACCTTCGGCGCGCCGCTGACCGTGCCACTGACGTTTCCCCCCAGGGTGATGTCCACCGCTGTGGCGTTTGTGTCGCTCGTTCCGGTGCACTCGTAGCTCACTGGCCCGTTCGCCAGTGCCGGACTGGCCAGTAAGCCTATGGTGGCGGTGGCCACCCCCGTGACGATCGCGGCGCTGCCGGCGATCATCGCTCGCTTCCGCGTGGTTCCCCCTAGTCGCACGAGGTTGCCCCTCCCAAACCAAACTTTGACTTGCGCTTCTGTGTACGGAACATCTTAAAGTCCGGTACGCACTCGGTTCAGCAGTCTTCCACAGGTCGTAGCCGCTCGGGGACGTTGTGTGCGGGGTTTCCGGCCCGTCAGGGTCCGCCAGTGCCCAATCCATGCCCATCCGTGCCCATCCCGCGGGTCCACCGGCGGAACCGGGCGGGCAGGGGTTTGAACTCATTCATCTAGACTCGCCACGGTTGCCGAGGAGGGAGTCGCCCCAGTGCACAAGCTTTCCCGCGTCCTCGTGGCGAATCGGGGTGAGATCGCCGTCCGGGTGATCCGGGCCTGCCGGGACGCGGGGCTGGGCAGCGTGGCCGTGTACGCCGAGCCAGACCGGGACGCCCCACACGTGCGGATGGCCGACGCGGCGTTCGCGCTGGGTGGCCACACTCCCGCCGACTCCTACCTGCGGGTCGACCGGATCCTGGATGCCTGCCGGGCCTCCGGCGCCGACACCGTGCACCCCGGCTACGGGTTCCTGTCGGAGAACGCCGAATTCGCCCAGGCCGTCATCGACGCCGGGCTGACCTGGATCGGCCCGCCGCCCGCGGCGATCGAGGCGCTGGGCGACAAGGCCAAGGCCAAGCACATCGCGGTGAAGGCCAACGCCCCGCTC
>DASULA010000391.1:0-28945 GCA_036278435.1 Mycobacteriales bacterium | reverse complement strand
GTCGAGGAAGACCTGGTCCAGGCCCTCGGCCTCGGCCTGGCTCTTCACACCGACCGAGCCCGGGACGACGAGCATCCGGGTATCCGGGTCGATCGTCCTGCCGCGCAGCATCTCGGCGGCCACCCGGAGGTCCTCGATCCGGCCGTTGGTGCACGACCCGACGAACACGGTGTCCACCGGGATGTCGCGCAGCGGCGTTCCCGGCTGCAGATCCATGTAGGACAGGGCCTTTTCCACCGAGGCCCGCTCGACCGCGTCGGCCAGGCCGGCCGGGTCGGGCACGGTACCGCCCAGCGGCGCGCCCTGGCCGGGGTTGGTGCCCCAGGTGACGTAGGGGGTGAGCGTGTCGGCGTCCAGGCTGACCTCGCGGTCGAAGGTGGCGTCGTCGTCGGTGCGCAGCGACCGCCAGTACTCGACCGCGGCGTCCCAGTCGGTGCCGGTCGGGGCGTGCGGGCGACCGTGCAGGAAGTCGAACGTGGTCTGGTCCGGGGCCACCATGCCGGCCCGGGCACCGGCCTCGATGGACATGTTGCAGATCGTCATGCGGGCTTCCATGGACAGCGCCTCGATGGCCTCGCCCCGGTACTCGATGACGTACCCCTGCCCGCCGCCGGTGCCGATCCGGGCGATGACCGCCAGGATGAGGTCCTTGGCGCTGACGCCGGGGCGCAGCCGGCCGGTCACCGTGACCGCCATAGTCCGGAACGGACGCAGCGGCAGCGTCTGGGTGGCCAGCACGTGCTCGACCTCGCTGGTGCCCACGCCGAACGCCAACGCGCCGAACGCGCCGTGGGTGGAGGTGTGGCTGTCCCCGCACACCACCGTGGTGCCCGGCTGGGTCAGCCCGAGCTGCGGGCCGATGACGTGCACGATGCCCTGATCCCGGTCGCCCATCGGGTACAGCCGGACGCCGAACTCGGCACAGTTGCGGCGCAGCGTGTCCACCTGGGTACGCGACACCTCGTCGGCGATGGGCAGGTGGATGTCGGTGGTGGGGACGTTGTGGTCCTCGGTGGCGATGGTCAGATCGGGGCGGCGTACCTTCCGCCCGGCCAGCCGCAACCCGTCGAAGGCCTGCGGGCTGGTCACCTCGTGCACCAGGTGCAGGTCCACGTAGAGCAGGTCAGGCTCGCCGTCGGCCCGGCGCACCATGTGGCTGTCCCACACCTTTTCGGCCAGGGTTCTGCCCATGAGGTACTCCATCTCGAATAGTGAGACGCTAGTATCGAATTGTGGGACAGTCTAGCGGCATCGGCGTTCTGGACAAGGCCGTGGCCATCCTGGCCAGCGCGGCGGCGGCACCGGCGAACTTGGCCGACCTGGTGGAACGCACCGGGCTACCCCGCGCCACCGCGCACCGGCTGGCGGTGGCGCTGGAGTCACACCGGCTGCTGCTGCGCGACGGGGACGGGCGCTGGCGGCCGGGCCCGGCGCTGACCGAACTGGCGCGATCGGCCCCCGATCCGCTGCTGGCGGCGGCCGGAGCGGTGCTGGTCCGGCTGCGCGACGAGACCGGGGAGAGCGCCCAGCTCTACCGGCGGCACGGCGCGCAGCGGGTGTGCGTGGCCGCGGCCGAACGAGCCCACGGACTGCGCGACACCGTGCCGGTCGGCGCCCGGTTGACCATGTCGGCCGGGTCGGCCGCGCAGGTACTGGCCGCCTGGACCAGCCGGTCGGACACCGAGAACCTGCTCGCCGGCGCGCGGTTCACCGCCCGCACACTGGCCGAGGTGCGCCGCCGGGGCTGGGCCCAGAGCGCCGCCGAACGGGAGGCCGGGGTGGGATCGGTGTCCGCCCCGATCCGCGACCGGGACGGCCGGGTGATCGCGGCGATCTCGGTATCCGGTCCGCTGGACCGGGTCGGGCGCCGGCCAGGACTCCGGCTGGCACAGCCCGTGGTGGCCGCCGCACATACGCTGAGCAATCGGCTATAAGCGTTTGAGCGACAGGGCCTCGCCAAGCATCACCCGTTTGCGCTATCTTGCCCGACGACAATCACGCTCTAGGGTGTAGCGTCCGGCGGGTCCAACCATCACTCGGCTCGCCGAGAAGACCGCGCGGACCACGGGGGCGCGGTCGCCATCCAGGCCGGGACCGCCCGGCAACCAGACCGACTAGACGCAGCCCGCGTGCTGCGCACGAACACATCCCGGGAGAAGGAGAGTTGCATACCTTCCGCCGCACCCTGACCGTCGCCGCGGTCACCGCCGTCGGCACCCTCACGTTCGCCCTGCCCGCCTGGGCGAACCACGGCGAGTTCACCGCCACCTGCGACCACGTCACCCTGAGCCTCGAAGAGTTCCCCAGCACGGATGTGGTCGTCCACGTGACCCGGAACGGCAAGTCGCTCCCAGATGTCACCGTCAGCGGACACACGTCGGTCGACTTCGACGAGACCTATCCCGACGGCACCGAGCAGTACCTGGCCACGTGGATGCTGCCGGGGAGCAAGGAGGTTCACACGGCGCCGAAGGACGGAACGCCGGCAGCGATGAGCAAGCCGCCGACGTGCAAGCCGGACACCCCGCCCCCGCCGACCGACACCGCGACGGCGACGCCGAGTGCCACGCCGTCCTCGGCGGCTCCAGTCAGCTCGCCGATCCCGCCCAGCCCCACCCCGTCCCCGAAGGTGGAGGCCGCGAAGCTGGCCAACACCGGCGCGGGCAACACCGTGCCGCTGCTGCTGATCGGCACCGTGCTGGTGGCCGGTGGGGTGGCACTGACTGTTGTCACCCGCCGCCGTCACGGTGGTAGCACGTCCAGCTGACCCGATCGGTCGCTGGTCCCGGGAGCCCCGGCACGCCCCTCCGTGCCGGGGCTCCCACCTGTCCAGGCAAATCAGGAGCCGGCCACCACGATGCCGTTCTCGTAGGCGAACACCACTGCCTGCACCCGGTCACGCAGGCCGAGCTTGAGCAGGATCGCGCCCACGTGGCTCTTCACCGTCGCCGCGCTGACCACCAGCCGCCGGGCGATCTCCGCGTTGGACAGCCCGCGGGCCACCAGCACCAGCACCTCGCGCTCGCGCGGCGTGAGGGCGTCGAGCAACCCGGCCGCCGGGGCGGGCGGCGCGGCACGGGCGGCGAAGTCGGCGACCAGCCGGCGGGTCACCGACGGGGACAGCAGCGCGTCGCCGGTGTGCACCACCCGGATCGCCTCGACCAGCCGTTCCCGGGGCGCGTCCTTGAGTAGGAACCCGGCCGCGCCGGCCCGCAGCGCGCCGTAGACGTACTCGTCCAGATCGAACGTGGTCAGCACCAGCACCCGGGGCGCCGGGTCGATCCCGGCGGCGACCAGCCGCGCGGTGGCCTCGACACCATCCATCCGGGGCATCCGGATATCCATCAGCACCACGTCCGGCCGCAGTTCGCGGGCACGTTCGACCGCCTGTCGGCCGTCGGCCGCCTCGCCGACCACGTCGATGCCGTCCTGGGTCTGGAGGAACAGCCGGAAACCAACCCGCACCAGTTCCTGGTCGTCGACGACCAGCACCCGGATGTTCACCGGCCGCCACCGAGGGGAAGCCGGGCGGCGACCCGGAACCCGCCGCCAGGCGCGGGACCGGCGTCCAGTTCACCGCCGAGCAGCGCGACCCGTTCGCGCATCCCGACCAGGCCGTGCCCGGTCCGGGCCGGGCGGCCCGGCGGTACCGTTCCATCGTCGGCGACCTGTAGGTCCAGTTCGGACTCACGGTAGGAGAGGGTCACCGTGACCCGGGTCGGCCGGGAGTGCTTCAGCACGTTGGTCAACGCCTCCTGGACGATGCGGAACGCGGACAGTTCGACGCCGTCGGGCAGCCGGCGCCGCGCACCGGTCACGGTCAGGCGAACCGGCAGTCCGGTGGCCCGGTAGGCCGACACCAACTCGTCCAGTTCGGCCAGCGACGGCTGTGGCCGTGACTCGGCGGCCCGGTCGGCAGTGTGGCCAGTGGTGTGGCCAGTGCTGCGCAGCAGGGTGAGGATCCGGCGCAGTTCGGCCAGGCTCTGCTCGGCGGTCGCCTCGACCCGGGCAAGGGTCTGCTCGGCCACCTCCGGCCGGGTGCGCAGCACGTCGCGGGCACCCCGCACGCCGATCAGCATCACCGACACCGAGTGGGCGACGATGTCGTGCGTCTCGCGAGCGATCCGGGTGCGTTCCTCGTGCACGGCAAGCCGGGCCAGTTGCTCCCGCTGGCGTTCCAGGTCGGCGGCCCGCTGCCGGAGCCCCTCGACGTAGCGGCGCCGGGTCTGCGCGTACGCGCCCAGCGCCCATACCGCCACGGTCACCGGAACGGACACGATGGACAGAGCCTCCAACAGCACCGCGACCGGCACCAGCGTGGCCAGCGACACGCGCCGGTCGCGGCGCTCGGAGACGGTGAACAGGGCCACCAGCGCGGGAACCCCGCCGGGTGACTCGCGGATGGCCACCAGCGCCCCGGCCGCGCCCAGTGTCACCACGAGCACCGGCAACGGCATCCGGCGGCGCAGCGTCAGCAGGCCACCGGCGAGCACCGCCAGGACCACGGTCAGCGCGGTCGTGGGTGGGCTCGCCGTGTGCTCGTCGTTGAAGATGAGCCCGATCTCCAGGCCGGTCGCGGCCAGCGCCACAGCGGCGTCCAAGGCGGCCGAGCGGGACCGGCTGGTCCAGCGCCGGTACCGTCCGGCCGCCGCGCCGGCGAGCCCGCGAACCGGCCCAAAGATCGCCACGGCCGTCACGCCAGGTCGCGCCGACGCTCGGTTGCCGCCGCCGCGGCCAGCAGCAGCAACGCCCAGCCGGCCAGCACGATCGCCGCCCCGCCCGCGGACAGGCTGGTGTCGTGCTTCATCCGGGCCAGCACCGCCGAGGCGCCGAACGGCGTGTAGTTGGCGGCCGACTCGTCGATGATGCCGATCAGCGGATTGGCGACGAAGTTCAGGATCAGCGCCCCGATCACCCCGGCGACCTGGTGGCGGACAAGCGCGCCGAGGGCCACCCCGGTGATCGCCGACAGCACCGCGGCGGACAGGCAGCCGGCGACCACCGCGACCACCTCCCCGGAATCGAGGTCGGGACCGGGCTGCCGGCCCAGCAGCGGCAGACCCGTGCCCAGCGACACGCCCATCATCAGCGCGCCGACACCCAGCCCGGCCAGGGCGTACGCGCCGGCGCGGACCAGCAGCAGCCGTCCCCGACCACATCGGGCCACCAACGCGGCCGGGGCCGCGGTCCGGTGTCGGTACTCCCCGGCCGCGCCGGCGAGCCCCAGCAACAGCAGCAGCACCGGCAGGCCGGCCAGAGCCTCCTCCTTCTCCCCCACCTCGTCCAGGGTGCCCGAGGCCAGCGCGACTATCAGCACGTTGGCCACGGACAGCACCACGCCGACCACCGCGAAGCCGGGCAGTGTTCGGACGGTCACGATCTTGACGAGTTCACCTCTGAGCAGGCCGATCACGGCTCCTCCGGTTCGGTCAGGGAGAAGAACAGGTCCTCCAGTGGGGTTCCGCGCGGCGCGGCCCGGTCCGCCGGTGCGCGGGCGGCACCGGGCCCTTCCAGGTCGGCGATCCGGCCGTGATGAACCAACCGGCCCCGGTGGATCACCACGACATCGTCGACGGTCTGGGCCGCCTCGGCCAGCACGTGGCTGGACACCAGGACCGTGCCACCGCGCTCGGCCCGCTCCCGCAGCAGGGCCCGCAGCCAGCGGATGCCCTGCGGGTCCAGGCCGTTGGCCGGCTCGTCGAGCAGCAGGATCTCCGGGTCGCCGAGCAGCGCCGCGGCCAGCCCGAGCCGCTGGCGCATGCCGGTGGAGTACTTCCCGACCCGGCGGTCCGCTGCCTGGTCGAGTCCCACGCTGGCCAGCACCTCGCTGACCCGGCGACGCGGTAGGCCGGCCAGCGCGGCCAGCCAGCGCAGGTGGGCGCGCCCGGTGCGACCGGGGTGCGCCCCGCACGGTTCGATGTGCACGCCCAGCAGCCGCGCGTCCGACCGGGTCGCATCCACCGGCGTGCCGTTGACCAGGGCGCGCCCGGAGGTCGGCCGGGCCAGCCCGGCGATCGCGGCGAGCGTCGTGGTCTTGCCGGCGCCGTTGGGTCCGAAGAAGCCGGTGACCGCGCCGGCACGCACGTCGAACGACAGGTCGTCGACCGCGATGACGCCCCGATACCGCTTGGTCAGACCCTGCACCGCGATCGCGGCGGCCGGTGCGGGTGGGTGGTGTGTGATCATGGCGGCAAGCCTTCCGGGCACCGCGCCAGGCCGTCATCGGCCTACGGACCGAACGTGACCCCCGACCCCGGGTTGACCTGGCCCGGTCAGTGTCCACCCCGCGACGGACACGGGCGGACTGACGATCACCGGGTCACCTCAGGAAGCAGTGGACGCACAGACAGCAGGACGACGACCAGGCCGTCGTCCGTTCAGGTCACCACGTTGAGATCAGCCGGCGGATCTCAGCCTCGACGTTCGCGTCGGTGAACATCGCGACGAGTCCGCATCCGAGCACGTTCGCGGCCAGGCCGAACACCCATGCCGACGACTCGACTTCGTCGAATCCTGCCCGGTCCACCCGCAGGACCCCCGGCGGAAGACGCGCACCGGTGTCTACCAGTCCATCGAGCACTGCCGAGGCGAACTCCTCAGGCAGGCCGGCGCAGAATGGCCTGTTCCACAGACGGCTGGGGCAGGATGCGACGGCCGATTCTCCGGCTCCGGCGACGTAACCGACTTCGATGGTGGCGCTGTGATCCCGTCCTGCGGGCAGAAACTCCCCACCCAGCAGCGCCCGTGGAACGTGACCGCCGAAACGGCGTAGGACCTCGACCAACATCCGTACCGGTCGCCCCACACCCTCGGCCGCCGGACGGGATCCGGTCAGCCAACCCCCGGCTGAGTAGCGCGCCCGATCATCGTCACGGTTGATCACCACCATACCGTGGCGTTCGACGTCAATTGTTATCAATTCAGATCCAAACCGCTCATCCTCCGCCACCAAAGGCCGAACTCCGGGAAACGGTCGATAACGTCAGCGTCGTAGTTCCTGCCCGGAGGATGGGTCTTGAGAGCCTCGGCGTGAGCCTCGTCGTAGGGTACGCCCTTGTCCATCAGATCGGCCTCGGTCAGCTCATGCCGCATGAAGTTGGTCTGCCCTTCACTCATCGGCCGGCCGTTGTCGATTGCCTCCTCGATTCGTTGCAGCATGACATCGTTGGCTTCGGAGGGGTCGAGTCGGGCGAGGTGCTGTGTCACTCGCGCCACGTCATCCGTTGAGAAGCCCACGGCAGACTGGTTGGCAGAGTCGCCGTCGGAGAGACCATCGTCGTCAACCAGGTCTTCAATCTGGTGTTCGAGGGAGTCGGGTGTCTTGGGATCGCAGGTGTCGGCCAGGTCGGCGAGTGGGAACAGCGCGCACGCGACCGCCCCGGTGTGGTCGACGGTGTCACCGTGGACCTGGCCGCAGTTGCCACACACGGTGAGCTTGGACGCCTCGGCACTCAGCGCCGCGGACCGGTCGATGATCACGCTCGCCGCGGTGGTCGCCGACACCGCCGAGGGCAGGAAACTGGTGACCGCACCAACCACCCGCGGGATGTCCTTGTACAGGTTCAGCACGGACAGCGGTGGCGGCGGAGGGGGCGGCGGTGGCAGCGCGGCGCGGATGTTGGCTGGTACCCGCGGCCCACCGCCACCGGCTGGTGGATCGGACTGCGGGTAGTCGAACCGGAACGGGTGCGGGCGACGCAGGAACGCCTCCTCCTCGTCCTGGTAGACATCCCGCGTCCCGGTCAGATCCACCGCCCTGCTCGCCGCGTCCGCGTCGCTGCGCGCGTGCGACTGACGGTAGTTGTGCACCGCCCGTCCCGCCCGCCACCCCAGAACGCCGCCGATGAGCGACCCGAGAACAACCTCACCCGCCACACCAGCGGCGCATCCCAACGGCCCTCCGGTCGCGAGGCCGACCAGACATACCGCGGCCTCGTGACCAGTCGGGTCGCTGTGGGTGAGCGGGTTGGCATCGCCGTACAGGTACCGGTTGGCCGCGGCCGACGGATCCGGGTCGACGGTCACGGTGTCCCGGCTGGTGAACACACCGGTAGCCGGGTCGTACCAGCGCGCCGCCATGTTCACCAAGCCGCTGTCCGGTTCGGTCCACCCGGACTGGAACCCGACCGGCGGCACGGTACCGGTCGCCGCGGTGGGCTTGCCGAACGGGTCGTAGGTCGTGCTGGCGTCGACCACCGCACCGCTCAGCGCGGCGGTGACATCGCCGTGCCGGTCGGCGTAGAGGACCCGGGACGAACCCCCGGCGGCGGGCCGGTCAAGGATCGGGTCACCGGCCGGGTCGCGTTGGATCAACGAAGCGCCGTCGGAGACGACCCAGTTGCTCAGGTCGTCGTACCCGAACGCGATGCCGTCCCGGGAGGCGATCCGGTCCAGACTGTCGTACCCGTACTGGGTGCCGCCGTCGGTGACCAGCCGGTCGAACGCGTCGAAGGCGAGGTTCCGCGTCACTCCGCCGCTGGTCGTCGACTGGAGTGTTCCACGCGGAGTGTAGGTGTAGGTGGTCTGGCCGTCGGTGAGCAGCCGGTTGCGCTCGTCGAAGGTGTAGCTGGTCGCCCCGGCCGTCACCCGGTTTCCGGCACCGTCCCAGCCGTAGGCCACCGCCGGCCCGCCGGGCGGTGTCCAGGAGATCAGCCGGTTCGCGCCGTCGTAGCCGTAACTGGTGGTGCCAGCGCCGGCCGTACCGGTGGTGGTTCGGCCGGTCAGGTTGTCGTCCAGGTCGTAGGCGTAGCTGGTGCCGACCAGGGCGGTCCCACCGTCGCTCACCACATCCGAGGCGAGCCGGCCCAGCGCGTCGTAGCCGTAGGCGCGCGTCAGGTTCGCCCCGCCGGTGGTGTAGCCGATCGAGGCGAGTCGGCCGGCGTTGTCGTACCCGTAGGCCAGGGCGGTGCCGGTGGTCGCGTCGGTCAGCGACGCCAGCGTGCCGTCGGCGTTGTAGCCGAACGACTCGCTACCGGCCGCGTTGGCCTGGCCGGTCAGGCGCCCGTCGGCATCCCAGGTGTACGAGGCGTCGCCGGACGCGCCCTGCGCGCCGAGCAACGCACCGCGGTCGTTGTAGGTGTAGCTGGTCGTCCCGGTCGGCGTGCCGATGCTGGTGACCCGGCCGTCCAAGTCGTACCCGAAAGTCCGGTCGGTGGTCGCGGCCTCGGCGGCCGAGCCCTGGACCGAGGTCACCCGACCGAGTTCGTCGAAGGCCCGGGTCTGGGTCACACCCCCGGGCAGGACGTCGCCGACCGGCCGCCCGTCGGCGTCGTAACTTGTGGTCCAGGTGCGGTCCGCGGCGGCCGGTGTGGCGGCGGTGGGCGGTTCGATGACCGACTCCGGCAGTCCCCACGTGTTGTAGCTGTAGTCGGTGGCGTGCCCGTTGCCGTCGAGGATCCTGGTTCGGTTACCAGCCGGGTCGTAGCCGAACCCGGTGGTGATCTCGGTGGACCCGTCGACGACCTCCGAGCGGGTGGACGGCCGGCCGGCCGGGTCGTAGCCGAAGTGGACCACACGTCCTTCGGCACTCGTCGTGGACAGCAGGTTACCCACCGGGTCGTAGGTGGCACTGCTCTGCCGGGCTGGTGCTGGTGCGCCGGCCGGTGTCTGGCTGGTGGACACCACGCGGCCGGCCAGGTCGTAGGTGTTTGCGGTGACCAGGCCGGTCGGGTCGGTGGCGGTGAGCCGCTCGCCGTTCAGGTGGTAGGTGTAGGTCCAGGCGTGCCCGGCCGGGTCGGTGCGGCTGACCAGGTTCCCACCGTCGTCGTAGGTCATCGTCGTCGTCTCGCCCACCGGCGTCGTGACGCCGGTGAGGAAGCCGTCGTCGTCGTACCCGAACGTGGTGGTGTAGTACGCCGTGCCGGCGCCGGACGAGCGCTCGACCTGGGTGGTGGTGACCTGGCGACCCAGGTCGTCGTAGGTGTGCCGGGTGACCGCGCCGGTCGGGTCGGTCACCGACAGCGTCTCCCCGTCCCGGTCATAGCCGTAACGGGTGACCCCGGCCGCCGCGGTGCCGACCGCGGGGTCGGTGCGGCTCAACACCCGGTCGTAGATGTCGTAGTCAAAGCTGGTCACCCGCCCCAGTGCGTCGGTCAGCGTGAGCAGGTTGCCGCGATGGTCATAGGTGGCGTGGTAGGTGGCGTGGATCGGCGTCGTGCCGCCCGGCGGGGTGTAGTCGGGCAGGGTGACCGCGGTCGGCCGACCCATCGAGTCGCGGGTGATCGTGGTGACGTTGCCGTCCGGGTCCCGCCGCTCGGTGATCTCGCCGAACGCGTTGCGGCCGATCGCCCCCTGCGGGCGCACTCCGGCCTGCTCGGTGCCGTCCACCCAGGCGTCGACGGCCGGTCCGGTCACCGTGCGCAGTGCGCCGGTCGGGTCGTAGCCGTAGTCGGTGGTGTTGCCGTCGGCGTCGGTCAGCGAGGTGAGCAGCCCGCGCTCGTCCCGACCGTAGGTGGTGGTGTAGAGGACGCCGCCGTCGTTGTTGACCGACCGGGTGAGCATGTTCCCGGCAGCGTCATAGGTGTAGTCGGTGCTCCGCTCGGAGTCGAAGTCATCGTCCACATCGCTGCCCCACTCCTCGGAACGGGTGATGTTCCCGGCGGGATCACGCGTGTAGTCGACGCCGTCGAACCCACCGAGTGAACCTTCAATCTCGAAGCCGGTCGACTCGTCACCGGCCCAACTGAAGTCGACCGCCCGGTTCTCGGCGGACTCGACATAGGTAGGCATGTGGCCGTTAAACCTGTGCCATTCACGCTCTTCGATCGATCGCGTGGTCCCATCCTGGTTGTGAAACGCGTGGAGCGTCAGGGAATTGAAGGTGTCGTCGTCGAAGTAGGTGTAGTCAGTCTGGCGACCCATCGCGTCGGTCACACTGGCCAGCCGACCGGCCGGGTCGTACGCGCGCGACTCGACCATCAGGGAGGTGGCGTCCGGATCCTGTGGGTCCGCACCGGCACCGTGCACGGTGGTCTCGGTGAGCTGGTGGTTGTCGTTGTACGAATAACTGGTCAGCACCCCGTCCACGTCGGTCTGGCTGGCCAGGTTGCCACTGGCGTCGTAGATCCGTGACTCCGCCCCACCGTCCGGGTACCCGATGCTGATCAGGTGGTCGCTGTCGTCGAAGCCGTAGGTGGTGGTACGGGACGCATCCCCGCCGGTCGCATCGGAGAGGACAGTCCAGATCATGTTGCCATCCGCGTCATAGCCATAGTTCGTGACGAGGCTGTGCGTGACGCCGGTCACCGGGTCGGTTACCGGCGCGGCCGTGACAGTGTCCACCTGGGACAGTGAAGTATAGGTGTAACTTGTCGTGCCGAACTCGGTGCCGTCCGCGGCGGCCGTGGTGGTCGACACGATTCGGCCGAGTGCGTCGTAGCCGTACCTGGTGTGCAGCCCGGTGGGTGACACGGTCTCGGCGAGGTCTCCGGTGGACAAGTAGGTGTAGCTCGTCACTCCCGCTCCGGTGAGGCTGACGCTCATGAGAAGTCCTGGCGGGACTGTGCCGCCGCCGACGGCGGCTTCGGTTCCAGCGGAATAGGTACGTGATTCCACGCGTATGGTTCCGCCGAATGTGTCTGTCCGCTCGGTGACGTTTCCTGCCGTGTCGTACAGGTAGCTGGACTCGATCGTATCGGCGCCGACCGCCGGATCCTCGGAGTCCCCAGGCGCGGGATTCGTGCTGAAGACGGGCTTGTCGTTACGTGGGTCGAGCGGGTCAGACGAATCAAGGAAATAGTGGAAACGTTCTGTGCCGCAGTCGAGTAGAGGATCATCCTCATTGTCACCCATGCACGTATTGCGGGTGAGCACGTTTCCGCGCGCGTCCGTGGTGAAGCGGACCTGGTGGCCGTTCTCGTCTGTGATGGTGGACAGGAAGCCGGCGGTGTTGTAGTCGAGGGAGCGGGTGGCGCCAGCGTGTTCCCGGCTGACCAACCGGCCACCGTGGTCGGCGTCGTAGGTGTAGGTGGTGTCGGCGGCGACGCTGCCGTGCAGCGTCACGGTGCGGCTGCCGTCATCGGCCGCCGGTGTGTCCAGTGTCCAGGTGGCACCGTTCTGGTCGGTCAGGGTGTGTACCCGATCATTGACGGTGTCGTAGTCGAGCGTCGGGTAGACCCGGGTGTTCTCCGGGTGGGTGACCTGCGTCAGCTCGTCGGCGGGTTGACGGGCAGCCAGATGCGCCTGCACCGTGCTCAGGCCGAGTGGATGCTGGTAGAAGGCGACCTCGTCGATCGACCCGTCGAAGTAGTAGTCGGCACCGTTGCCACCCGGCCAGCCGCCCTGGGTCCGGCCGGCGCCGGCGTAGAAATAGTTCATGGCGAGGTGGTTCAGCGGGCCAGCCAGCGTGCCCTGGGCGACCCCGTCGAGGTACAGGGTCTGGGTGTCCACCGCCGCGGAGAGCACCACGTGGTGCCACTGCCCGTCGTTCACCACGCCGGTAGTGGTGAACGGCGCCTTGACCCTGTTCCAGAACTGGCCTCGCAGCTTCCCGTCGGTGCCCACGTACAGGATGGGTACCCAACCTCCGGTCCCGTTCCCGGTTGGGAACGGAAGCGCCTGGTAGGACAGCAGCACACCGCCGCCGGTGGTCCGGAACCACAGTTCGACCGCGAGATTCATACTGCTGTCGACGAGTTTGGTGGGCAACACCACATAGCTGCTGGTGCCATTGAATGTCGCGGCGGTCCCGTCGGTCCCGGCGAGTGCCCCGGCGGCGCCGAGCGTCACATCGGTGTACGTGCCGGCATCGTCGCCCGGGCTGCGCGCGGTCTGGCTGCCGGCGGTCGCACCGGTGGCCTCGCCCAGCTGCCAGTACGCCCTCGGATTGTCGTCCAGGACGACGCTGCGGTAGTGCGATCCGGTGGCATAGGCGTAGTGCGTGCACTGGGTGAGGGTGGCGGCGTCGCACACCTCGGCCAGCAGGTCCCCGTTGTAGGCGTAGGTCCAGACCAGCGGTGCGGACTGCGCGTCAGGCTGGTCGGCGGTCACCGAGATGACGTGGCCGCCGGACCAGAACAGGGTCAGCTTCCGCTGGCTGGCATTGTTGACGATCTCGGTCACGTGCTGGGCACCGTCGTAGCTCAGTGTCTCGCTACGGCCAACGCCGTCCACGATGGACACCAGCTCGCCGGCGGCATCGAAGGCCCGCCGGGTCCCGGTAACGTCCCGCAGCGTGTACGTCCCAGCGGTCAGATCGTGGACAAGGGTGAGGTTCCGGCCCATCGGCGCGGCATAGCTGCCGTCGGGGTTACGGCCGAACCGCACCTCCTGAGCGTTGGACAGGGTGACCACCACGTTGCCGCTGCCGTCGCTGTCCTGGCGTAACCGGGTGTCCAACCGGGATGACCAACCAGCGCCGAACGCCGAGTCCCGGCGCGGGTCGAGGCTGTTGTACGTGCGGGTGATGGTCAGGTCCGGACCCACCGTGGGGACCGCGACGTCAGTGACCGACGTGGAGTAGTCGCCGGTCTCCGGTTCGAGCCCGGGCGGGTCCGCCCCGTCCGGGCTGGCGGCAAGGTGACTGGTGATCTCCGGCTGGTGCACGGCCGTGGTGAACACCAGCGGACCGACCCACGGTCCGGCGTTCTTGGTGTCGAACGCCCGCACCCACCAGTAGTAGTCGTTCGACCAGGTCGCCGTGCCGGGCGGGACCGCCCAGGCACGACCGGTCCATCCGGAGTCCACGCAGTTCTGGGTGCCCGCGGGATCCGAGCAGACCTTGAAGTCGTAGGTCAGGCCGGCGTCGGGCCAGTTGTCCGGGTCGGTGCCCTCCGCATACAGGCTCGGCGTCAGGCTGTCCACGGTGTCACCGCTGGCCGGCTGCTCGAAGTCCACCGCGGGCGCCACGTTGCTCGCGTCGAGGGCAACCTCGCCGTACGGCACGGAGTCCTGGGTGGCGAACGAGCGGCCCAGCGTGTCGAACATGGTGAAGTCGATCAGGTAGCTGCCCGGTGCGAGCGGTGGCAGGCTCACCGTGATGTTGGCGGCACCCATCGGGCCGACGGTGGAGGTCGGTGCCGCCTTGCTGGTGGCCACATTGAGCGTCTGCCCACCCTGCCGGACCAGATACCCGAGCTTGTATCCGCCACCGGCCGGCCAGGTGTTCTTCCCCAGATTGGTCACTTTCAGCGTCGCCGACCCGGCGGCCGTCGCGGTGGGTGCGGTGAGGCTCACCAACTGGTAGGAGGCGCCGTCGCCGGCGTAGAAGACCTCCAGGTACGGAAAGTCGTCAGGAGTCGGGCCGTTGGCCGACTCGAACTTCTTCCAGCCGTTGGAGTCGGTTCCGCTCGCCCGTACGGTGAGTCCGTCGAACGCGGTGGCGCCGTGGGTCCACCTGGTGGCCAGTGTCGGGTCGATCGGGAACCCGACCCGGGCGGCCGGGCAACCGGCGTCGTGCCCGTGGGCGGTCGACACCGTCGCCAACCGTGAGCCGACCCTGGCTCCGGGGTAGGTGCGCATCGTGGAGGCGGACCACCCGGCCGCGACCGAGTACACCGACACGTTGCTCGGCGCGCAGGAGAAGGACCACGTCTCGGTGAGGTTGAGCGAGGCACTGGCGATGTACCTGTCGGGCAGCGCCGAGGCCAGACCGAAGTGGAGGTAGGCGGCGGCCACGTTCGCGCCCCCGTTGAACGTGCCGACCTTCAGCTCCGGCTCGGCGGAGTAGTTGTTGTTGTACGGCGACATCACGTACGTGTCGTCGCTGCCGGTATTGATCTGCAAGGACGGGTCGACGGTCACCGGGTACGTCCGCCGAGGGTCGTCCAGCCACCGGTCATCCAGCCGCACCCGCAGCGCCCAACCTCCGGATGCCTGGTGCACCAGGGAGTAGGTGACGCCACGTGAGCTGGCCGGGTCGCCGGATCTGGGATCGATCGCCGAGTCCTGCATCATGCCGGGCGGGATGGTCGCCATCACCCGGCCCGAGGAGTCGAGGAGGCGAACAGCGCCGGTGTCGCCGTCCAGTTCGGGCCTCAGGCCGCCCAACCGCAGCGGGAACACGAAGCTGCGCGGCGCGTGCGGTGAGTGTAGGACCAGCACCTCCTTGGACCCGGTCGCCGTCGCCGTGAGTCGCGCGTCCACACCGGGCCTGACACCGGGGTAGGTCACGGTGGCACCCGACCTGCGCCCGGGAACCTGGCCGGCCCCGTCGAGGCCGTAGCCGATGCGGTGGTCGGGATCGACCTGTAGGGATGCCAGTTGGTCGGCATCGGCCTGCCAGGCGAACGACACCGCGGGCCCGGCGTTGGGTTGGAAACGGCCGTCCCTGCGTTCGCCGAGATTGAGATCCAGGGAGTTCCACACCCCGTCGGAGCGACGGACGTTCACCGGCTGGGAGTACATCCGCACCATGGTCGCGCCGCCCACGTGGTACGTGCGCGACCTCGGGGTTCGCCGGGAGACGTCCTCCACCGCTCGCCGGGCATCCAGGCTGTCAGGTGCGGCTCCCCGCGTCATGGAGGGCCTGCTCGTCCTGCCGGCGTTTCGCACGGTCGGCGCCACCAATGGAGGAACGGTCAGGGTGTCCGGAACTGCCTTCGAACGGCTACCTCGGGCCGGAGTGGCAGCCGGCCTGGGCAGGGCACGAGAACGTCCATCGGGCTTGGCGGCAGTCGCGGCCGAGGGAACCCGGTGCGGCCTGGCCGCGGCGGACCCGGTTCGCTGTGTCGGCGCGTGTGTGGAGGCGCCGGGCGGCCGGGCCGCTGCGGTGGGCAGCGTCCTGGCCACCGGCACCGCCAGTGCCTGCACCACCAACGACCAGGCAACGACCGCGACAACAGACCGACGTACGGACACGGGCAACTCCTTGCATTCCCAATGTCAGGACTTGGGAATATTACGGAGCTAGGCCCATATTGTGGTGCTTTTACGTAAAGGTATGGAGCAGAGGCTCGTCAATGCGGCGGCGGTACACCCGATCCGACCGATTCATCCACAGCCGAGCAGCGACGAAAACAGGACATAGACCCCCAACGCCCTGGTCCAACATCCATACGGGTCATCAGTGTCCTGGAAAGATCAGCCGGTTCTTGGCGTCGAGGCGACCGATGGAAGCGCGCAGATCAACGGTGCGCGGATGGAGCGCCAGACGCGACGGGATGATCCCGAGACGGGATCCCGTGGTGTAGCCCCGACCGGATTCGAACCGGCGCTACCGCCTTGAGAGGGCGGCGTCCTGGGCCTCTAGACGACGGGGCCTTGCCGTGGCGACTGGTGCCACGATGGAACAACCTGGTGCCGGAGCACCCGGGCTGGGGTACCAGGACTCGAACCTAGACTAACGGAACCAGAATCCGCCGGGCTGCCAATTACCCCATACCCCATCGGCGCGACCACCGACCGTGCCGAGGTCAGATACTAGCCCAGCCTCCTCACCGGTCCAAAACGTTCCCCCATGTCCGGTCATTCCCCGACCCGTGACAGCGCGTCACGCAGTCGGGCCAGCGTCCGATCCCGGCCGAGCAGCTCCAGCGACTCGAACAGCGGCGGCGACACCTGCCGTCCGGTGACCGCCACCCGCACCGGTCCGAACGCGTGCTTGGGCTTGAGGCCCAGGCGGTCCACCAGCGCCTCGCGCAGCGCGGCCTGCAGGTTGTCCGCAGTCCAACCCGGCAGCGGCTCCAGCGCGGCCACAGCCGCCTTCACGGTGCCGGCGTGGGCTCCGGTGAGTTGCTTGGCCGCAGCCGCCTCGTCCACGGTGAACGCATCGCCGTCGGCGAACAGGAAGCCGAGCATGCCCACCGCGTCGGTGAGCAGGTTGGTGCGCTCCCGCACCAGCGGAGCAGCCGCGCGCAGCAACTCGGCCTGCCCGACGGTGGGCGGGTCGGCGACCAGGCCGGCGCCGATGAGGAACGGGGTCACCCGGTCGGCGAACTCGTCGGTGGACAGGGCCCGGATCTTGGTCCCGTTGACAGCCAGCAGCTTCTTCGGGTCGAACCGGGCCGGGTTCACCCCCACCCGGTCCAGGGTGAAGGCCCGGCACATCTGGTCCAGGGTGAAGATCTCGGTGTCCTCGCCCATCGACCAGCCCAGCAGGGCCAGGTAGTTCAACACCGCCTCGGGCAGGTAACCCCGCGCCCGCAGGTGGTTCAGCGACACCTCGGGGGTCTCCCGCTTGGACAGTTTGCGATTGCCCTCGCCCATCACGAACGGCAGGTGTCCGAACGCCGGCATCGGCGCGTCGCTGATGCCCAGGTCACGCAGCGCCCGGTGCAGCGGGATCTGCCGCGGGGTGGAGGCCAGCAGGTCCTCGCCGCGCAGGACGTGGGTGATCCGCATCAACGCGTCGTCGACCGGGTTGGTCAGCGTGTACAGCGGCGAACCGTCGGCCCGGACCAGCACGTAGTCCGGCACGTGCTCGGCGTCGAAGCCGACCGTGCCCCGGACCAGGTCGGTGAACTCGACCCGCTCGCCGGGCATCCGGAACCGCAGTACCGGCGTACGCCCGGCAGCCAGGTGGCCGTCCCGCTCCGACTCGGTCAGATCCCGGCAGTGCCCGTCGTAGCCGGCCGGGCGGCCGGCGGCCCGGTTGCGCGTGGCCACCTCCTCGGCGGTGCAGTAGCAGTCGTAGCCGTACCCGGCCCCGCGCAGCCGGGCCGCCACGTCGGCGTAGAGGCCGGTGCGCTCGGACTGCCGGTACGGCCCGTACTCCCCACCGACCTGCGGGCCCTCGTCCCAGTCCAGGCCCAGCCAGCGCAGGTCGGCCAGCAGGCTTCGGTAGGACTCCTCGGTGCTGCGGGCGGTGTCGGTGTCCTCGATCCGGAACACGAACGCGCCGCGCTCGTGCCGGGCGAAGGCGTAGTTGAACAGGGCCGAGCGCACGTTGCCCACGTGCAGGTCCCCGGACGGCGACGGGGGGAAGCGGACCCGGACGCCGCTCACCGGTCCACCACGGGGTTGCTCAGCGTGCCGATTCCCTGCACGGTCACCGACACCCGCTGCCCGGCGGTCATCGGCCCGACCCCGGCCGGGGTGCCGGTCAGGACCACGTCACCGGGCAGCAGCGTCATCACGTGCGACACGTAGGAGATCAGGGTGGCGGTGTCGTGCAGCATCAGCGAGGTGCGGGTGTCCTGCCGGACCTCGCCGTCCAGCTCGGTGCGCAGGGCCAGGTCGGCCGGGTCCAGTTCGGTCTCCAGCCACGGCCCGAGCGGGCAGAACGAGTCGTGCCCCTTGCCCCGGGTCCACTGCCCGTCGGCCTGCTGCTGGTCGCGGGCGGTCACGTCGTTGGCGCAGGTGTAGCCGAGCACGGCGTCGGCGGCCCGGTCCTTGGGCAGGTCCCGGCTGACCCGGCCGATCACGGCGGCCAGTTCGCCCTCGAAGTCCACCCGCCGGGAGTCCCTCGGCCGGCGGATCGTGTCGTCCGGCCCGATCACCGAGGTGGACGGCTTGAGGAACAGCACCGGCCGCTCGGGTGCCTCGCCGCCCATCTCCCGGACGTGGTCGGCGTAGTTCTTGCCCACGCACACCACCTTGGTGGGCAGGATCGGGGCGAGCAGCCGCACGTCGGCCAGCGCCCAGCGCTGGCCGGTGAAACTGATCGGACCGAACGGGTGGTCGGCCACCTCGGCGACGGTGAGCGCGTCCGGTTCACCTTCCACGACGCCGAACGCGACTCCGCCGGGGTGCGCGAAGCGGGCGATACGCACAGGTCAGCTCCTTTTGTCCGGGTGCTTGTCCGGGTGCATGTCCGGGCCACGAGTGAACACGAGGCTACCGCCCGGGTCGGTGCGTGCCGGCGGGCGGCCGGGTAGGACAATGGCGGGCATGACGTCGCCTGTCCGCACTCCGGGTGTACGCCGCCGGGCACTGGCCCGGGTGGGCGCGCTGGCCGCCGTGCTGGTTGTGGCGGGCGGCCTGCCCTGGCTGGCCGGCAGCACGCTGGCCGTGCGGCTGATCGGGCTGCCGCTGCTGGCCGCCGGCCTGCTGGTCGGGCTGGTCGGCATTGTGGGTTACCGGCTGCCCCACGCCGTACCATCCGTGCCCACCACCCGGGACGCCCCCGGCTGCACCGGCTGCGGCTGCGGCGCCGGCGGCTGTGGCACCCCGGCCGCTGACCCCGGTACCGGCTACCCGCCCTGGCGGAACAGGCCGTAGCGCACGGCGTCCTCCAGCGCGATCCAGGACGCCTCGATCACGTTCGGGTGCACGCCCACGGTGGTCCACGCGGCATTGCCGTCGCTGGTACCGACCAGCACCCGGGTGGTGGCGTCGGTGCCGTGTCTGCCCTCCAGGATGCGCACCTTGTAGTCGGTCAGTTCCAGCCCGGCCAGTTCCGGGTAGAGCCGGGCCAGCGCCTTGCGCAGGGCGCGGTCCAACGCGTTCACCGGCCCGTTGCCCTCGGCGGTGGCGATCATCCGCTCGCCCTTGGCGGTGACCTTCACGGTGGCCTCGCTGACCACCTCGCCGTGCGCCCGGCGCTCCACCGTGACCCGGTAGGACTCCAGTTCGAACGGCCGGCCGAAGTAGTGCCGGGCGTCACCCTCAAGTTCCTCGCGCAGCAACAGTTCGAACGAGGCGTCGGCCGCTTCGAACGACCAGCCGTCGGCCTCCAGATCCTTGATCCGGTCGACCACCCGGCCCACCACGTCGGCCCGGCCGGACAGGTCCACACCCAGTTCCCTGCCCTTGAGTTCCACGCTGGCCCGGCCGGCCATCTCGGTGACCAGGATGCGCATGCCGTTGCCCACCAGACCCGGGTCCAGGTGGTTGTACAGATCCGGCGAGACCTTGATCGCGCTGGCGTGCAGGCCCGCCTTGTGCGCGAACGCCGAGGTCCCGACGTAGGCCTGGTGGGTGTCTGGGGCGATGTTGGCGATCTCGGCCAGGGCGTGGGAGATGCGGACCATCTCCCCCAGGCTGTCCGGCGGCAGCACGTCGCGGCCGAGTTTGGTGACCAGCCCGCCGAGCACACCGAACAGGTCGGCGTTGCCGGCCCGCTCGCCGTAGCCGTTCGCCGTGCACTGCACATGGGTGGCCCCGGCCCGCACCGCGGCGAGGGTGTTGGCGACCGCGCAGGCGGTGTCGTCCTGGCAGTGGATGCCCAGTCGGAACCCGGTGCGCTCGCGCACCTCGGCGACGATCTCGGCCAGGCCGATCGGCAGCATGCCGCCGTTGGTGTCGCACAGCACGCCCACGTCCGCGCCGCCGTCGAACGCGGCGGTGAGCACCCGCACCCCGTAGTCGGGGTCGTGCCGGTACCCGTCGAAGAAGTGTTCGCAGTCCAGGAACACCCGCCGGCCCTCGGCGGTCAGCAGCGCCACGGTGTCGCGCACCATGTCCAGGTTCTCCGCCAGGGTGGTGCGCAGCGCCTCGGTGACGTGCCGCACGTCGGACTTGGCCACCAGGGTGACCACCGGCGCGCCGGAGTCGAGCAGTGCCCGCACCTGGGGGTCGTCGGCGGCCCGGGTGCCGGCCCGGCGGGTGGCGCCGAACGCCACCAGTTGGGCGTTGCGCAGTTTGAGCTCGTCCTGAGCGCGGGCGAAAAACTCGGTGTCCTTGGGCAGTGCGCCGGGCCAGCCGCCCTCGATGAATCCCACGCCCAACTCGTCGAGCAGCCGGGCGACGGCGAGCTTGTCGGCTACCGAGTAGGAGATGCCCTCGCGTTGGGCTCCGTCGCGCAGCGTGGTGTCGTAGACGTGGAACGAGTCGTCGAGCACTGGTTGTCCTTCCCAGCGGCACGGCCGGCGCTGGTCGTGGTGCTGATAGGTGAGATGTGGCGAAAACAGGGTGAAAACGAAAAGACCCCCCGCGTTCGCGGGAGGTCTGCGCGCTGGCTGAGGGTCGCGAGCGCGCTAGGTGCCAATAATCAGGCCGGTGGGCATGCGACCAGTGTGCCACGTGGACGGACAGATGGACAACTCGTCCCACATACTGGGATCCGACATCGCTTGCCGGGGCCGTCAGGCCTCGACGGCGATCACGCCGGGGAGGACGCCGAACCGCGTTTTGGCGTCGCGGCCGAGCACGGCTCGGCCGGACTGCACCGCGTGGGCCGCGATGATCAGGTCGAAGGCGCCGCGGGGAGTTCCGGTCCGTCGGGTGCGCGCGATCAGACCAGCGTGACAGGCGGCGGTTGCCTCGGTGTAGTCGAGCACCCCCATCACCGAGGTGACTACCGATCACCAGGGCTGCTGGCGTCGAAGGCACCCGCCGATCCGCTCCTCAGCAGAGCGAACATGTGCCGGCAGGCCGCCAGACCCTCGACGGTCACGTCCACGGTGCGGTGGGCCTGCCAGCCGGCCCGGTCCAGGCGCAGCCGCCGCGAGGCCACCGCGCGGTTGCGGACCACCATCCGGGCGATCCCGTCCGGGGTGTAGCCCAGTCTGCGGGACACCCCGAACGAGGCCGCGTTGTCGGTGAACGCATCTGAGATGGCGTACTCGGCGCCGAGCTCGGCGAAGGCCAGGTGCAGCACGGCCGCGCGCATCTCGGTGCCGATCCCCCGCCCCTGGAACCGCCGGCCCAGCCACGACCCGGTAAGGACCTCGCGTAGCACGGAGAACTCCTTGGCACACACGGCCTGGCTGCCCACCACCCGCCTGCCCTCGTCGGTGTCGGCCAGCACGGCGAATTCCAACCGCCAGTTCCGCTGGCTCCACTCCGACCAGCACCTCCAGTGCCACTGGAGCACCGACCGAGCCCGCGCGGCCGGCTCGGCGTCGGTCCACGGCTCGATGAACGGCATCACCGCCGGGTCGTGCACGCCCTCGGCGGCCAGGTCAGCCAGCGCCTCCAAGTCCTCGGGCGTGGGTACCCGCAACTCCAGCTCAGGCGTGCGCAGCCGCAGCTCGAACAACGGCCAGTGCGTGGACATGCCCTCAGTGTCGGCAATCGCACTCGGCGGCGTCGACAGGTTTTCTCCGGCCGGTCGATCCGGTCAGCTCGGCGCCACGGTGGTCAACCCGGCCGCGCGGGCCGCTGCCGCCATGTGCTTGTCATAGGTGACGAAGTCGCTGATCTGCCTGCCCGAGGCGAGCAGCATCTCCGCCGTAGCGACATGGATCGCGTCAAGGGAACGGAGCGACGTATCGACATAGGCAGCCGCTGTCGCGCGGATCGAGGCATCGATCTCCACCCGACCGAGACGGGCGAGTGCCACAGCCACCGCACCGAGCGTCCTTGGCTCCGTCCGGCGCACCGCGCGCGGCACCTCAACCTCTGACAGGACCGACGTCACCAACACCTCGCTGCGACCGGCAAGCCACGCCGTCAGAGCCGCCGACTCATCCTCGGTATGGATGAGCTTCACGATGGCACAACTGTCGAGGTAGATCACCAACGTTCCTCTTCACGCATGGCGATCAGCACATCCGAGGCCGACTTGCCATCAGGCGGCGACGTCGGCATCGGGAATGGGCTGTGGATCGTCGGCGGAATCACCTTGCCCATGGCGACCAGATCGTCCAGCTCCCCCTCGGTCACCGGGACGATGCGGGCGATCGGCTTACCCCGACTGGTGATCTCCAGTGTTTCGCCGTGTTCGACGCGCGCCAAGACCCCTGCTGTGTCCTGGTTCAGCGTCCGAATTGGTACCTGTTCCATGTCCCGATCGTACTACAATACGTACTACATACCATCAGGAGAGCTGGTCGCAGCGGTCAGCGGGCGCCGTGGCGTTCGTAGATGATGATCGTGTTGCCGTCCTGGACCAGGATCTGCTTGAGCGCCCAGCCGTCGTTCCAGCGGTCGTTGAGAGTGTCGGCGAGATGGCGCATGTTGACGTCACCGCGGTTGACCTCACAGTCGTACTGCTTGTCCGCCACGCCAGTCCTCCGTCGATGTGACCGATGCCAGGCACCACCCGATGCCAGGCACCACCCGAACAAGGCAACCCGGGTGGATCACTCCGTCACGTGCTCGTTCCATTCCTTGTAGCGGTCGACCTGGCCGGTGGTGGCGGCGGCGAAGATCTCGGCGATCTCCCGCGAGATCGGGCCAGGCCGCCCGGCGCCGACCGGGCGGTCGTCCACCTCGGCGATCGGCACCATCTCCGCGGCGGTGCCGGTGAAGAACGCCTCGTCGGCGTGGTACAGGTCGGTGCGCACCAGGCTGTGCTCGACCACCTCGTACCCCTGGTCCCGGGCGATGGTCATCACCGAGTCACGGGTGATGCCCTGCAACAGGCCGTCCTGGATCGGCGGGGTGACCAGGGTGCGGCCCTGCACCACGAAGATGTTCTCCCCGGTGCCCTGCACCACGTGGCCGGCCGGGCTGAGCAGCACGGCCTCGTCGTAGCCGGCCTTGAGCGCCTGCACCTTGGCCAGCGAGGAGTTCATGTACTGCCCGGTGCCCTTGCCGGTGGGTGGGATCGAGTTCTGGTTGATGTGCTGCCAACTCGACGTCATGGCCCGGCAGCCCCTGGTCAGCGCGTCGTCGCCGAGGTAGAGCCCCCACGGCCACACCGCGATGGAGACCTCGGTCTTCGACGGCAGCGGGTTGAGTCCCATCTCGCCGTAGCCGAGGTAGACGATGGGCCGGATGTAGCAGGCCTGCACGTCGTTGACCGCCACGGTCTGCTTGGTGGCCGCGACCAGCTCGTCCTGGCTGAACCCCGGGTCGAGCAGGTACAGCTTGGCCGACCGGAGCAGCCTGGCGATGTGGTCGGTGAGCCGGAACACCGCCGGCCCCTTGGGCGTGGAATAGGCCCGGATGCCCTCGAACACCCCCCACCCGTAGTGCAGGGTGGGGTTGAGCACGTGGATGCGGGCGTCGTCCCAGTCGACGAGCTGTCCGCTCATCCAGATCTTCTTGGTTGGCGTGATGGGCACGTCGACTCCTCGGGGTCACGCGGCACGGGCGGCACGGCCTGCATGGGGCACGGCTCGCCGACGCCGATGCGGGGACCGTCTGATTGCATCACACCGGCCGAGTCGGGCGCAGCAGCCTCCCGGCGAAACGGTCCGCCACCGTTACCGTTCGCGGTCCAGGCTACCCATCCCGCGGGCCGGCGTCGGCGGCGCGATGGGCTAGTTGTTCGGGGGTGCCGCTGGCCAGCGCGGCGAGCCGGTCGCCAACCGCCTGGGTACGTCCCGGCGACGCGTGGTTGCGGGTGGCCAGGTCGAAGGCCACCGCCGCGGTGACCCGGCGCGCGTCGTCGGTGTAGCCCAGGTGGTCCAGCAGCAGCGCCACCGACAGCACGGTGGCGGTCGGGTCGGCGGTGCCGGTCCGGGCGATGTCCGGCGCGCTGCCGTGCACCGGTTCGAACATGCTCGGGTTGCGCCCGCTCACGTCCAGGTTGCCGCTGGCTGCCAGGCCGATCCCGCCGCTGATCGCAGCCCCCAGGTCGGTGAGGATGTCGCCGAAGAGGTTGTCGGTGACCACCACGTCGAACCGGGACGGGTCGGTGACGAAGAACATGGCGGCGGCGTCCACGTGCTGGTAGCTCACCGTCACATCGGAGTGCTCCCGGGCCACGTCCTCGACCGTACGCGACCACAGCGACCCGGAGTGGGTCAGCACGTTGGTCTTGTGGATCAGGGTCAGGTGCCGGCGCGGCCGGCCCGCGGCCCGGCGGAACGCGTCGCGCACCACCCGGTCGATCCCGTAGGCGGTGTTCACGCTGACCTCGGTGGCGATCTCCTGCGGGGTGTCCTTACGCAGCACCCCGCCGCTGCCCGCGTACGGACCCTCGGTGCCCTCGCGGACCACGATCATGTCGATGTCCGGCTTGCCGGACAGCGGGGTCGTGACCCCGGGAAACAGCCGGATCGGCCGCAGGTTGACGTGGTGGTCCAGTTCGAAACGCAGCCGCAGCAGCAGGCCGCGTTCCAGGATCCCCGACGGCACGCTGGGGTCACCCACCGCGCCGAGCAGGATCGCGTCGTGTTGGCGAAGTTCACCCAGCACCGAGTCGGGCAGCAGTTCACCGGTGCGGTGCCAGCGCGCGGCACCCAGGTCGTAGCGGGCCGCGTCCACGTCCGGAACGACCTCGCGCAGCACCTTCAGGCCCTCCGCCACCACTTCTGGGCCGATACCGTCACCGGGGATCACCGCGAGCTTCATGGCCGGCAGGCTATCTCTTCCGGCCGGCATCGGTGCGCCCAGGTGGTTCGGAACCGCCGACTGCCGTGCGGGAGATCTCACATCGTGGGAAGACACGCCCATTCTCCGATCGCGTCGAGACATGCACGCAGGATTCGCCGGACGCCCGCACGGACGCCGCACGGTTACCCGGACCGCCGCGTGACCACCGTACGGACAGTCGTGCGGACGCGGGAGGGCCCCGCGGCACGTGGCCGCGGGGCCCTCCTGACTACCGTGCGTCAGTGATGGTGGGAGTGCGATGTGCGGATCCGGACGGTCTGCGCCCGCTCACCGTTCACGTTGTGCTGGTGCACGATGAGCACACCGCGGGCGTGGTCGGCCGGGAAAGTCCCGGTGTCCTCACGCACCACCAGGTTGGTGCCCGGCTGATCCTGGAAGAGCTGGCTGCCATCGCCGACCATGATCCCGGGCCGCAGCACGTCCATCGTCATGGGGTTGGACAGCGCACCGGTGACCGGGTTCACGCCGATCGTGTCGACCGGCTGGTTGTGGTAGAAGTCGAACGCCTGCACCCCGAACTGGATGCGCGAGGTGGACGCGGTGATCCCGGGCAGCGCGGCGATCTGCACCGGCATGATCAACACGTCACTGTCGAACACGTCGGTGTCCAGGTCGCCGAACGCCAGGTTCACCGGGGCGATGGCCTGCTGGCCGCCGACCCCAAGCGGGTTGCCCAGCGGGTCGACCAGCGCTGTGACGAACACGTCCGAACTGGGAATCCGGGCACTGAACAGGATCGCGTCGGTGACGCCGTCGCCGTTGGTGTCGATGTCCACGTCGAACTCGTTCGGCGTGACCGGCGAACGCCAGGCACCCCAGGTGTTGACCGCGAAGTACAGAGTGCCGTTGTCCACCCCGCTCTGGCCGAGCGCGGTCCACGCGGGCGCGTCACTGGCGGCTCCCACGTTCTTCAGGTCCACGCTGCGCTCGTCGTTGAACAGCACGCACCCTTCGACCGTGGTTCCGGTGCACTGCGGCACCTTCCCGCTGGTTCCCAGCAGTTCGTACCCGCTCACCAGCGAGGTGACGTGGGACGCTCCGGCCGGGCCCTGGTCCACCCCGCGACCACGCAGCCGCAGCAGGCCGGTGGCCGTGCCGTTGCCGCTCACCCGCACCGACGAGGACTGCGTCATCGTCGACGCCGGCCGCGGTGCCGAGTACACCGGAACCCGCAGCGCGGGCTGCGACGAGTCGGTCGGGGTGAGCACGATCCGGCCACTGGCGTCGGCCAGGAACTGGCGCGGCACCCCGGACTGCACGGTCTGCATGGTCGGGTCGATCGTCTTGGTCAGCAGGTCGGGGTTGTCCACCCTGAGCTGGACCCTGAAGGTGCGGCTGCGGTGCGGCCGGACCGTCACCGAGGACCGGTCGGTCACGTAGGACACGCCTGGCACCTCGGTCACCGGCTGGTAGGCGATGTGGTACGTCGCCGTGTGGTCACCGGTGTTGACCACCCGGACCCGCTTGGTCAGGGTCATCGGCCTGGTCACCGCGACCGGGCCGAACGACACGCTCACCGCGCCCGGGTCGTCCACGACCATGGCCAGCGCGTCGGTGGCCAGCGCCGGCGGGATGTGGACCCGGCCCGCGCCGACCCGGTTGGGCGCCTGGATGTCACCGGTGTGGTTCTGGCCGGTGAACACGTCGGCGTCGGCGGTGTTGATCAGGTCAGCCTTGACTTCCTCAGCCGTCCAGTCCGGATGCCTGGCCCGGATCAGGGCCGCCGTTCCGGCGGTCATCGGCGTGGCCATCGAGGTACCCGAGTCGGTCTGGCCCTGGTTGCCGGTGCCCATGCTCGCGGAGAACACCAGCAGGCCCGGAGCGGCCACGTCCGGCTTGAGGTTGCCGTCGCCGTGGATACCGCGCGAGGAGAAGCCCGCGATGGTGTCGGCGTTGCCGGGGTTGATCAGCTTGATGGCGTTGTGCAGTTCGTTGGTGATGGTCACGTTGACACCAGAACCGAGCAGCGGCCGGATGGCGTCGCCCGCGGTCTTGGTGATCAGCATGCCCGGAATGTCGGGGTCACCGGTGATGCCGGCGGCGAAGGTGTCCTCGTCGTCGGCGAACACGAACCCGATCGCACCGGCGACCTTGACGTTGAGCGACCGCGCGGCCGAACCGCACCGGCGCGTGCTGTCCACGTCGGTCCACTCCAGGAACGCGACCTTGCCGGCGACCTTGGCGGCGTCCTCGGGTGACAGCGCGTCGCAGCCGTCCTCGTTGCCGGCTGACAACTTCACCGCCAGCGGCGCGTTGGTGATACCCGGCTTGTTCACGTAGTCGTAGGCGACCGACAGCTCCCCCGGCTGGTTGCCGGCGATCGCGGCCGGCGAGTCGACCTTCAGCCCGTCCACGACGGCGAATCCGTCGTCGGTCGCGGCCACGCCCACCGCGCGCACCGCGTTGCCCGGCGAACCGCCGGTGTTGTACAGGTCGCCGGCGTTACCGGAGGCGACCACCGGGACGATACCCAGCTCGGCGGCGTTGTTCATGGCGATGGAGTCGGAGTCCTCCGGCGAACCGAAGTCCGAGCCCAGCGAAAGGTTGATCACGTCGAGGTGGTCGGAGGTGTCGCCGTCGCCGTTCGGGTCGGCGGCGAAGTCGACCGCCTCGCCGACCACGTTGGTCGAGCCGGCGCAGCCGAACACCCGGATCGCGACCAGGGTCGCCTCGGGCGCCACACCCGGGCCGATCCGCATGCCGGAGATCGGGGTGCTGGCGTTGTAGGGACCGGTGAAGGTGGTGCCGTCGGCGTTCACGCCGAGGCCGGCCGCGGACCCGGACACGTGGGTGCCGTGGCTGTTGCAGTCCAGCGGGTTGGGGTCGGGGTGCGGCACCGGCTGGAAGGCCGGGTCGCTCGGGTCGGCGTTGTAGTCGTCGCCGACCAGGTCGATGCCACCGGCGATCTTCTTGCCGGGGCCGATCTGGTCGGTGGGCTGGGTGTCGGTGGCCAGCGCGGCCTGGTACGCCGCGGCGGTGCCGACTCCGCCGAAGTCGGCGTGAGTGTAGTCGATGCCGGTGTCGATGACGCCGATGGTGACGCCTTTACCGGTGTCGCCGAAGGACTGCCATGCCTGCGGGCCACCCATCAGCGGAATGGCTCCGGCGTTGGCGAGCTTCTTCGGCACGATGACGTGCACGGCCTTGACACCCTGGATGTGCTCCAGCGCGTTGACGTTGCGCACGTCGGTCTGCACGGCCACGCCGGGCAGCACGCTGTGCGAGGTGTAGAGGACGTGGGTCTTCGGCGCCACCGAGGGCACCGCGGACTCCACCGAGCGTTGCATCGCCTTGACCCGGGTGAGCTGACCGCGGGCCGCCGCGCTGGCGGTGCTGTGACCGCTGGCGGCGTTGTCGGCGAAGGCGGCACCTGTGGACTGGGTGTCGAGTTCGAGCATGAGGGCGACCTGCCCCCGCTTGGGCAGCGCGGCCGGATCGGCCTGCCCGGGCTCGGTACTCGACCGCGTGGTGTTCTGCTTCCAGATTGGGGAGCCGATCTGGGCTCCCCGCATCGATGCCGCCACATCCTGGGCGCTGGCGGTCTTCACCGCGCTGGCCATGGGGTCGGACGGCGCGGCGCTCGCGGTGCCCGTCGCCCACGGGGCGAACAGGGCGCCTACGAGCGCCGACACGGCCATTGGAACGACTAGGCGCACGGCACGGCGCCGGTCGGTTCCCGGTAGATAGGAACGACTCACAGCCACCCTCGCGGAAGGGAGTCACGACCGCGGCGGCGAATCGGATCTACGGTCCGCCCGCATGCGCCTCGCTCCGGTGCGGGACGCCGGTCAGCCTTCTCGCGCGGCGAACACTATCTGGTTCGCAACACCATAGGCCCTTCATTCGGCCGATTCTCCGATGAAGTCCCCCAAACGGGTCCCGCGATATCGGACTTTGATGA
>DASULA010000390.1:0-4982 GCA_036278435.1 Mycobacteriales bacterium | reverse complement strand
GACGCGGGCCGGGCCGACGGCCTGTTCGGCGCCAAGACCGAGACCGCGCTGCGAGCCTTCCAACGTGACTACGGGTTGAGTCCGGACGGCACGTTCGGCCCGGCCACCATGCGCGCCCTGCGCCAACTCGGCCGGCGGGTGGTCGGCGGCCGGCCACAGTTCCTGCGTGAGGCGGCCGCGGTCGCGGTGTCCGGCCCGAACCTGCTGGGCAAGCGGGTGGTCATCGACCCCGGTCACGGCGGGCCGGACCGCGGCATGCGGGTCGGCGGAATCAGCGAGGCCGACGTGGTCTGGGACCTGGCCACCCACGTCGAGGGACGGCTGGCCGCGTTCGGCGTCACGGTCTACCTCACCCACGGTCCGGCCACCTGCCCCAGCGACCTGGAGCGGGCCCAGTTCGGCAACGCGACCGGCGCCGACCTGCTGCTGTCCCTGCATCTGGGCGCCCACCACTCGCCGGCCGGGAACGGCGTGGCCACCTACCACTTCGGTTCCGGCGCCTCGGCGGCCGCGACCTCGACCATCGGCGAGCGGCTGGCCGGACTGGTGCACCGCGAGGTGGTGGCCCGCACCGGGTTGCTGGACTGCCGCACCCACGGCAAGACCTGGGAGTTGCTCCGGATGACCCGGATGCCGGCGGTCCTGCTCGAACCGGGATACCTCACCCATCCCGGCGACCGGACCCGGCTCACCGATCCGTCGTTTCGCGAGGTGATCGCCGAGGCGGTACTGGTGGCCGTGCAGCGGCTGTTCCTGCCCGCCGAGGTGGACCCGCCGACCGGGACCTACGTGATGCCCGCGGCCGCGTCCGCCGGCCGGTGACCAGTGAAGTGACCAGTGACCAGGGTCGCCGCCGGTCCGCCGCGGGAACGCCTCAGGTGCCCCTCAGTCGCACTCAGACCGGCCGCAGGGCCACGTCGGGCGTCATACTCCCCAACAGCCGTTCCAGCGCGTACTCGACGTCCTCACGCCAGGACACCGCGGTCTTCAGCTCCAGCCGGAGCCGGGGAAAGCGGGGATGCGGCCGGACCGTCTTGAACCCGACCGCGAGCAGGTAGTCGGCCGGCAGCACGCACTGCGGCGACTGCCACCTCAGGTCGCCGAACGCCTCCACCGCCCGGACCCCCCGGCGGGTCAGGTCCTTGGCCACCCCCTGCACCAGCATCCGACCCAGCCCACCGCCGGCGAACTCCGGGCGCAGGTGCGCGGTCGTCAGGAGCACGGCATCGGCGCTGACCGGGCTGGACGGGAACGCGACCGCCCTGGGCACGTACGCCGGCGGCGCGAAGAGCATGAAGCCGGCGGTCACCCCGTCGACGTGCACGAGCTTGCCGCAGCTCCCCCAGTCCAGCAGCACCGAGGACACCCACGCCTCCTTCTCCAACGCGGTGTCACCGGCCTCCTCGGCGCGTTCACGCTGCACCGGATCCAGTTCCCAGAACACGCAGCGACGGCAACGCCGGGGCAGGTCGTCGAGATTGTCCAGGGTGATGTTCACCAGACGACGTGACACCGGCCGGCGCCTCCTAGCTGATCGGGTCCCAAGCCTCGCCGCGGAGGGCCCCGGCTCGGGGGACGCGCCGCGGGTGAACATCATTGTCGCCCCATGTCGTGGATCACCGCACCACGGGGCACGAGCACCAGAACCCGGACCCGCGGCGGTCCGGCCGGCCACGGCCAACCCGCCGGGGGTGGCCGGGTCGATGGTAGGCCGACCGGGCCAGGGTGGGCGGAGGCGCGCCCGGTAGACTCCGGTCTTCGCCGTCGTTCCCACCGGGAGTAGCCATGTCCGGGAACAGCCTCGACCGACACGCCAACCGGTACGCCAAACGGACCGCGAACCTCACGGTGTCGGAGGTTCGGGCACTGTTCGCGGTGGCGAACCGCCCCGAGGTGATCTCGCTGGCCGGCGGCATGCCCTACACCAGCGCCCTGCCGCTGGACGCGGTCGGCGAGATGATGGGCGAGCTGATCTCCCGTGGCGGCGCCTCGGCACTCCAGTACGGCATCGGCCAGGGCGACGCCCGACTGCGCGAACGGATCTGCGACGTGATGGCCCTGGAGGGGGTGACCGCGTCCGCCGACGACGTGGTGGTCACGGTCGGATCGCAACAGGCGCTGGACATCATCAGCCGGGTGTTCCTCGACCCCGGTGACGTGGTGCTGGCCGAAGGGCCGACCTACGTGGGCGCGCTGGGTACGTTCGCCGCGGCACAGGCCGAGGTGGTGCACATCCCGATGGACTCAGACGGTCTGATCCCGGCCGCCCTGTCGGCCACCCTGGCTGGCCTGGACGCGGCTGGGCGGCGGCCGAAGTTCCTCTACACCATCCCGAACTTCCACAATCCCGCCGGCGTCACGCTGTCGGCCGGGCGCCGCGACGAGATCTTGGACATCGCCGAGCGGCACGACCTGCTGGTGGTGGAGGACAACCCGTACGGCCTGCTCGGTTTCGACGGCGATCCGCTACCCGCACTGGCCGCCCGCGACCGCGACCGGGTGATCTACCTGGGCTCGTTCTCCAAGACCTTCTCGCCCGGCCTGCGGGTGGGCTGGGTGGCCGCGCCGCACCCGGTCCGGGAGAAGATCGTCCTGATCAGCGAGTCGCAGGTGCTGTGCCCGCCCACGTTCAACCAGATCGTGGTGGCCGACTACCTGGACACCCAGCCGTGGCTGGAGCAGGTGAAGGTCTTCCGCGAGTTGTACCGGCAGCGGCGGGACGCGATGCTGTCCGCACTGGACGCGCTGATGCCGCCCGGATGTTCCTGGACCCGGCCGGATGGTGGGTTCTACGTGTGGCTCACCCTGCCCGACGGCCTGGACGCCAAGGTGATGCAACCCCGGGCCGTGCACGGTCGGGTGGCCTACGTGCCGGGCATCGGCTTCTACGGCGACGGGGAGGGCCGGCGGCAGATGCGGCTGTCCTACTGCTACCCGGAGCCAGACCGGATCACCGAGGGAGTCCGCCGGCTCGCCGGAGTGGTCGAGGAGGAGATCGAGCTGCGCCAGACCTTCCTCACCAGCTTCCCCGATTCCCCCGGGGCCTCCGGCTCGGCCCCGACGGTCTGAGGCTTCCGGCCGGCGGCATGCCAGCGAACGGGAAGGCCAGCCATGACCCCCGGGCTCGAAGATCCGCACGTCGCCGTCCTCGCCGGCGGGCTCACCTACGAGCGTGAGGTGTCGCTGCGATCGGGTCGCCGGGTGGCCGAGGCGATCCGGGCGCTGGGCGCCGAGGCGACCCTTCTGGACGCCGACGTCGACCTGCTTGCCACGCTGGCCGCACACCGTCCGGACGCGGTGATCGTGGCCCTGCACGGCTCGGCCGGCGAGGACGGCGCGCTGCGCGGTGTGCTGGAGCTGGTCGGGATGCCCTACGTGGGCAGTACCGCGGCGGCGTCCCGGTTGGCCTGGGACAAGCCAAGCGCCAAGGCGCTGATCCGGGCGGCCGGTCTGTGTACGCCGGACTGGGTGGCGCTGACCCACTCGACGTTCCGCGAGCTGGGCTCGCGCCCGGTGCTGGACGGCATCGTACGGACGCTCGGCCTGCCACTGATGGTCAAGCCAGCGCAGGGCGGCTCAGCTCTGGGTGCGCACCGGGTCCAGGTGGTCGAGGACCTGCCGGCGGCGATGGTGGGTTGCTTCGCCTACGGCGACACCGTGCTGATCGAGCGGCTCGTGGCCGGCGTCGAGGTGGCCGTCAGCGTCATCGACGGTCCGGTCGGCACGGCGTCCACAGCGTCCACGGGGGCGAGGGCGCTGCCCGTGGTGGAGATCGTGCCGTCCGACGCGATGTTCGACTACGCGGCCCGTTACACCCCCGGCCGCACGACCTACCACGTCCCGGCCCGCCTCGATCCGGTCGTGGCCGCCCGGGTGGCAGAGTTGGCCGAACGCGCACACGCCGTACTCGGTCTGCGCGACCTGTCCCGCACCGATGCGATCGTCACCTCGGACGGGACGGTGTGGTTCCTGGAGGTGAACGTGGCGCCGGGCATGACCGAGACGAGCATGACCCCGATGGCGATCAGGGCCGCTGGCCTGGAGCTGGGGGAGTTGTGCCTGAACCTCGTGCGCCGGGCGGCGGAGAGGGGAGCGCGGTGACCAGTTCGGAGACCACATGGGACGGCCTGCCGGTGGCGGCCGAGCCACCGTTCGGCGCGACCGTCCTGGTGTACCGACGGTCGCCGAGCCGGTTGTTGATGTTGCACCGCGCCCACCACGGTCCGGACTACGACGGCGACTGGGCCTGGACGCCCCCGTCGGGTTCCCGCCAGCCCGGTGAGGACATCACCGCCTGCGCGGTTCGTGAGCTGGCGGAGGAGGCGGGCATCTCGAACGTGCGGATCGTTCCGATCGATCTGGGGGGCGACCGGTGGAAGCACTACGGCTGCGAGTTACCGGCCTCGACCGGGGTCCGGCTGGTCGATCCGGAACACGACCGGTTCGAGTGGCTCGCGGTCGCTGTGGCGCTGGCCCGAGTCCGGCCCGATCTGGTCCGAACCGACCTGGCCATCCTGTGTGAACGACTCGGCCTCTGACGATCCACCGGCCGGGTCGGCGGCCGCGTGCCAGCCGCGGTCCAGATCGGCGCGTGCGGGGCGCTGAACCATTCGTGCGCGCGAACGGGCCCCGGTCAGGGGGCCCGTCCTTCAGGTTGCCGGGTTCGTGACAGGGTGCCAAGGGCTGATCACGAACTGTGGATAACCGCGCCAAGCCTGTGGATGGCAACGGGGAAGCCTGTGGATAAATCAGCGCCGGGCGACGGGCGGGAGTGTCGCGGAACCGGCCGACGGGTGCCGTCCCGACCCGTGGAGGCGGCCGGAGTCGCTACTCGGACTCGGCAGCTCCATCCGCCTCGACCTGCTCCACCCTCGCGCGAGCGCCGGGCGACATCAGGCCCACGATCCGCCGCAGGTCGTCCATGGATGCGAACTCCACCACCAGCTTCCCTTTCCGCTTTCCCAACTCGACCTTCACCCGGG
>DASULA010000389.1:0-7852 GCA_036278435.1 Mycobacteriales bacterium | reverse complement strand
CTGGCCGTGCTGCTGTGGGCCGCGATCTACTTCGGACAGCGGGGACGGCTGCGGTTTTCCCCGGCGGTCGGGTCGGCCCGGGTGCGCGAGCGGCTGCGCGAGCTGCCCACGCTGCGTTGGCTGCTCATCCTGGCCGTGCTCGCGGCCGCCGTGGCCTGGCCGCCGTTCCTGTCCGGCCGTTGGCAGACCGTGCTGGTCACCGAGACCGGCATCTACGTGCTGCTGGCCGCCGGGCTGAACGTGGTGGTGGGCTGGGCCGGGCTGCTCGACCTCGGCTACATCGCGTTCTTCGCGATCGGCGCGTACACCACCACCTACTTCACCGGCACCCTGCCGGTGAAGCCACCGTTCACCGTGAACCCGTTCTACGCGATCATCTTCGCGGTCATCGCCTGCCTGCTGGCCGGACTGCTGCTGGGCACGCCCACGCTGCGACTACGCGGCGACTACCTGGCCATCGTGACGCTGGGTTTCGGGGAGATCGTCCGGATCACGGCGATCAACGCCGACGGCGTGACCAACGGCGCGCGTGGCGTCACGAACATCCCACACCCGTCGATCACCCTGCCGTTCGGTGTGCACCTCACCGTGCCGGGAGTGGGTTGGCATCTGGACTGGGACGGGTCACTGCGGTGGGGAGTCCAGTCGCTGCCGTACTGGTACCTGCTGCTGGTCCTCATCGTCATCGTGGTGTTCCTGCTCAACCGGCTGGAGTACAGCCGGATCGGGCGGGCGTGGACGGCGATCCGGGAGGACGAGGTGGCCGCGCAGGCCAACGGGGTGCGCACGGTGCGGATGAAGCTGCTCGCCTTCGCTATCGGGGCGTCCACCTCGGGCGTTGCCGGCGTGGCCTACGCGAGCAAGGTGGGTTTCATCAGCCCGCAGAACTTCATCCTCCAGTACTCCATCTTCGTGCTCGCCTACGTCATCTTCGGCGGAATGGGGTCGCTGACCGGAGTGGTGCTCGGCGCGGCGTTCCTGACCGCGTTGCCGGAGTTCCTACGTGACTACGTGCCCCCGGCCGACCGGCCGATCTACCTCGGTGGGGTTCTGGTGGTGATGATGATCTTCCGGCCGGCCGGCCTGATCCCGGCCCGGCGGCGGAGACTGGAGATCTCCGCGCACGACGTTCCCGAAGCCGAGCCGGTGGCCGTGTCACCGGCCGGCGCGGTGGGGGGCGGCCAGTGACCGTCATTGGGGAGGTGGCGCCGGACGTGTCGGCCGACGCGTCGGTGTTCGACATCGACGCGGTGACCCTGCGGTTCGGTGGGGTGACCAGCCTGGCCGAGGTGAGCATGCGGATGTTCCGCGGGGAGATCCTGGCCGTGATCGGCCCGAACGGCGCCGGCAAGACCTCGCTGTTCAACTGCCTCACCGGGGTCTACCGGCCGCAGCAGGGGTCGATCCGGTTCCGCCGGGCCGCCGGGGCCCGGCCGGTCTCCCTGCTGGGCAAGAAGACCCACGTCATCAACCACCTCGGGGTGGCCCGCACGTTTCAGAACATCCGGCTGTTCCCCGCGCTCACCGCACTGGAGAACGTCAAGGTGGGGGTGGAGACCCGGCAGCGCAGCGGCCCGATCTCGGCGATGCTGGGCCTGCCAAACGCCCGCCGGGATGACCGGGCCAGCACCGCCAGGGCGATGGACCTGCTGCGGTTCGTCGGCCTGGCCGAGCAGGCCAACTCGGTGGCCAACGGCCTGCCCTACGGCGGGCAGCGCCGGCTGGAGGTCGCCCGCGCGCTGGGCACCGACCCCAGCGTGCTGCTGCTGGACGAGCCGGCCGCGGGTACCAACCCGTCGGAGAAACGGGAACTGGCCGAGCTGATCTCGGCGATCAACCGGGACATGGGTATCAGCGTGCTGCTGATCGAGCACGACATGCGGCTGGTCATGTCGGTGGCCACCCGGGTGATCGTGCTGAACTTCGGCCTGGTCATCGCCAGCGGCACTCCCGAACAGGTGCAGCGCGACCCGGCCGTGATCGAGGCGTACCTCGGCACCGCGAGCACGGCCGGCGACGCCGACACATCCGCCGGACCCGCGCCGGCCGTCGTCGACCCGGTGACCGGCGAGGAGGAGTTGCGGGCATGATGGTGTATCCCGGCGTCCTCCGCCGATCCGCTCCTCGCTTCGCTGCGATGCTCACTTCGGAGCCCGCCTCGTGATGGACACCCTGCTCGACGTCGACGACGTGGAGGTCCGCTACGGTGCGATCCGGGCGCTCAAGGGCGTGTCGTTCACCGTCGGGAGGGGCGAGATCGTGGCCCTGCTCGGCGCGAACGGCGCCGGCAAGACGACCACCCAGCAGACCATCTCCGGCATGCTGCGGCCGACCCGGGGCTCGATCCACTACGGCGGCCAGCGGATTGACGGTGTGCCGGCACACGAGGTCATCCGGCTGGGCATCTGCCACGTCCCGGAGGGCCGGCGCGTCTTCCCGCTGATGAGCGTGCTGGAGAACCTCCAGATGGGCGCGTACCGGTTCCGCCGGCCCCGGCCCGGCGATTTGGATCGGGTCTTCACCCTGTTTCCCCGGCTGCGGGAACGGTCCAGGCAGAACGCCGGCACGCTGTCTGGCGGCGAGCAGCAGATGCTGTCCATCGGTCGGGCGCTGATGGGCGGCCCGGACCTGCTGCTGCTGGACGAGCCGTCGATGGGGTTGGCACCGATGGTCGTTCAGCAGATCTTCGGGATCATTCGGGAGATCAACGAGCAGGGCACCACCGTGCTGCTGGTCGAGCAGAACGCCGCCCAGGCGCTCACCCTGGCCGACCGCGGTTACGTGCTGGAGACCGGCAACGTGGTCATGTCCGATGTGGCCGAGCGGCTGCTGGCCGACGAACGGGTCCGCGCCGCCTACCTCGGTGAGGACATCGGCACCGACCAGGGCGCCGCCTGACCGACCCCGCGGGGGCTCAGGAGTGTTGGCGGGCCGGGGCGGACGGGCGCAGGATGCAGGTGAGCCGGGCGGTGCACACCCGGGCGCCCTGTTCGTCGGAGATGGCGACCTCGTAGCTGGCCAGGGTGCGGCCGGCGTGCACCGGCGTGCACACCGCGGTGACCAGCCCGTCACGTACCGCACGGTGGTGGGTGGCGTTGATCTCGATCCCGACCGCGGCACGCTCCGGGCCGGCGTGCATGGCCGCGGCGATCGAACCGAGCGCCTCGGCCAGCACACAGGAGGCTCCGCCGTGCAGCAACCCGTAGGGCTGCCGGTTGTCCTTCACCGGCATGGTGGCCACCAGCCGGTCCGGGGTCCAGTCGGTGACCACGATCCCCATTCGGTCGTTGAGTTGCTCGGTGCGGACCAGACCCTCGACGTCGGCGAACCTGTCCATCGTGTTGGGCCGCCGGTCCGGAGCCACCGTCCGGTCTCCGTTGTCCCCGTCCTGGTCGACCACCGAACCTCCTCGCGCCGACCTGCTGCCACCCGCAGCGGTGTCGTCCCCTGACCTTAGACTCGGCCGTGTGACGGACACGGCCACCCCCCGGCTCCTGCTGCTCGACGGTCATTCTCTGGCGTATCGGGCGTTCTTCGCGCTGCCGGTCGAGAACTTCTCCACCACGACCGGCCAGCCCACCAACGCCGTCTACGGCTTCACCTCGATGCTGATCAACGTGCTGCGCGACGAGCAGCCGACCCACCTCGCGGTGGCCTTCGACGTGTCCCGAAAGACGTTCCGGACCGAGCAGTACGCCGCCTACAAGGCGACCCGGTCGGAGTCCCCGGTGGACTTCAAGGGGCAGGTCAGCCTCATCCGGGAGGTGCTCGCCGCGCTGCGGGTGCCGGTGTTCGCGGTGGAGGGCTTCGAGGCCGACGACGTGATCGCCACCCTGGCCACCCAGGCCGAAGCCGAGGGCTACCAGGTGTTCATCTGCTCCGGCGACCGGGACACCTACCAACTGGTGTCCGACCGGGTCACCGTCCTCTACCCCCGCAAGGGGGTGTCCGACCTGGCCCGGATGACCCCCGAGGCGATCGGGGAGAAGTACGGCCTGACCCCGGCCCAGTACCCGGACTTCGCCGCCCTGCGCGGGGATCCCAGCGACAATCTGCCCAACATTCCCGGAGTGGGGGAGAAGACCGCGGCCAAATGGGTGCGCGAGTACGGCTCGCTGGAACAGTTGGTCGAGCGGGTGGAGGAGGTCAGGGGCAAGGCCGGCGACGCGCTGCGCGCCCACCTGGCCGCGGTGGTGCAGAACCGCCGGCTCACCGAACTGGTCCGCGACGTCCCGCTGGACACCCCGCCGGGCGATCTGGCGCTCCAGCAGTGGGACCGCCAGCAGGTGCACGAACTGTTCGACACGTTGCAGTTCCGGGTGCTGCGGGACCGGCTGTGGGCCACCCTGTCGGCGCCCGAACCCGAAGCCTTCGGCATCGACGTGCCGGGCCGGCGGCTCGGGCCAGGCGAGGTGGCCGGTTGGCTGCGCGACGTTGCGCTTCCCAGTGCCCGCTCCGGGGTCCGGGTGGGCGTGTCGGTGCACGGCACCTGGGGACGCGGCACCGGCACCGTGGACGGCCTGGCGCTGGCGGTCGAGGGCGGCGAGGGTGCCTACCTGGACGCCGAGCAACTGGCCGCCGCCGACGAGGCGCCGCTGGTGGCGTGGTTGGCCGACCCGGACGTGCCCAAGGCCTTCCACGACCTGAAGGGGCCGATGCTCGCGCTGCGGGCCCGGGGCTGGGACGTGGCCGGTGTCAGCAGCGATACCTGCCTGGCCGCCTACCTGGCGCTGCCCGGCCAGCGCACCTTTGACCTGGCCGACCTGTCCCTGCGCTACCTGCACCGCGAGCTGCGGGCCGACGACGACCAGGGTGGGCAGCTCACCCTGGACGGCGGGCAGGAGGAGGCCGACGAGGCACTCGCCCGTACCGAGATCGTCCGGGCCCGCGCGGTGGCCGACCTGGCCCGCGTGCTCGACGACGACCTGGACAGCCGAGATTGCGGCAGGCTGCTGTCCGATGTGGAACTCCCGCTGGTGGACGTGCTGGCCCGGATGGAGGCCGCCGGCATCGCCGCGGACACCGACCACCTGACCGAACTGGAGGCGCACTTCGCCGCCGAGGTCAAGCAGGCCGCCCAGGACGCCTACGCGGTGATCGGCCGGGAGATCAACCTGGGCTCGCCCAAGCAGTTGCAGGTGGTGCTGTTCGACGAGTTGGCGCTACCGAAGACCAAGCGGATCAAGACCGGGTACACCACCGACGCCGAGTCCTTGCAGAGACTGCTCGCCGAGACCGCCCACCCGTTGCTGGAGCACCTGCTCCGGCACCGGGACGTGGCCCGGCTCAAGACGGTGGTGGACGGGCTGATCCCGATGGTCGACGATCTCGGACGGATCCACACCACGTTCAACCAGACCATCGCGGCCACCGGCCGGCTGTCGTCCACCGACCCGAACCTGCAGAACATCCCGATCCGCACCGCCGAGGGCCGGCGGATCCGGCGGGCGTTCGTGGTGGGTCCCGGGTTCGAGTCGCTGCTGACCGCCGACTACAGCCAGATCGAGATGCGCATCATGGCGCACCTGTCGGCCGATGCCGGGCTGATCGAGGCGTTCACCTCCGGGGAGGATCTGCACACGTTCGTGGCGTCCCGGGCGTTCGGCCTGCCGGTCGACCAGGTCGACCCGGAGATGCGCCGGCGGATCAAGGCGATGTCCTACGGGCTGGCCTACGGGCTGTCGGCCTACGGGTTGGCCCAGCAGTTGCGAATCAGCGCCGAGGAGGCCCGCGAGCAGATGGAGGCGTACTTCCAGCGGTTCGGCGGGGTGCGCGACTACCTGCTCGACGTGGTGGAACAGGCCCGCCGGGTCGGCTACACCGAGACGATGCTGGGCCGGCGCCGGTACCTGCCGGACCTGACCAGCGACAACCGGCAGCGCCGGGAGATGGCCGAGCGGATGGCGCTGAACGCGCCGATCCAGGGTTCGGCCGCCGACATCATCAAGGTGGCCATGCTACGGGTGGACGCCGGCCTGCGGGCCGGTGGGCTGCGGTCCCGGCTGCTGTTGCAGGTGCACGACGAACTGGTGCTGGAACTGGCCCCGGGCGAGCGCGAACCGGTGGAGGAACTGGTCCGCCGCGAGATGGGCGGGGCACATCCGTTGACCGTGCCGATGGACGTGTCCGTCGGCGTCGGCCGCACCTGGGACGACGCCGCGCACTGACCCCGCGCGCCGCCCCGGTGGTCACAGACTCACCTGGGTTTGGGACGATTGGTGCTGGGACACTGCTCCGCCCGTCGGACTACCACGACTCGTCCTTTCCCGCGGTTCGTGCGGTGGAGGCTGTCTCGGGCGCGGCGGGGCCAGCGAGCGGTTCGTGGCCACCCGAGGGGGTGGTCCGATGAGAGCGAGTTCTCTCGGGAAGTGGATATCGGCCCCGGCCAAGTCCTGCTTGCGGGTGCGAGCCGATCCAGCCGCGGACGATCCTCCGCCCCAACCCCGCGACGGACCGGTGGTACATCGGCGTCGTCTGATGCTGCTCGGCCACCGGTCACGGTCTGCGGCGGGGTGGTCAGGTGCGGTGGCAGTTGACCCGGACGGCGTCGGCCACGATCTCGCTGTGCCCGTCGCCACGGTCGTCCAGCCGGACCACGAAGTAACCGGTCATATGGTAGTCACCGACGGCGACCCACTGGCCGTGGTGGATCGCTTGGGTGATCTTGAACCCGGTGACCGGTGGGTTGTCGTGGGTGGGTTGGTCGACCACGACGTAGTGCGCGAGCGGGGCGCTGGCGTGTGGGCTGTCGGGGATGTAGACGTCGATCGCACAGGTCCCGACGAAGTCCGGTTCGAATCCCCATTCCAGACTGTGGCCACCGCTCACGGTAGTGGCGTGGTAGGCGAGGTATCCACCGCACAGGCTTCCGGTGTCAGTCGGCCACAGTGGCGTGCCCAAGTCCGTGCCCACGCCAAGTTTGGTTTCGTCGGTGAGGCATCCGTTGTTCACGATGTGAAAGGTTCCTGGCGGTACCCGCTCGGTGGATTGTGGCGGGGTGGGTGTAGGTGTGGGTGGTAACGGGATCGAAGGGCTGCTCGTGGGCGGTGGAAGACCGAGTGTGGGGTGACCGGCAGGTCGGGTCGGCGCGGTAGGGCTCGCCGCTGAGGCATGCCCGCCGATGCCTGTCGACGTGCACGCGGCGAGCAGACCAACCAGCGCCACACACAGCGGCCCCGACCCAGGGGTGTCCAATCGAGTGCCCACCACCCGCACCAACCTTCTCTCGCTCAATTCGAACTACCTGGGCATACCTTGGTGAATCAGAGGCCTTCGATCACCAAGGGATTCGTATTCAGTCACAATTGGTCCTTTGGAGAGACTGTAAGATGCGCCAGACTATGAGGTTTATGCAGAGGTCGGCTTGTGGCGTTCCAGCGGGCGGCTGGCTTGTGGTGATGTTGAGCGGCCCGGGGGTGGCGTGTTGTCGGCTGGTTGTGGTCTGGTCCGGCTGATCGTGGTTGATTTTGGCATGTCGGATGTATTCCACCACGGCGGGGCGGGGGTTGTGTGACATGTCTTGGTGTGGGGTGGTGGTTGTTATGGTGGGTCGTATTTTTGTGGTGTGGTGGTGTAGTGGCGTCTGGTGGGGCTGGTCCAGTGGAATTGTCCGTTGGTTTGGGTGAGTCGCCACGGGGTTTGGTGTTTGAGGCGGTGGTGGTGGCGGCATATCGCGCCGAGGTTGCCGACGGTGGTGGGTCCTTTCGGCCACGGGATCGTGTGGTCCAAATCCGCGCGTTGCGCGGGGTGTTGGCAGCCGGGGAACCGGCATCGTCCGTCCCGTGCGCGAACGAAGGCATCCAGTGCGGCCGGTGGCCGGTAGGTGTTCGGTGAGTGTTCGATCAGTGACCCG
>DASULA010000388.1:0-10754 GCA_036278435.1 Mycobacteriales bacterium | reverse complement strand
GCCCTGCTGCCCGACCGGGCCGAACTGGTCACCGGCGGCGAGGTACGCACCACCCCGGTCGGGCAACTGCGCCCCGGTGACGTGGTGCTGGTCCGCCCCGGCGGGCGGATGCCGGCCGACGGCGCGGTCACCGAGGGCGCCGCGGAAGTGGACGAGTCGATGGTCACCGGCGAGTCCCGCCCGGTGCCGCGCGGCGTCGCCGACCGGGTGGTCGCCGGCACGGTGGTCACCGACAGTGCGCTGCGGGTGCGGGTGACCGCGGTCGGATCGGACACCGCCCTGGCCGGCATCCGGCGGCTGGTGGAACGCGCCCAGGCGTCCGGGTCGCGGGCGCAGGCGCTGGCCGACCGCGCCGCCGCCCTGCTGTTCTGGTTCGCCACCGGCACCGCCGTGCTCACCTTCGCCACCTGGCTGGCGCTGGGCGACCCGGCCGCCGCGGTGAACCGGACCGTCACCGTGCTGGTGATCGCCTGCCCGCACGCCCTCGGCCTGGCCATCCCGCTGGTCATCGCCATTTCCACCTCGGTGTCGGCCCGGTCGGGCATCCTGGTCACCGACCGGCTCGGCCTGGAGCGGATGCGCACCGTGGACGTGGTGCTGTTCGACAAGACCGGCACGCTGACCCGGGGCGAACCGGCGGTGACCGGGGTGACCGCCGCCGACGGGGACACCGCCGGCCTGCTCGACCTGGCCGCGGCGGTCGAGTCCGACAGCGAGCACCCGGTGGGCCGGGCGGTTCGCCGGGCCGCCCGGCGGGACGGTCGACCGGCGCTGGCGGCCCGGGATTTCCGGTCGCTGCCCGGTCGGGGCGTGCGGGCCACCGTGGACGGCCGGCAGGTCGCGGTGGGCGGGCCGAACCTGTTGCGCGAGTACGCCGTGCCGGTGCCCACCGGGCTCGCCACGGCGGCTGACCGGTGGGCCGCCGACGGCGCGGCCGTGCTGTACGTGCTGGTCGAGCACCGGGTGGCCGGGGGGGTGGCGCTGGCCGACCAGGTACGCCCGGAGTCCCGGCAGGCCGTGGACGACCTGCACGCGGCCGGGATCCGAGTCGCGATGGTGACCGGCGACTCGGCCCAGGTGGCCCGCCACGTCGCCGCCGAACTCGGCGTGGACGAGGTGTTCGCCGAGGTGCTGCCGGCCGACAAGGACGCCAGAGTGGCCGAACTACAGGCCCGCGGCCACCGGGTCGCGATGGTCGGCGATGGCGTGAACGACGCGCCCGCGCTGGCCCGGGCCGACGTGGGGGTGGCGATCGGCGCGGGCACCGACGTGGCGATCGAGTCGGCCGGGCTGGTGCTCGCCTCCGACGACCCCCGCGGCGTGCTGTCGGCGGTCACCCTGTCCCGGCGCAGTTACCGCAAGATGCGGCAGAACCTGGGCTGGGCGGCCGGCTACAACGTGCTGGCGGTGCCGCTGGCGGCCGGCGTGCTGGCCCGCTACGGCGTGGTGCTGCCGCCGGAGGTGGGGGCGATCCTGATGAGCGCCTCCACGGTCGTGGTCGCGGTCAACGCCCAGTTCCTCCGCCGGCTCTCGCTGCGCCCGGGGTAGCCCGGCGCAACCGGGCCAGCCGGACGGAGCCGTGCCGCCCCCGGTGGGCGGGCCCCGCCGCGCCGCAGCGCGCGCCACAGGCACACTCCGTGCAAGGCCAGCACTAGGCTGGCACCGGAGCCGGACCGCATACCGCGGGTCCCGCAACCGTTCATCCAGATGGCGGTGCCACCCGGCCGGTCAGACCGTTGCCGCGATCCCGTGTAGCAGGCAGGTGAGCCCGTAGCGGAACTGCGCGTCCGGGTCTACGCCGGAGACCTCCCGGCCCGGCCCGCGAGGCACCGGCACGACCGACTCGCGCACCCCGGCGTCCACGCTGGCCAGCCGGTCCACCTCCGACCAGGTGGACGCGGCCTGCTCCTGCACCGACGCCGCTGTGTACTGCATGAGCGCGCGGTACGCCCACTCCGCCCTGAGCTCGTCCAACCCGACACCGGCCAGTAACTCCCGCACGCACCGCGCGAACGCGGTGGCGTTCGGGCCCGGCAGGCCCAGTTCCAGCACCAGTACCGCCGCCCCCGGGTGCCTGCGCAAGGCCGCGCGCAGGTCCGAGAACAGCTCGGCCAGGCTGACCTGCCAGGGCAGGTCCGGGTTGGGTGCCGGCACGTCGGCCAGCACCGCGTCGAGGACGAGTCGCAGCAGCTCGCGCTTGTCTGAGATGTGCCAGTACAGCGTTGAGTAGTGGACCCCCAGTTCACTGCCCAGACGGCGCATACTCAGTCCCGCGAGCCCGTCCTCGGCGAACATGCGGAGCGCTGCCTCTGCGATCTCGCCACGGGTGAGGGCGCTGGTCCGCACCCTGCGGCTTCCGTTGTTGTTGACCATGTTCCCCCTTGATCGCGGCATGAACGGCGGGGATACGCCCGCTCGCCCGTGATGACGTGAGAGAACGGTAAGTGGTTCGATTTGTCGGAAAGCCCGCGTCGGACCGGGCCCGTCGAGCGTCCGCGCACCCTACGATTCCGTCCATTCGGTGAGGAGGTCGCGGGATGCTGGTGGCGGTGGTCGCGGCGCCGACCGTCTTCGTGCTGGCCGTCACCCTGCTCCTCGCGGCGCACTGGACGCTGGTGTTGGTGACGGTCGACGGCGGGTCGATGGCACCGGCGTTCCAGCCTGGGGACCGGGTGCTGGTGCTGCGTCGGCACGGCCGGCGGGTTGGCCGCGGCCGGGTGGTGGTGGTCGAACAACCCGAGGCGGGCCACGGCTGGGACCAGTTGCCGCCGGCGGACCGGAACCTGACCGGCCGGCACTGGTACCTCAAGCGGGTCGCGGCCGTGGCCGGCGACCCGGTGCCGGTCTCGGTGGCCGCGGCAGTGGGTGCCGGCGCGGGCGCCCAGGTGCCGCCCGGCGGGCTGGTGCTGCTGGGCGACGCCGAACGCAGCGACGACTCGCGGCAGTGGGGCTACTTCCCGGCCGACCGAGTGCTGGGCGTTGTGGTGCTCCGGCTCCGGCGGCCCCCGCCCTGACCACGCTCGGTGACGGCTCGGGGTGGGGCTCAGGCGAGCAGGGTGACCAGCACCGCGGCCACCAGCACGGCGAGCAGGACGGCGGCCGGCAGCAGGCAGCGCCGCAGCACCGCCGGCAGTTCCCCGGGCGCGCCGACCGCGGCCAGTCCGATCAGGATTACCACCGGCGCGAGCGAGTTACCCACGTTCGCACCCGCGGTCTGGGCGGCGACCAACACCGTCGGGTCGAGCCCCAGCAGGGTGCCGACCTGCCCCTGGAACGCGGCCAGCAGCGTGTTCGACGACGCGGTCGAACCGGTCATGAACGAGCCGAGCGCCCCCAACACCGGCGAGAGCACCGGGAAGGCGTGCCCGGTGCCCGCCTCGGTGCCGCGGGCCAGCACCGAGACCATGCCCGAGTCCGACATCACCATGGCGACCGAGGTCAGGCACACGATCACCACCGAGACGGCCGGCAGCCCACGCGCCCAGGTGGCGACGATGCCGCGGAGTTGGGAGCCGCCGAGCAGGCCGCCCCGGCGGTAGGCCAGGTACCCCAGCGCGCAGGCGAACAGGATGTACCCGCCGGGGTGGCCGACCAGCGCCACCGGGTTGAACGCGTCGGTCGCCGGCACCGCGAACCCCAGCCCGGTCCGGGTGGCCGGGAAGTGCGGGCCGACCAGCAGGTGGGTTCGCACCCAGGACCGCGACCACGGCACCAGGAACACCGGCAGCGCGGTCAGCAGCAGGAACAGGTACGGGCACAGCAGCAGCGGCGGCGCGGGGCCGCTCGGCGCAGCCGGGGGGGTCGCCGCTGTGGCCACTGTGGGCACCGTGGGCGCCCCGCCGGGCCCCGGGCCGGACAACCCGACGGCCGCGGCGGAGGTGCCGCCGGCCGCGTACGCCACCACCCTGGCCCGCCGGTGCCGGCGCGGGCCGGTCAACCACAGCACGCCCAGGCCGACCGTGCCGGCGACCAGGCTGGCCACCGCCGGCACCACCATGGCCACCACCACCAGGGTGGCCGCGGTGGGCAGGCCCAGCCGCACCAGCAGCGGCAGGCCCTCGACCAGCCGCCGCCAGCCACCGTCCATCACCAGCACCAGCGCACCGGCGACCAGGCAGTTCAGGGCCAGGAACACCGCGGCGTGCAGGGCCAGTTGGCCCTGCCGGGCGGGCCCGAACCCGGCGGTCAGCGAGGCCACGTAGAACGACGAACCCATCGAGCCGAAGGTGACCGACCAGTGGTAGCCGACCAGCGGCAGCGCCACCGCGCGGACCCGGTTCCAGCCCATCGCCAGCAGCAGCGGCGCGGCCACCGCGATCGGGGTACCGAACCCGGCGACGCCCTGCACGAACGACGGGAACAGCCAGGCCACCACCAGCAGCCGCTCGGTCCGGCCCGGCAGCATCCCGGACAGCGCATCGCCGATCCGGGCGAACCCAACCGCGGCCACGATCCGGTACAGCAGCAGCGCCGGCCAGACCACCAACAGGATCCAGAACCCCAGCCACAGCCCCTTGCCGACGCCGACCGCCGCGCCGGTGAGCGTCACGCCGTACGCGGTGGTGGCGCAGATCAGGGCGGCACCCAGGGCGACCACGGCGCCCATCCTGGCCGACACCCGGCCACGCACCACGGTGCCGAACAGCAGCAGCACCGGGGCCACGGCGAACAGCCACGACCACGGGGTTACCGGTACCACGCCCATCCGCCCCCTCCACGACACCGGATTGTGTAGTGGTGATGTCACCACACCCGCACCCGGCGACGCCCTCGGCGTCGGGCCCGTGACCATCCTCGCCCCGACCCGACCGTCCCTGCCGCCTTTCCGGCGGTGATGGTCGTCACCTGGTGCGGTCAACACCGTCGTTCGGTCAACACCGTCGGCGCGGCCGAGCACCGCCGGGGGCCGACCGGCGCCGGCGGTGACGGGCAGGTCCCGAACGGACGGCGGACACCGGCGGGCACCCAGCGGACACGCCCGCCTACGGTGACCGGCATCCAGCCCGGCGGCGCATACGATGGCCGCCGCCACCACCTGAGCACCGTGGCGGCGGCCCTACCGATCACACCACCACATGACACCGGAAAGGGAACCACGGGGGATGCACAAGCTCGCCACCACCTGCCTGATCGCGTTCGGACTGTCCACACTGACCACTGTGACCGCACCGGCGGCGCTGGCCGCCACCGGCTCGGCGGGCCGGTGCTACGGCGAGATGCGGGCCGCGGCGACCGGCGCGTTCTCCGGGTGGTGCGACGGGCCGGGCACCCAGATCTACCGCGCCTACGTGATCTGCTCGGACCGGCACTCCTACGTCGGCGGCTGGCACTGGTTCGGCGACCGGCGCGGTTCGCTCGCGGTGTGCGCCAGCGGCGCGACCGGCACGAACGCCGGCTTCCAGTTCCGCCGCCTGGTGCACTGACAGCCGGGGTGCCCGGGTCCGGGCGAGCGAACCCGGAGCACGGGGATGGGTGGACCCGCTCAGCCGAAGGTGAGCAGCACCGCGGAGGGGCGCTTGTGGCGCAGCACCGGGATCAGGTTCACCCGGGGCAGCAGCCGGCCCAGCAGGCCGCGCCCGCGGGGCGGCCGCAGGTCGCGCACCGTGGCGATGTTCGGGTGCAGGTCGCGCAGGCCGGGCTGTTCGTCCACGTCCAGTGCCCACGGCATCGGTGGCGCCCGGTAGCCGGTCGAGGCCCGCACCCGCCCGCTCGCGGTGGCCTTGGCGAACCAGTGCGGCACCGCGTCGAACACCAGGCCGCCGCCGGGGAACCGCTGCGCGCAGGCCGCGACCAACCGGCGCACCTGTTCCGGCGGCAGGTACATGAACAGTCCCTGGGCGACCACCAGCACGCCCCGGGTGGCGTCCACCCGGTCCATCCAGCCCAGGTCGGTGGCCGAGCCGGCCAGCGCCCGCACCCGCCCGGACGGCGGGTCGGGCAGCAGCCGGCGGCGAAGCGCGGTCACCTCGGGCAGGTCCACGGTCAGCCAGCGCACCCGCCCGTTGTCCACCCGCCAGAACTGGGTCTCCAGGCCCTCGCCCAGGGCCACCACGGTGCCATCCGGATGGCCGGCCAGGAACCACCGCACCTGCTCGTCGAAGCAGCGCGCCCGAAGCCCCTGGATCTGGGCGGTGACCGATCCGGCCCGGCCGAACCGCGACTCGAACGGGAAGTCGATCCGGTCGGTCAACTCCGCCGCCAGCGGGTCGCGCAGCACCCCGTCCGGCCGGCGCGCCTCACTGGCCCGGTAGTACAGCGTCCACAACAGTGTCTCCGACACCGCGTCCAACTCGACCGGCACCCGCGCCCGGCCTGCCGCTTTATCCACCGGGCCCCCTCGATCGCCGCCAGTTGGTCCGGTCCAGCATGCCAAACCGGGCCCGATCCACCACCCGTCGCCGCCCGGCCGGTCAAAGGATGACGGCCCGGCCACCAGCCCGGGCACCCTGGGCGCCGTGACCCGGCCCGGACGGGCGATGCGCGGCCGGACTGTTCACCGCAATGGGCCGACCGCGGTGTCCACCGCGGCCAGGACGGCGCCGGAGTCGACCAGCTTGGCGGCGGCGGCCAGTTCCGGGGCGGCGTACCGGTCCGGGCCGCAGCGGGGCGCGCAGGTCCAGCGCCCGGCCGGCCACGGTCAGCTCCACCGCCAGGATGGCGGCCAGGTTGGAAAGCGCGGTGCGCAACTTGCGGGCCGCGCCCCAGCCCATGGACACATGGTCCTCCTGCATCGCCGAGGTGGGGATCGAGTCCACGCTCGCCGGCACGGCCAGCCGCCGGTTCTCCGCCACCATGGCGGCCTGGGTGTAGTGCGCCAGCATCATGCCCGAGTCCACCCCGGGATCGTCGGCCAGGAACGGCGGCAGCCCGTGCGACCGGGCCACGTCACACATCCGGTCGGTGCGCCGCTCGGCCATCGACCCCACGTCGGCCACCGCGATGGCCAGGTAGTCGGCCAGGTAGGCCAGCGGCGCGCCGTGGAAGTTGCCGTTGGACTCGATCCGGCCGTCCTCCAGCACCACCGGGTTGTCCACCGCCGAGGCCAGTTCGCGGCCGGCCACGGTGCGGGCGAAGTCCAGGGTGTCCCGGGCCGCGCCGGTCACCTGCGGGGCGCAGCGCAACGAGTACGCGTCCTGCACCCGGGTGTCCCCCTCGCGGTGGGAGGCCACGATCCGCGAGCCGGCCAGCACGGCCAGCATGTTGGCCGCGCTGGCCGCCTGGCCCGGGTGCGGCCGGAGCGCGTGCAGTTCCGGGGCGAACACCCGGTCGGTGCCCAGCAGCGCCTCCACGCTCATCGCCGCGGTCACGTCCACGGTGGTCAGCAGCCGGCCGGCGTCGGCGATGGCCAGGCAGAGCATGCCGAGCATCCCGTCGGTGCCGTTGATCAGCGCCAGGCCCTCCTTCTCGGCCAGCGTGACCGGGGCGATGTCGTGCTCGGCGAGCAGCTCGGGTACCGGCCGGGCTGTCCCGTCCGGGCCGCGCGCCTCCCCCTCACCGGTCAACACCAGCGCGACGTGCGCCAGCGGCGCCAGGTCCCCTGAGCAACCCAGCGAGCCGTGCTCGCGGACCACCGGGGTGATCCCGGCGTTGAGCAGCGCGGCCAGGGTGTAGGCCAGCACCGGCCGGACCCCGGTGCGGCCGGTGGTCAGGGTGCGCAGCCGCAGCAGCATCATCGCCCGCACCACCTCGCGCTCCACCTCGCCACCCATGCCGGCGGCGTGCGACCGCACCAGTGAGCGTTGCAGCGCGGCCCGCAGTTCGGGCGGAATGTGCCGGCTGGCCAGCGCGCCGAATCCGGTGGACACCCCGTAGGCCGGCCTGGTCGACGCGGCGAGTTCGTCCACGATCTTGCGGCTGGCCGCCATGGCCGAGTGCGCGGCCGGCCCGATCCGCACCGACGCGCCACCGCGGGCCACCGCCACCACGTCGCCGACAGTGGGCGACGCGGTGTCCAGCAGAACGGTGTTCGGCGGCACGGTGTCGCCCACCATGTCCCGGGATGTCATGTCCAGCCACCTCTCGTCGGCGCGTCGATGAGCCGTTCCCGCCGGATCCGCTCGCCGGTCCCCGACGGCGGTCGGCGGCCCCGCCGGACGCCGGGGGGCGGGTACCGCCCGTGGGTCGGCCCGGATCCCCCATCCTGCACTCAGGAAAGGCTGGACGCGGCCCGCTCCACCGGTTGGCCGCCCCGCCACACCCGCAGCGGGGACAACCCGAACGCCCAGGCGAACGCCCCCTCATGGTCGGCGTCCCACCACACCAGATCGGCCAGCGCTCCGACCCGCACCACCCCCCGGTCGGTCAGCCGCAGCGCCGCGGCCGAACCGGCGGTGGCCGCGGTCAGGGCCTCGGCCACGGTCAGACCCAGCGCGGCCACCGCCACGGCCACCACCAGCGACATGGACGTGCTGCCACACTGACCCGGATTGTGGTCGGTGCCCAGGGCCAGCCTGACACCGGCGTCGGCGAGCATGCGGGCCGGCGGCTGCCGGCGCAGTTGCAGCCCGGTGAGCGGGCACAGGGTGGCCACCACCCCGGCGCCGGCCAAAGCCCTGGCGTCGTCCTGGGTGACCCGCAGCAGGTGGTCGGCCGAGGCGGCGCCGAGTTCGGCGGCCAACATCGCGCCGCCGGTGCGAGCCAGTTCGTCGGCGTGCACCCGGGGTACCAGGCCGGCGGCCCGGCCGGCCAGCAGCACGGCCCGGGCCTCGGCCACGGTGAAGTAGCCGGTGTCGCAGAACACGTCCACGCCCCGCGCGCCGGCCTCGGCGGCCGGCCGGGTCCACTGGCCGCACAGCGCGGCGTACTCCGACTGCCGACCGGCGTACTCCGGCGGCACCGCGTGCGCGGCCAGGAACGTCACGTACGGGCGAGCAAGGTCGGGCTGGTCGGACTCGTCGGCCAGCCCGGCGAGCAGCCGCACCGCGGCCAGTTCGCCGGCCCCGGTCAGGTGGTACCCGGTCTTGCACTCCACCGTGGTGGTGCCGGTCCGCAGCCAGGACCGGAGCCGGTCGCGGACCGAGGCGGCCAGTCGCAGGTCCACCGCGGCCCGGGTGTCGCGCACGGTGGCGGCGATGCCGCCGCCGGCCGTGGCGATCTCGGCGTAGCCGGCGCCGGCCGAGCGCCGGGCGATCTCGGCGTGCCGGTCACCGGCGTAGACCGGATGAGCGTGTGCGTCGACCAACCCCGGGGTGACCAGCCCGCCCCGACACGAGGTGACCTCGTCGGCCGCCGGTGCCCGCACCCGGGAACCGACCCAGCCGATCCGGTCACCATCGAAGAGCACGGCCGCGTCGGTGAGCACGTCGCCATCACCCACCCACAACCGCCCGATGTCGGTGATCAACAACCGCACCAGCACAGCGTAGACGAGCCAACGAGCGGTGCCGTGCGGCGGATATCGGGTGACCATCCGCCGCTCCGGTGGCAGGGTCGGGGCCGTGGCGGTGGTGGACCTGACGGACGTGCTGGACGAGGTGCGGCGGCGGCCCGTGGACGGGCCGACCCGGATCGTGGGGGTGGACGGGCCGAGCGGGTCGGGCAAGAGCACCCTTGCCCGCCGGCTGGTCGCGCTGTCCGGAGCACCTCGGGTGCGCATCGACGACTTCGTGTCCTGGGACGACCCCTTGACCGACTTCGCCGCATGGTGGCCGCGGTTCGAGGCCCAGGTGCTCGACCCGCTGCTGGCCGCCCACGACGCGGTGTACCAGGTGCGGAACTGGGACGGCGACGAGTTCGGCACCTCGTTGGCCGGCTGGAAGACCACGCCGTGGGCGCCCCTGATCATCGTCGAGGGCGTCACCAGCACCCGCCGAGCCACCGTCGGGCGGCTGGCCTACACGATCTGGGTGGAGGCACCCCGGCGGGTCCGGCTGCGGCGTGGCCTGGACCGGGACGGGGACTCCGCCAGATACCGGGACCTGTGGCGCCGGTGGATGGCCGCCGAGGACCGGTTCTTCCCGATCGACGGGGCCCGCGACCGTGCCGACCTGCGGGTCGACGCGGCGCCCACGGAGCCACACGACCCGCGCACCCAACTGGTCACCCGATAAGCATCGGCCGCCGGTCGCCACCACCCGCCCGCCATGAGGTTTTCTCGCGAAAACCATCACGTGTAACCGGTTACCTCTGAGGTTTTCGCGAGAAAACCTCAGATAGGGCGGCGGTGAGTTCGGCTGGGACGTCGATGGTGGTGTGCCGGCCGTCGCGGACCACCTGGCGGCCGGCGACCACCACCGCGCGGACGTCGGCGGCGGTGGCGGCGAACACCACCGCGTCCACCGCGTGGTCCGCACCGGCCCCGGCCAGCCGGGGCGAATTCAGCCGCACCGTGACCAGGTCGGCCAGCGCCCCCGGGGCGATCCGGCCGGCGTCGGCCCAGCCCAGGGTGTCGTGCCGGGTGGCCGCGGCGAGCAGGTCGGCGCCGGCGAAGTGACCGCGCCGGCCGGTGGCCAGCCGGGCGTCCAGTTCCACCGCCCTGGCCTCGGCGAACGGGTCGATCACCGCGTGGCTGTCGCTGCCCAGACTGATCGGGCTGCCCGCGTCGGCCAGCGCACGGGCCGGCCCGATGCCGTCGGCCAGGTCGCGTTCGGTCGTCGGGCACATCGCCACGGCCGTGCCGGAGCCGCCCAGCAGCCAGACGTCCGGTCCGGTCAGGTGGGTGGCGTGCACCGCGGTGGTCCGCGGCCCGAGGGCACCGGCTTCGGCCAGCAGGTGCGCCGGGGTCAGGCCGTAGGCGGCCAGGCAGGCGGAGTTCT